>JANLPB010000088.1:0-19921 GCA_031366885.1 Ilumatobacteraceae bacterium
CAGTGCTCGCCCAGCTGACCGTGCTCACCTCGCTGGGCGCGTCTGAGTACTTCCCGGTGTCCGCTCGCACCGGCAAGGGCATTCCGGAGTTGGTTGCGTTCCTGCACACCAAGCTCCCCGAAGGCCCGCAGTACTTTCCACCGGACACCGTCAGCGATCAACCCGAGGAGCAGTGGGTGGCTGAGCTGGTGCGCGAGCAGCTGCTAGCAGTCACCCACGACGAACTTCCGTACAGCATCGCCACGCGGGTCTCCGAGTGGGAATGGCCGCGAATTCGCGTCGAGATCATCGTCGAGCGCGAAAGCCAGAAGGGCATGGTCATCGGCAAAGGAGGCCTGATCCTCAAAGAGGTCGGCAAACTCGCCCGTGCACAGCTGCCCGAGGGCTGCTTCCTTGAACTGTTCGTGAAGGTCGACAAGGACTGGCAGCGCAAGCCCGACAGGGTGCAACGCCTGGGCTACTGATGGCGTCGCCGGCTGCCGAGATTGATATCGACGCAGCGCTGGTCGCCAGACTGCTCGCAGCGCAATGCCCCGAGCTCGCTGCGCTACCTGTCGAGGTGGTCGCGAACGGGTGGGACAACACCATCGCCCGAATCGGCGATGACTGGCTGGCGCGCCTGCCGCGCCGAGCCGACGCTGCCCACCTCGTCCTCCCCGAGCAGGTGTGGTTGCCACAACTCGCACCGCGACTGCCCCTCGACGTGCCCGTGCCCTGGTTCTGTGGAGTTGCCGATGAGCACTACCCGTGGGCCTGGAGCGTGTGCCGCTGGCTACCCGGCATCACGGCTGCAATTGCACCGCCGACCGACCTGGCGGCGACGGCGGTCGTGCTCGCCTCGTTCATCGAGGCGTTGCACCAACCTGCCCCGGACGGCGCTCCGTCGAACCCATTCCGTGGCGTGTCGCTGCAGCGCCGTGCCCAGGCGGTCGTCGATCGGGCACATCTGCTGGAGGCTGTTATCGACACACCGCGCGTGCTGCGCACCTGGGATGAGCTGCGTTCGACGCCGGCCTGGGACGGCCCGCCCGCATGGCTGCACGGCGACCTGCATCCGTCCAACATGCTGACCGTGGACGGTCGGCTGAGCGCAGTGATCGACTTCGGCGACATGTGCGCAGGAGACCCGGCCACGGATCTTGCGCTGGCGTGGATGATGTTCCCACCGGCCGAGCGCGAGCAGTTCCGCTCTGCGGTCGGCGTCGACGAGCACACGTGGCGGCGCGCCGCAGGTTGGGCACTGAACCTGTCACTCGCCTACATGACCGGCGACGACAGCACGTCGATGCCAGCCATCGGCCGTCGCACCCTGGCAGCCGTCCTCGCCGAATTCGAGGGCTAGACCTGGCTGGCGCGACCGGCCCAGAAGGGGGCGCGTAGTTCGCGCTTCAAGACTTTGCCGCTACCGGTCTTGGGGAGCTCGTCGATGAACGTCACCGAGCGCGGCACCTTGTAGCTGGCCAAATGTTCCCGAGCGAACTCCATGACGTCGCGGTCGGTCATCGAGCCACCCTCGCGGACAACTACCACTGCGTGCACGCTCTCGCCCCACTCGTCGCTGGGCGTGCCGAAGACGGCGACCTCCAGCACCTCGGAGTGATGCTCCAACGCGGCCTCGATCTCGGCCGGGTAGATGTTCATGCCACCGGAGATGATCATGTCCTTCTTGCGGTCGCAGATGTAGAAGTAACCCTCATCGTCGCGGTAGGCGATGTCGCCGACGGTCTGAAAGCCATGCTTGCTGTCAGCCAGAAACTTGTCGTGCTGCTTGTAGTAGTCGGCGAACACGCTGGGGCTTTTCACGAACAGCTCGCCGGTGTGATCCGGTCCGCTGCCCAGCACCTCGTTGCCATCGTCGTCGAAGAGCTTGATTTCAACCATTGGCGCCGGCTTGCCGCACGACCCGGGCTTGCGCAGTTGGTCCTCAGGACGCAGCACACAGTTGACGCCCAGTTCCGTGCTGCCGTAGACCTCGAACAGGGACTCGGCCGGAAAGTAGTCCAGGTACATCAGCTTCAACGCATAGCTCCATGGAGCGGCGTTGGCAATGAGTCGGCGCATCGACGACACGTCGTACTTCGCCTTCACTTCGGCAGGCAGGTTGCACGCCATGCGCACTGGCGTCGGCGCGCAGAAGGTTGAAGTGACCTTGTACTTCTCGATCAGCCGCAGCCAGTCCTCAGCGTTGAACTTGCGCTGCAGCACGGTGGTCTGGCCCAGCGCCTGCGCCAGTCCGAGAAAGCCGCCCGGACCAGAGTGATACAGCGGGCCGGTGGGGATGTAGATGTCGTCAGGCGTGTAGCCGATGTGCATCATCAGCGCGCCCGCCTGCTCGGCGCCCGAATTGCCGCGTCGCAGCGCACCCTTCGGCTTGCCGGTGGTGCCGCTGGTGTAAATCATGGTCGAGCCGGCCTCGGTGCCCTCCGGAATCTCCGGCTCGGAGCTCGGGGCAGCCGCAATCAGCGCATCGATGTCGACCATGCCGACGGGCACCGTGTAGCCCTGCGCCTCGGCGTCGAACACGAGGTAGTGCTCCACCTTCGCCAGGTCGCCACGTACACGTTCGAACATTGGGGCGAACTCGGCGTCGACGTACACCGTCGTGGTGTCGCTGTGGTCCGTGACGTACGTGGCCTCCTCGTCGCTGAGCCGATAGTTCAGCGGAACGGCGGTGACTCCCAGCTTGCGGGCGGCGTTGATCATCAGCACGAGGCCGATGCTGTTCTGACCGCACCACACGACCTTCGAGTCACCCGGGCGAACACCCATGTCTAACAGCACGTTGGCGAGCTGGTTCGACTTGGCGTTCAGCTCGCTGAACGTCAGCTGGTGAATCGTGCCGTCGGGCCGATCGTCGACCATCGCCAGCTTGTCGGGTTGGGTGAGCGAGTACGCAGTAAGAAAGTCCCCCATGAGTGCACTGCGTAGCAGACGGGCGGAGTTCTTCGTCATGCGAAGGGGAAACAGCGCCCCACGCAGGAGACGATCACCGAGTGTTGTGCGCGGTTCATGCGGCTCGTTCATTCGCTTCACCGTAGAGCCTTCGCACCTGGCATGCTGACGCCATGGCACCTCGCATTCTCAACGGCAGCACCGAACTCAAGGCAGCAATCGGCGAACACCTCGGCTACAGCGAATGGATGGAAATCACCCAGGAGCGCGTCAACCAATTCGCAGAGGCGACTGGCGACCATCAGTGGATTCACATCGACGTCGAGCGCGCGAAGAAGGAAAGTCCGTTCGGCGGCCCGATTGCCCACGGCTACCTGACCCTCTCGCTGGCACCAGTCCTGCTGCCGCAGGTGGTCATCACCACCGGCTTCTCGATGGGAGTCAACTACGGCTGCAACAAGGTCCGCTTCATGTCGCCCGTGCCGGTGGGCGCCAACCTGCGGATGAGCGCCACGGTGCTCTCCGTCGACGACATTGCCGGTGGTGTGCAAACCACCTACCAGCTGACGTTCGAGACCGAGGGTGCCGCCAAGCCCAGCTGCGTCGCCGAAGTCATCTTTCGCGCCTACGAATAGCGCCCCCGCAGTTCGCCCACGAGGCATACCGAACTCGCGGTGCATCACCGTGACGTTGGGTGTTACACTTCGGCCATGCCGACGACCCGACAGCGACATTTCTTGACGGAGACTGATGACATCGCCCAAGCGATCGACGCGGCCGCGGCGCGCTTTCCAGGCCAGAGTAGATCCGACATTCTGCGCCAGCTCGTCCGCGTCGGGGCAGAGGCCATCGCGTATGAGCACGATGCGCACAGTCGGGCGGTGGTTGAACACGCCGGCCGTCATCCGGGTCTCTTCGCCGCCGGCTACCTCGAGGAGCTTCGCGAGGACTGGCCCGAGTGATCGTCGTCGATGCGAGCGTGCTGCTTGCGTTTCTCAATCCACACGATCGGCATCACTCGGCAGCGGTGAATGCTCTCGCCGAGGCGCTGCCGCCGCTGCTCATCCACCCAGTCACTGCTGCAGAGGTGCTCGTGGGGGCAGTTCGTCGTGGCGTCGAGCATGCCGTGTGGAGCGACCTTGTCGCCATCGGAGTCGAGATCGACCGAACCCCCGACGACCCAATGGCGCTGGCGCGGGTGCGAGTTGGAACCGGGTGCAAAATGCCCGACTGTTGTGTGTTGCTGGTGTCCGGGCGCCGAAATGCTCCGATAGCCACGTTTGACGAAAGGCTGCGAGCGGAAGCTGCAAAGCTCTGACCTTGACTGCGGGCAGCCGGACAGAGGCTGCGAACGTCGACTCTTGACACACGCCCATGTTTGTATCAATGTAGCAGTACATTGATACAAAGGCGGCAATCCGTGTTCTACTTCGCAATCGGTTCCCTGGTCGTGGGCCTCGTCATCGCACGGGCAATTGGCAAACGTCGAAAGCTCCCAGAACTCGGGAGCAATGAGTGGGTGGCGCTGCAGCAAGGCCTGCCACAATCGCTCGCCGACGATCCGGCGCTCGTTCGGTACGTCGTGCGAACACGCAGATGGCGACTGCTCGGAATCGGTGGAGGGTTCGTCGGATCGGCCGCGTGGGCATACTTCCCCTTCCACGACGGGCTGCGATCATGGAATCCTGCGGTCGGACTCGTCGTCGGGTGGTTCGTCGCTGGTGTCCTGCCTGAACTTTTCGTCGGGAACAGGCCGAGCACCGAGCTACGGGCAGCGGCACTCGAAACGAGAAGTTGGCGGCGCTACATCAGCCCGACCGCTTGGCGGTGGTTGGCAGGCAGCGTCGCTCTCACGGTGGCCGCGGTGATCATTCGTCAGGTCGTCACTCTGCGAGTTGCCCCCAGCAGGGCCGACACTGCCATGATCCTCAACGCTTCCATCTTGCTTGCACTGATTGGCGTCGCAGCAGTGCGGCGGATTGCTCGTCGACCGCAACCCGCTGGCGACCCGAACGAGCTTCTTGTCGACGAGGCAATCAGAGGGCTGGCCACAACGCGAGCGATGAGTGGATGGAGCGCTTTGCAATTCATCGCTGCCGCGTACCTCGCGCCGACGGGCTACTTCCCACACGCCGACCTTGTTCACAACACCATCGTCGTCGTGTCGCTTGTCGGGCTCACTGCCTCGTGGGCCTGGGTGCCGACCCGGCTTGTTCGACGTGGACCGCCCGCTGCGTTCTCACCGGCGATCAGGCGACCTGCATGATCATCGTCATCGACCAAAGCGCAGCGACTCCCCCGTTCGAGCAACTTCGCCAGCAACTGACAACCATGATCGAGTCCGCGGCCCTTCCCGCAGGCCATCGACTTCCCTCAGTTCGCCAACTTGCGAACGATCTCGGCCTAGCGAACGGCACAGTGGCCCGCACCTATCGGGAGCTGGAGGCCGCTGGCTTCGTCGCCACAAGGGGCCGCCACGGCACACAAGTACTTGCGGCGAACACACTCGTCGCGCCGGAGAGGGCCGACAAGATCCGTGAAGCAGCCGAACTGTTCGCACGGACACTCGAGAGGCTGAACGCAACTCCCGCGGAGGCGTTGGCCGCTGCCCGCGCTGCCGGAGTTCCTACAAACCACTCCCTGCCTGAGTGAACGGTGCGGGTATCGTCGGCGGGTATGGCGCCTCGGCATGTTGCGATTGTCACTGGGGCGAACCACGGGATTGGGGCCGCTGTTGCGGAGTGTCTTGCAGCCGATGGCGTCGCCGTGCTCGTCGCGTACCTGCGCGGGCGGGTGGTTGAAGATCCGAACACGCCAGAGCCTTACCAGCAGAACCGAATGACGGACGGCGACGAGGTTGCGGCGCGAATCAGCGCAGCCGGCGGCCAGGCATTCGCAATCGAAGCCGACCTGTTGGACGACGCGACGCCCGAGAGATTGTTCGACGCCGCAGAAGCCCACTTCGGCCCGGTGGACATCTTGATCAACAACGCCACCGGCTGGGCCAGCGGCGACTCGTTCACTGCTGGCACCATCGACCCTGTCGGCCGCAGCACACCAGGTGTCACCGGCAAGTTGTTCGACCGGACCTTCGGCGTCGACGCTCGTGCCAGTGCGCTGATGATCGCCGAGTTCAGCAGCCGTCTGATCAACCGTGACGGCACCTGGGGGCGCATCGTCGGACTCACGTCGGGCGGCTCGATGGGCTTCCCCTCCGAGGTCACGTACGGCGCCGCGAAAGCCGCCCTCGAAAATTACACGATGTCGGCCGCTCTCGAGCTCGGCCGCCGTGGCGTTACGGCCAACATGATTCACCCGCCCATCACCGACAGCGGATGGGTGAACGAAGCGGTGCGCGAATTCGCGGCGACCTCCACAGATCACTTCCACGTGGCCGAGCCAGCCGAGGTCGGACGCGTGATCGCCTGGCTGTGCGGCGACGACGCACGCATGGTCACGGGCAACCTCATCCGGATGCGGTGATGACCGCACCGCTCACCCTGTATGTCGGCTGCCCGATGTGGGCGCAGCGCGCCTGGGTCGGGCGCTTCCTGCCAGCCGACACCGTCAGCGGACGCGAGCTCCACGCGTACAGCCGTCTGCTGAACGCGGTGGAAGGGAACACCACCTTTTACGCAGCCCCCACGCCAGCCATCGTCTCGCGCTGGCGCGAGCAGGCACTGCCCGGCTTTCGATTCGTCTTCAAGGTACCCAAGCACATCACGCATGATCGACGCCTCCGCGGCATCGCCACCGAACTCGGCGTGTTCTGTCAGGTCATGGAACCGCTCGGTGACGCGGTCGGTGGGTTTACGTTGCAGCTGCCGGCATCGTTCGGGCCAGCTGACCTCGGCGCATTGGAGTCAACGCTGCGGCAACGGCCGACGGCATGGCGCTGGTCGGTGGAAGTTCGCCATCCGGCCTTCTTCACCGTTCCCGGGCGCACCATGCTCGACTCGATGCTGAGCCGGTATGGCGTGGAGCGAGTGTTGCTCGATACCGAGTGGCTCTTCTCTCACCCACCCATCACCGACGACGGTCGCGAGGAGTGGGAACAGAAGCCGCGAGTCCCTGCACTGCACGAGGCGCTGACCGACCATCCGATAGTCCGTTTCATCGGAACCGACTACCCGGAGCTGACAGCCGAGGGCATCGCAGGCTGGCAGCCGACAGTTGCCCAGTGGTTGAGCGAGGGCCGCGCACCAACCGTCTTCCTGCACACCCCGGACAACACCGGCACGCCAGCGCTCGCCCTCGCCTTCCACCAGGCCCTGACCAAAATGATCCCTGGCCTCACACCTCTACCAACGCCCCTCCCCCTCCTCAAGCACGAGCAGCCCTCCCTGTTCTGAGTCATCCCAGACTGGTAGCACCTCTACATGGTCCTCTCATGACGACCGTCGACCTTCGAGAGCTTCGGCAAGATGCACCTGAGCTGGTTGGACGCGTCGAGGAGGGCCAGGAGATCGACATCGTCGCGGTGTGACAATTCTGTCGCAACGCATTCGACTACATCGAAATGATGACGGACGGCGGTCCGTCGTTGTGGCAAGGTCGTGCGGATGAGTGACGGTGTGTGGGGAAATCGGGACTTTCGTCTCGTGCTCGGGGGCGGGTTCGTCAACAACGTTGGCGACTGGCTGCTGGCCGTCGCGCTGCCCGCCTTCGTCTACATCGAGACCGGTTCCGGTCGCTCGACCGCCGCCATCGTGAGTATCGAACTGCTGGTGTCCATCCTGTGGGGCCCGTTTGGCGGCAGCCTCGTCGACAGGTGCGATTTGCGCCGCGCTGTCATCGTCACCAATGTGCTGCAGGCATTCACGCTGCTGCCGCTCTTGGCGGTGACCGGCGACCGCATCTGGCCGGCGTTCGTCGTGGCCGTGTCACAAGGCTTGCTGCGCGAGATCAACGACCCCGCGTCGTTTGCCATGGTGCCCCGCATCGTTCCGGTCGATCAGCTGACCGCCGCCAACGCTGCCAACGGCGCAGCCGGCTCATTGGCCCGACTGATCGGTTCGCCGCTCGGTGGAATTGCGGTCGCTGCTGGAGGCCTCAACGCGGTGGTCATTGCAGATGGAGCGACCTTCGTTATCGTCGCGGTCGCCACATGGTTGGTCCGTACACCGACTCCAAGTTTGAACACCGCTGACGACACGGACCTCGAGCCGCGAGGTGTGCGCAGCGGATGGCGCCAGGTCCGCACGCACCCGCGTCTCGTCGGCTATCTGGTGGTGCAGACGATGGCCAGCTGGACGTTCGCCATGTTCCCCGTGCTGTTCATCGCGTTTGTCATCGAAGTACTGAATGGCGACGAAGCCACCGTCGGCATCATCCGCGGGACGGCGGCCTTCGGCGGGCTTCTGGCGTCGTATTTCGTCGGCCGCCACTTGCAGAAGCTCGACCCGGCCTTGCTGATGATGTGGGGCTACAGCGGGCTGGGTCTGGTCGCGTTCGCCTTCGTCAACATGAGCAATGTGACGACTTCGCTGTGGCTCTTCCTCGCGCTGTTCGCCCTGAGCGGACTGCCCAACATGACATCGAGCATCGGCGCAGCCGGTACCGCACAGCACCTGTGTCCGCCAGAACTTCTCGGCCGCTTCCAGGGACTCGCATCGGCAACCGGTGCGGCAGGCGCCATCGGCGGCTCACTCCTGGTGGGTCTCATGATCACCCACAACAACATCAAGCTGCTGCTCAACGTCCAAGCAGCCATGTATGTGGCCTGCGGCCTCACGACACTCGCGCTGGTCATCCGACCGCGCTGGGACTCAAAGGCGCTTGCGACGTAAAGCATCGAGTGGGTACTCGTACCCCGGGGTGCGAGTACCC
This sequence comes from Ilumatobacteraceae bacterium, assembly GCA_031366885.1. Taxonomy (GTDB): domain Bacteria; phylum Actinomycetota; class Acidimicrobiia; order Acidimicrobiales; family Ilumatobacteraceae; genus UBA668. The sequence continues at coordinate 8,722 of JANLPB010000088.1, forward strand.
ACTCGCATGGTCGCAACGCACTCGCATTGGCGGCGTGGCACTCGCACTGGCGGGCTGGCACTCGCACCTTGAGGGGCGGCTGGCGGGCTGGCGGCTAGCGGAAGTTGGGCATGACTTCCGCCGCGAAGAGTTCGACGGTCTCAGTGCTCGGGTAGTCGCTGCACCATGGGGTGAAGCCGGTGCAGCCGAGATCGATGTACGCCTGAATCTTCTCGCACACCTGCTCGGGCGTGCCGACCAGGTTGCCGGCCTTCCAGCTGTCCAGCGGCTCGCCCCAGAAGCTGCGACTGCCCTCCGCGTCAAACTCCGCCTGCGTGCTGCGGACGAACACCTCCGGGCTCCAGGTCTTGCGAATCGTCGACTCGTCGCGACCGACCGCCGCACAGTGGCCCTTCAGAATCTCCCGCTTGCGCGCCCACTCATCGGGCTTGCCGCCGAAGTTCGAGCAGTCTGCGTAACGCGCCACGGCTCGCAATGTCAACTGTTCTCCGCCGCCGCCGATCCAGATCGGCGGATGCGGCGACTGCAATGGCTTCGGGTCGCACTGGGCTCGTTGCAGTGTGTAGTACTCACCCTCGAAGGTGGTCTCCGGCTGGGTCCACATGCTGCGCACGATCTGCACCGTCTCGGCCATCATCCCGATGCGATCCTTCGGAAGCCGAAACTCGAAGCCGTAACCCTTGTATTCGTTTTCGTACCAGCCGGCCCCGATGCCCCAGTCCAGCCGACCGCCGCTGATCACATCGACGGTCGACGTGATCTTGGCCAGCACACTTGGTTCGCGGTAGCTGTTGCAGCCCACCATCTGGCCGAGGCGAATGCGCGAGGTCCGCTGGCTGATGGCGGCCATCGTCGTCCAGCATTCAAAGACGGCTTCGTTCGCCGGCTTGGGAACATTGTGGAAGTGGTCGTAGACCCACAGGCTGTCGTAGCCGAGCTCCTCGATGCGCACCGCGATGTCAACGGCGGTCTGCCACTTCGCAGCCGCACCGTCGATCGATGACAGTTCCATCTTCCAACCCTGTGGCATGAACATGCCGAAGAGCACCTTGTCGACGTCTCGAGTGTCGACGATTTCGTGGGGCGCGGATTGATCACTGGTCATGGTCCGAAGCTATCGCAGCACCCCAGAACGCACGATGCGTGACCTCCGACACATGCCGCCTACGGTTCAGTCCATGAGTTCCCCTCAGTTTTCGGTCGCTGAAGTTCATGAAGCGATCGCCGCCAGTCGCCCCGACGACGTGTGCCTGGTCTACCGCGACCTCCGTCTGACGTGGGCCGAGCTGACGAACCGAACGCGCCGCCTCGCCAATCACTTGATCGCGCAGGGCCTGGGCTGCCATACCGGGCGCGCTGAGCTGGAGGGCCACGAAAGCGGGCAGGACCATCTGGCCATCTACCTCCACAACGGCAACGAGTACCTGGAGGCGATGCTCGGCTCGTTCAAGGCGCGGGTCGCTCCCTTCAACGTGAACTACCGCTACGTAGCCGAGGAGCTGCAGTATCTCCTCAACGATTCGCGGGCCACCGCCATTGTCGTGCACAGCCAGTTCACCCCCACGCTGGCGGAAGTACTGCCTGACCTACCGAAGCTGCGGGTCATTTTGCAGGTCGATGACGAATCTGGCCTGCCGCTTCTGCCCGGGGCCGTGTGGTACGAGGAAGCGCTCGCCGCTGCCTCGGCCGAGAAACCCGCCGTTGAGTGGAGCCCCGACGACCTTTACATCCTCTACACCGGCGGCACCACCGGCATGCCCAAGGGCGTGCTGTGGCGCAACGCCGACGCCAACGTCGAATGCTTCGGCGGCAGCAAAGCCGACACCATCGCCACCATCGTCGCTGAGGCAACGGGCGGCCTGAAGGCACTTCTCGCTCCCCCATTCATGCACGGCGCCGGCCACTGGATGAGCTTTCGCACGTGGAATGCAGGCGGTACCGTCTTCGTCCAGCACAACACTGAGCGCCTTGACCCAGACGACATCTGGTCGATGGTGCAGCGCGAGCGATTGAACTTCCTGCTCATCGTCGGCGATGCGTTCGGGCGCCCGTTGCTGGACCAACTGGACACGACCAGCTACGACCTGTCGTCACTCACCGTTCTGCTCTCCGGCGGTGCGCCACTGAGCGCTGGCCTCAAAGCGCAGTTCCTCCAGCACCTGCCGACCCTGATGATCGTCGACGGGTTGGGTTCGTCGGAGGCCGGCGGTCAGCTCTCCCACGTCTCGGTCGGAGTTGGCGCAACGACGGGCACGTTCCCCCTCAGCCCCGGCAACCACGTACTGAGCGACGACCTCAGCCACGAATTGGGCGCCGGCGACCAGGAACTCGGTTGGCTGGCCAAGAGTGGCCGGCTGGCGCTTGGCTACCTCGGCGATGCCGCGAAGACCGCACGCACCTACCCGGTCGTCGATGGAGTTCGCTTCGCAGTGCCGGGCGACCGGGCACGACTCCGGGTTGACGGCATCATCGAACTGCACGGTCGCGACTCGGTCACCATCAACTCCGGCGGCGAGAAGATCTTCGCCGAGGAAGTCGAGGCAGCAGTCAAGGCCCATCCCGCTGTGTACGACTGTGTGGTCGCGGGTCGCCCAAGCGAACGGTGGGGCAACGAAGTCGTAGCGATCGTCCGCGTGCGTGAGGGGTTCGAAGTCGATGATGACGGACTGCGTGCAGAGGCGGAACATCACATCGCGCGCTACAAGCTGCCGAAGGCATTCGTCTACGTCACCGAGGTGGTGCGTAGCCCGGCCGGCAAGGCCGACTATCGCTGGGCCAAGCAGACAGCCGCCAACGCAGCACTCGACGCCGCTACTTGATCGGGTCGATCGGCGTCATCGTGCCGAACGCCTGCTCCAAGACCTCGGCGGCATTGAGACAGGTGAGATCGGCGAAGCGGCGGCCTACCAACTGCGCGCCTACAGGAAGACCGTCAGCCATCCCGACTGGGACAATCGCCGCTGGCAAGCCCAACAGGTTCGCCGGCAGCACGGGTCGAATCTGCTCGAGCACGCCCTGAGCCGCCTCCACTGAGCGGACATCGGCGCCGAGCTCGAAGGGCGGCTGCGTCCAGGTGGGGATCAGCAGCACGTCGTACTCGGTGAGGAAGTCGTGCCACTCAAGGTCCACCGCGTTGCGCTCGCCGAACGCAAGCATCAGGGTGGCCACGTCGATAGCCGGATACACCTCGTCAGCAAAGCCGAGGAAGCGCTTGCCGTCCTCCCCCATCACCATCTCCAGCAACGGACGTTGTACGCGCAGTTCTTCGTTGAGGATCAGACCCCACAGTTCCACCGCACGAGCGAATGAAGCCGGAATCGCTTCCGTGACGTGAGCGCCTGCGTCGGAGAACGCATCGGCGGCACCCTGGATGGCGGCTGCAACCTCCGCATGCGTAGAGCCGGCGGGCGGGGCTGCGCACACCGCAACGCGCAATGCACGCCCCTGTGCGCGGTCAGCCAACACGACGGGGACGGCGCGCGGGTCGCGGTCGTGCGCACCGGCGATGGTCAACAGCCCGGCCCGCACGTCGGCCACGTGGCGTGCCATCGGACCGTCTGTCAGCATCAGCTGGGCAGCGATCCCTGGGTCCTGCGGCGGGATCTCCGTCGCCCACGGCACTACGCCGGTGCTCGGCTTGATCGACGTGATACCGCAGCAGGTTGCGGGGTTGCGCAACGAACCGCCGATGTCGTTGCCGAAGCCCAGCGGCGACATGCCGCTGGCCAACGCCGATCCCTCGCCACCGCTGGACCCGCCAGTCGTGCGAGTGGGGTGCCACGGGTTACGCGTCACGCCATGCAGCGACGATTCTGTGGTCACTCGTAACCCCAGGTCAGGCAGGTTCGTGCGGCCGATAGGAATCGCACCGGCACCGCGCAGGCGCTGAACGAGTGGCGCGTCGGTTGCTGACACTGCCTCGGCAAGGAAGGCGATTGCCTGCGTGGTTGGCGTGCCGGCCAGGTCGATGTTCTCCTTGATGGTGACGGGCACTCCGTGCAGCGCCCCGAGAGAGTCGCCAGCGGCAACAGCCCTGTCGGCAGCATCTGCTGCCGCCAACGAGTCGTCGTCCCAGCGGCGGACAACAGCATTGAGGTGCGGGTTGACCTCATCGATGCGTGCGAGGTGAGCGGCCACTACTTCGCGGCTGGAGACCTCCTTGCGAGAGATCAGATCGGCCAGTTGAAGTGCACCTTTACGCCAGAGTTCGTCGGTCATTCCCCGATGCTGCCATAGCCTCATCTCCGTGAGCGAACGTATCTGGGACCGCGACACGTTGCCCGAGGGCGAAGAGAAGGTGCAGGCCGTTCGCGAGATGTTCGACGCGATCGCACCTCGGTACGACCTCGTCAATCGGGTGATGACATTTCGACTCGATGTCCGCTGGCGGCGCAAGTCCGTCACACTGCTGGCGCTTCCACCGGGCAGCACGGTCATCGATCTCGCCGCTGGCACCGGCGACCTGTGCATCGATCTCCGCAAGGCTGGCCACCGGCCGATTGCGTTCGACCTCAGCTTCGGCATGCTCGCCGCCGATCGCAGCGCCAGCCCGAGAGTTCAAGCCGACATCCTGCGCCTTCCACTGGCCGACGGAACCGTCGACGGTGCGACGTGTGGCTTTGCGCTGCGCAATTTGCTCGACCTCCCCACCTTTTTCACCGAACTGCACCGCGTCGTTCGCCCGGGCGGCCGCATCGCCTTGCTCGATGTCGGTGTGCCGCACAACAAGCTGGTGCGTTGGGGCAACAACATCTACTTCGGCAAAGTGGTCCCCAAGATCGGTGCGCTCCTCAGTGACGGCGCCGCGTATCGCTACCTTCCCAAGAGCGTTGCGTATCTGCCTCCGCGAGCTCAGCTGCTGGAGTTGTTGAGGGCAGCGGGTTTCCCCGACGCCGAGCACCATCAGCTGTCCGGTGGCCTGACGCAGCTGATGGTCGGCACCCGCGACTGATATGCGCGCGCACACCCGCCCGCTGGCCGCTGTTCACGAAGGCGAACTCGACCTCAACGATGTCGCCCGTGGCGACGGCTATTTGTTCGTGCGCGACGGGGTCGGGTTCGCTGCACGCGGCGTGGCGGCGCGGGTCCCGCTGGCCGATGTCGTTGCGATGTTGTCGGCGCTAGAGCACATCGACGAAGTCGGCGGGGTGCATCCGATCGCCCTCGGAGTGGTGCCCTTCGAAGCTGACCGCGCCTGCGAGCTCATCATCCCGCGCGTCCTCGTCGGGAAAGCCGATGACGGTCGCCAATGGGTGACCACCATCGACAATGCGGAGCCGAACCTCGCCGTGCCGCCGCGGCCACAACCCCGGGCGCAGTCCTTCACCGTCGCACCGCTCACCGACATCGACCGTTACCTCGCGGCCGTCGCCACGGCTCGCGAAGCGGTTCGCGACGGTCGCCTCACAAAGGCAGTCATCGCCCGCGAGGTCACTGTCAGTAGCCCCGAGCAGATCAATATCCACGCGGTCCTGCTGCGCCTGAAAGCCACCTTCGGCAGCAGTTACCGCTACTCGATCGACGGGTTCATTGGAGCATCGCCCGAGCTGCTCATCAGCGTCGAGGGCAACACCGTCCGCTCACGTCCGCTTGCCGGTACGACGCCCCGCACCGGCGACCCTGAGACGGACCAGCGGGCCGCAGCCGAGCTGCTGGCCAGCGAGAAGAACCAGATCGAGCATCGGGTCGTGATCGACATGATCCACGACACGCTGCTGCCGTGGTGCAGCTACCTGGACTGGGAGCCCGAGCCCTCGGTGCTCAGCGTGGCCAACGTGCAGCACCTGGCCACGATGTTGGAGGGTCAGCTCAGCGACCCGCGGCCGCACGTGATGGAGCTAGTGCGCGCACTGTCACCGACTCCAGCGCTCGGCGGCTTCCCCAAAGCAGAAGCGCTCGCACTCATCGCCGAGGCTGAGGGCTTCGTACGAGGCAACTATGGAGGCGCCGTCGGCTGGGTGAACGCGGTGGGCGATGGCACATGGGCCGTCGCAATTCGTTGCGCGGAGCTCTCCCCCGATCGGCGCTCGGCCCGCCTGGTTGCGGGCGGCGGCATCGTCGCCGACAGCGAGCCCCTCAGCGAGCTGGCCGAAACGCAGGCCAAGCTGCAGGCAATGCTCTCCGCCATCATCCGCCCCTGACGCGCCTTCTTAGCGGAGGGCAGCGGCTACAGCTGCATGGAGCTGGTCGTGGACTCTCACATTTTCCGCGCGGTCGGTGACCACCCGTGCTACTGACACAGCCGGGTCGGTGAGCGCCGCACGCAGTTCGGCCTCCGTGGACACTGTGACGCCGACGAGGCCATGGGCAGCAGCAAGTGCGAGCAGGTCGGTGCCGTGCGGAGTGCCGAACAGCTGCTCGAACTGTTCTCCGGACAATGTGGTTGCCTGCGGCAAGAACGAGAAGATGCCGCCGCCATCGTTGTCGGTGACGACAATCGTCAACGGCAGCGCCCGACCGGCGAGCCCCGTCAACGACGACTGGTCGTGGCAGAACGCGACATCGCCGAGGTAGACAACGGTTGCCTCCCCCGTCGCGACAGCCACACCGATGCCGGTAGCGATGACGCCATCGATGCCGTTGGCACCCCGATTCGAATACACCGCCGTCCGCATTCCCTGCTCACCGAACCACTCGACGTCACGCACCGGCATCGACGACGACACGACCACGTTGGCCTCGGCCGCACTCACAACGCGCGCTGTGCTGGGCTCGGTCAGCGGGCCAACGAGCACGGAGTCGAGAGCGGCCTGAGCACACCGTTCGGCTGCCAGCCACTCCCCCAGCCATGGGGTGCCGCTGGCTCTCGAAACCAGAGGGACCAGTTCGCCGCACACCGTCGACGGCTGGCCATAGACACGTTCGGTCACAATGCCCAGCGGGTCGATGGTTCGCTGCTGAGCATGAATCTGCACGTGCACGGCATCGCTTGCCTGCAGCCATTGCCCGAGCACCTTCGACGCAGGCGCCTCGCCGAGGTGCAACACCACGCTGGGCCGATGAGCGGCGGCGAACTCGGGGGCACGAAGCAACGAATCGAACGCCGACACGGCCTGCGGCAGCTGACGGCAGTTCGAACGCGGATCTGCCAGGATCGGCCACTGCAGCGCCTCGGCGAGCGCCCCGACGGCTGACGGGTCGTCAACACCGACTCCGGCCACGATCACTCCATGCGGCTGGTCGATCATGGCGACCAACTCGCCCAGATCCGGCCGCATCATGAACCAGCCATCCACCTCGGCCGCGGCAACGTCGATCACTGGCGGCAACGCATCGGGCACACCCACAAGTGGCTCGCGGAATGGCAGGTTGACGTGCACGGGACCAGGGTCGGCACCGACGGCACTCATCCACCAATCGCTGGCAAGGTCGCGCCATCCTTCGAATCCCTCGATTGCGGCGACACCAGGGTCGACGAAGCGCCGGACCACCGCCCCGTACAGTTCGGTCTGGTCGATGGTCTGGGGAGCTCCGATTCCTTGCAGCTCCGGAGGTCGATCCGCAGTCAGCACCAGCATCGGCACACCGGAGAGGTCGGCCTCCACGACTGCCGCGTGGAAGTGGGTCGCCGCCGTTCCGCTTGTGCACAGCAACGCCGCCGGCACACCACTGGCGAGGCCGACGCCCAGCGCGATGAAGGCAGCGCTCCGCTCGTCATGCACGACCTGCACCGACACGTCAGCAGAAGTGGCCAACGCCAACGCCATCGGCGTGCTGCGCGACCCGGGCGCAACGACCGCGTGGCGCAGCCCGAGACGAACCCACTGATCGACGAGCGTGGCACAAAACGTTGCCTGCACGTCCTGCGGCTGCATCTCACCCACCTCGTGCGTCATGTCCGCCACGATACGGGCCTAACGTGAGCCACATGCGACCTGTGCTGACGGTTGAGATCTGGTCCGACGTGGTGTGCCCGTGGTGTTACATCGGCAAGCGGAGGTTTGAGACCGCTGCCGCCCAACTGCGCGACGAGGTCGACCTACACATCGTGTACCGGCCCTACCAGCTCGACCCGACGGCCTCGCCGGGCACGTCGCAGCCCGTCATCGAGGCGTACGCGAAGAAGTTCGGCGGCGCCGAGCGCGCCTCTCAGGTCATCGACCACGTCACCGATGTCGCAGCCGCCGAAGGGTTGACCTTCCACATGGACAAGGCACTGCGGGCCAACACGCTGCTGGCCCACCGGCTGTTGTTTCTTGCCGAGGGAACCGGCCAGCAGTATGAACTGAAGGAGCGACTAATGAAGGCCTACTTCGTGGACGGGCTCGACATCGGCAACCCGGACGTGCTGGCCGATTGCGCGGCCGATGTCGGCATGCAGCGCGACGCCGTGCGGGCGTTTCTCGACAGTCACGACGGACGTGCCGAGGTACAAGCAATGCTGCAGGTCGCCGCTGAAGCGGAGATCACCGCCGTGCCCACGTTCGTACTCGACGGCCGTTGGTCGGTGCCGGGCGCACAAGATCCGGAGACCTTCGTCAACGTGATTCGCCGGCTGCTACAGCGCCGCGAAGAGGTGGCCGTCAATGTCTGAGTGGCGACCATTCTCGGGTCCGCTCGCAGCGGAACAGCTCGGTGCGAAGGGCGGTCCACGAGTCACCTTTGTGCACGGGTTCGCCCAAACCGGCAACTCATGGAAGCCCATCGCCGAATATTTCGCAGCCCAGGGCTTCCTCGTCACCGTCGTCGACCTTCCCGGGCACGGCAACTCCGCACAGGTTCGTGCGGATCTTCGCCGCACCGCCGACATGCTGTCGGCAATCGGTGGCGTGGGTACCTACGTTGGCTACAGCCTGGGCGGCCGCGCCTGCCTGCATCTGGCGCTGATGTATCCGCACCTCGTCAAACGTCTGATCGTGCTGGGCGCAAACCCTGGAATCGACGACGCCGGCCTTCGCGCCGACCGTCGCGAGGCCGACGACGAACTGGAAGCCCGCATGAACGAGATAGGCCTGGAAGCGTTCCTCGACGAGTGGACTGCACTTCCACTTTTCGGGGGTCTACAGCTCACGGACGCGCAACAATCCGACCGTCTGCGCAACAACGTCGATGGCCTCGGCTCGAGCCTTCGACTTGCTGGCACGGGTGCACAGGGCTCTCTATGGCCCCGACTTCGCGAACTGAACATGGACGTGCTGGCATTAGCCGGTGCTGAGGACGAGAAGTTCTCAGCCATTGCGCGTCAGATCGCGGACGCGATTCCGGCCGGAAGGTTTCAAGTGATACCCGGCGCTGCCCACGCTGCACATCTCCAGCAGCCCGAGGCCGTCGCCGCCGCAATAGCGGCGTTCATCAGCTAGCGGCTTTGAACGACTAGCGGCTCTGAACGACGATGAACCAGATGGGCATCAGACAGAGTCCGACGATGCCAAGGATGAAACCGGCCTGCGCCTGCCCGCGGTTGGAGTAGACACCGGGGTTGCGGTCCATCTCGCCACGAGCCTGGAGCCCAAAGACCAGCGCCAACACCGACAACACGATCGGGCACACCAGGATGCCGATGATGCCGCAGACCATCGCCGCCGTTGCCTTCCCCATCGAGCGCGGTGGCGACTGTCCCATACCGCCGTAAGGCTGATACCCGGGCGGGGGGCCCATCGACGGCGGAGGCGGCGGAGGCGGCATGTCACTCATGCCCGGACAGTACCCGACGACGTCAGGCCGACAACGCCATACCGACGGCGGCGAGTAAGCCCGTCACCAGCTGCACCTTGCCAGTGACCCCCAGCACTGGAATCAGCGCGGCACCCTTCGCCCCTGCCCGAATGGTCCGCACGGCCGGTACCGCAACCCCACCACCTGCCAGACCCAACAACGCCAGCGGCCGGCCGGACGCAGCAAGCGCTACCAGCACAGCGAATGCGGCGACGAGCAGCCCGACATACAACCATCGAGTGCGAGCGTCGCCGAGCCGCACTGCCAGTGTTCGTTTCCCGACCTCGCGATCAGTGGGAATATCGCGCAAATTGTTGACCACAAGCAACGCACAGGCCAGGCACCCGGCGGCACATCCAGCCAGCCAAGCGAAAGAGTTGATGCGCTCGCATACAACGAAGGTGGTGCCCGCCGTCGCGACCAGACCGAAGAACGTAAAGACGAACAGCTCGCCCAGCCCGAGATAGCCGTACGGCTTTGGGCCGCCGGTGTAGCCCCATCCGGCGAGCAGCGCCGCCGCTCCGACCACGAGTAGCCACCAGGAGGTCAGCGCAGCCAAGCCAAGGCCGGTGACCGCGGCGACCCCAAACGCTGCCAGCGCCGCGCGCTTCACCGCCGATGGTGATGCCAGTCCGCCTCCGACCAACCGAACCGGTCCCACCCGAACCGTGTCGGTGCCGCGTACCCCGTCGCTGTAGTCGTTGGCGTAGTTCACACCGACCTGCAGCGAAAGGCTGACCAGCAGCGCTGGCGTCACCCTCCACCAGACCGCGCCGGCCTCACCAGCCGCGGCAGCCGCCCCGAGGGCGACAGGTACCACCGCCGCTGGAAGTGTTCGTGGACGGGCGCCGATCAGCCAACGGTTCATTCTGTACATTCTCGCCTAGTCTCGCCGACGTGCCTCAACTGGTTGCGATCGATCTGCCCGGCGGACCACAGTTCGTCGAGGTACTGCGACGCGAATGGGACGCCGGCAACGCGGTGCTTCCGCTCGACCGTCGGCTCCCCGCCCCTGCCCGGAGCGCGCTGCTCTCGGCGATGGCACCGTCGATAGTGGTTGACACTGATGGCCGGCATGCAGTGGACCATGGGCGCGAGGTCGAGCCCGGCGACGCACTCGTCGTGGCCACAAGCGGCTCCACCGGCGCACCGAAGGGTGTCGTCCTCACTCACGCAGCCGTCATCGCCTCCGCCGTCGCGACCACGCAGCGGCTGGAGGTGTCGCCGACCGACTCGTGGTTGGCATGCCTGCCGCTGTCGCATGTCGGTGGGCTGTCAGTGGTGACGAGGGCAATCGTCACCGGCACCCCGCTTGTAGTCCACGACGGCTTTGATGCGGCGCGAGTGACCGACGCCGCTCGCGATGGCGCCACCGCAGTGTCGTTGGTTGCCACCGCATTGCATCGCATCGACCCCGCCCTGTTCCGCATCATCGTTCTGGGTGGTGCCCGGCCGCCCACCAACCTTCCCGCGCACGTTCGCACCACGTACGGCCTCACCGAAACCGGGAGCGGGGTGGTGTATGACGGGCTGCCCCTGGATGGTG
>JANLPB010000091.1:0-1636 GCA_031366885.1 Ilumatobacteraceae bacterium
TCGAGCGGCTGTCCTAGTTCATCCTTGACCCGCTCCGGGTCTGGTGTTCGTTCGCGCGGTGAACTGACCCGAAGCAGCCGAAGGCCTACCGGGTCGGCCTTGCAGGGCGCAAGCCCTGCGAAGCCGCAAGCAGCGCGAACAACACGACGCCGGCGCCAGCAATACCGAACAGGATCTCCGAACCCCACAACTCGTAGATCGTGCCTGCGGCATATCCCGATAAGGCTCCGACCAAGAGATTCATCGACCCGGCAAGGCCTTGCGCGGCGGCGGCGCGCCCGTGTGGGGCGCCGCTGGCCACCACGGCCTGGCTGGCTGGTGAACCGATTGCTTGAATGATGCCTTCCACTGCGCTCATCGCGACGATGATCAGCGGCACCGTCACGAAGCCGTAGCCGACGGTGATCGGAACGACAAGCCCCGTGGCGATCAGGCCAATTCGCAACGCACCGCGTCTGTCGGCCAGCCGCCCGCCGAAGGCGGCTACGATGGCGAACGGGATGCCGAATGCGAGAAACGCCAGCCCGATCATGGCGTTGGATGCGCCTCGGTCGGTCATGTAACGGTCGAGGACGGCATCGTAAAAGCCGACGGGCACAAACAATGCGACGCTCAGCAACACGCCAGCGCGAATTCGGCGAATGCGCAAGAGGTCGAAAGCCAGGCCGTTGGAGGGACCGAGCGGCGGTTGCGGCAGGTCCCTGGGAAACAGCATCATCCCGCCGGCCAGAGCGAAGGCGCCCGCGGCGAGGAACGGAACGCGGAGGCCGAATGGGCCGACCAAGAGTCCGCCGAGCACTGGGCCGGTGACGAACCCGGCCAATTCCACACCGCCAAGGATGCTGAGCCGATGACCTACGTTGCCTGGCTCGATCGTCACGGCGATCGCTCGTGACGCCGGCAGGAAGAGACTGTTGGAGAGACCCACGACCGCGCGCGCGATGACAAAGGCAATGAGCGACGATGACAGCGCGAAGAACACACTGCCGACGACTGCGAGCGCAAGACCACCCAGGAGCAGCGCCTTGGAATGCCCACGGTCAGCGAGTGGCGCGAAGAAGATTTGGCCGATGAAGCCGACCAGGAAGCCCGTCCCAGCGATCAGCCCAAGCCCATAGTTCGGAAAGTGGAACTTGTCTTGCAGATCGCTCAGGAGCGAGAAGATCACACTGTTGGCAACGCCAATGCTGGCTGTGGCGAGAAGAAGGGGATACCAGCCAGCAATTTGCTGGCGGCTCACACCGGGCCCAGGGTGTGGGCCTCAGCTCGCACACGAACCATCTCGGGCTCGTGGGGCAACTGCACGGCACGCAGTAGGTAGTGCGCGCCGCCGGCGAAGAGCTCGGCAAGGCACCAGCCGCCGGGTGCGTCGCATTCGCCGTCGCCAATGGAGTGCAGCGAGTCGACGTCGAGGCCTGCCGTGTCGGCTTCCGCGTGCCACAGCGACACCAAGCCGCGGCGAAGTTCAGGTTCGTCGACCAGGTCGGTGCCGTGCAGCAAGAGTTCGACCGTCGTGATGGTGACGTGTTGCACCTGTGTTGCGTTGACCACGTCGCCGCCGAGTTCCCCATCGAGCATCACCACCACCGGCCCGCCGGTACCAGCGACACCACCGATGAAGCCGTAACGAATGAGC
>JANLPB010000098.1:0-28346 GCA_031366885.1 Ilumatobacteraceae bacterium
CAGCGCCGCCGTGGTCGACGCTGTCGTCCCCATCGTCGAGCGCCTTGCCGGCACCTGAAGTCCCTTCAACCTACGAGACCCGAAAGCAGCCACCTATGAAAGTCGGAATCAGTCTTCCCTCGCAGTACCCGTTCGGGAGCACCGCCCAGATGCTGGAGGTGTACGAGCAGGTTGGGTTCGACTCGTACTGGTCGCCCGACCACATCTTGGGTGTCTTCCACCCCGCGCTGTGGAAGGACATCCCGTTGTCGGACCTCGCGGCCGACCCCGACGCGTTCTACGACCCGTTCTGTTACGGGGCCGTTGTCGGCACGATGACGGACCGGCCGTTCGGTATCTCCGTCACCGACGCCACCCGCCGCGGTGCCGCCGATCTCGCCCGCACAGCGCTCACTTTGAATGATCTCAATCGCGGTGGCTTCATCCTCGGCATCGGCTCTGGTGAGGCCGAGAGCCTTTTGCCGTTCGGCTATCCGTTCGACAAGCCGGTGGCGGTGTTGGAGGACGTGCTGCGCGATCTGCGCTCGCTGCTCGACAAAGGAGTGATGGCCGACGGTGGGGTGGGCCGAATGGGTCTGCCGTTGAAGGCCGAAGGACGCGGCAGCCCGCCGGTGTGGGTTGCCGGGCATGGGCCGCGCATGTTGCGCCTCACGGGCGAATACGGCGACGGTTGGATTCCGGCGTGGGGCATGACGCCCGAGGAGTACGGCGAGAAGCGTGCGGTCATCCTCGATCATGCAGCCGCGGCGGGCCGCCCCGCGCCCGAATGCTCGCTGTTGCCGTTCGTGTTGTTCGTCGAGAGCCAGGAAGCAGCCGAGGAGATGTTCGAGCGCGAGCCGCTTGGCAAGCTGTTCGGGCTTTTTGCGATGGGTCACGTCTGGGAGAAGTACGGACTGACGCACCCGCTTGGCAACGACTCGAAGGGCTTCGTCGACGTCATCATCCACGACCTCGACCCTGACGAACTGCGCGACGTCGCAAAGACCATCCCCTTCGAGATGGTCAAGGAAGTGCTGTTCGTCGGCAACACCGAAGAGCTCGCCGGCCAGTTCGAGGCGTACGCTCGCAACGGCCTGGAACACGTGGTGCTGGCCAACATCACCGGCGTCGTTGGCGGTATGGCCGAAATCATGGCCCGCGGCATGGAACTTCCCCAGCTGAAGAATGTGCTGTCGGAGCTATGAGCAGCGACCTCGAAGAGTTCAACCCGTTCGACTCCGCAACACTGCAGTGCCCGTTCCCGCATTACGCGCAGATGCGCAGCGAGCAGCCGGTGATGCTGATCGAGTCGCTGGGCATGTACCTGGTGACCCGTCACGATCTCGTGCTCGGGATCTTGCGAGACCCCGCTACCTATTCGTCGATGTTCGGTGGCGCCAGCATGCCGTTGCCGTCGGATGCGCGAGCGAAGATGGCGGAGGTGATGGCGGATGGCTACCCGCGGGTGCCCACCATGCTCACGGCCGACATGCCCGACCACACTCGCTATCGGCGGCTGGTGTCCAAGGCGTTCACGCCGAAGGTGATCGCTGAGCTGGAGCCTGTGATCCGCGCGATCGCCACCAAGCTGATCGACTCGTGGATCGACAGCGGGTCGATTGAGTTCGTCGAGCAGTTCGGCGTGCCTTTGCCGGTCGAGGTCATCGCCCACGCGCTCAACGTGCCCGACTCGCGAATGGCCGACTTCAAGCGTTGGTCCGACGATTCCATCGCAGGCATCGGCACCAACATCTCGTTGGAGAAGCGTCTGGAAGCGGAGCGTGGTGTCAACGAGTATCAGCACTACTTCGCCGCCGAGTTCGAGAAGCGCATGACCGATCCGCAAGACGATCTGCTCACCGCGTTGCTGCAAGCACGTATCGATGACGACGACCCGGAGGTGACTGACAAGCGCCCGCTCGACATGCCCGAGATGCTCAGCATCGTGCAGCAGTTGCTGGTGGCCGGTAACGAGACCACCACCAAGTTGCTCACGGAGACGATGCGCCTTCTCGCCAACGACCCCGATCAATGGCGACGCTTGCAGGCCGACCCCAGGCGTGCGGCCAGTGTGATCGAGGAGGCGCTGCGTTTGTCGACCCCGACCCAGGGCATGTTCCGTATTTGCACGCGCGACCACGAGCTGGATGGTGTGCACATTCCAGCCGGGGCGCGGCTGGTGATCGTGTTCGCATCGGCGAATCGCGATGAGGCGATCTACACCGATGCCGACGCGTTCGACCCGGATCGCCAGGGTTTGCGCGAGCACCTTGCGTTCGGCAAAGGAATTCACTTCTGCCTCGGCGCCGCGCTCTCGCGGTTGGAGGGCAGGGTCGCGCTGGAAGAGTTAGCCCGCCGTCTCGACAGCTTCACACTGGCGGACACCAATCGTTTTGACTACTTCCCCAGCTTCTTGCTCCGCGGCCTCACCCGTCTCGATGTCGACATCGTGCCGGCCGTGGGCGCCTGATGGCGGGGACCAAGCTCCTCGGGAAGATTGCGGTTGTCACCGGGTCCAGCCGCGGCATCGGGCGAGGGACGGCCATCGCTCTCGGAGAGGAAGGGGCCACCGTCTACATCACAGGTCGCAGTACCGGCGACGGTGAACTCACCATCGAGCGGACCGCTGAACTGGTGGCGCAGGCCGGTGGTCGCGGTATTCCGGTGCCCACCGACCACGGCGACGACGCCCAGATCGAAGCCCTCTTCGATCGCGTGCGAGCCGACGAGGGCAAGCTCGACATCCTGGTCAACAACGTCTACAAGATTCCCAGCCCGCCCGCGTGGGGTGGCGGCTTCTGGGACCACCCGGTCTCTATTTGGGACGATCAGGTCGGCATCGGGCTTCGCGCGCACTACATCGCTTCGTGGCATGCGGCGCCGTTGCTGTTCGCCGCCGGGCCGGGCAGCTTCATCTGCAACGTCTCGTCGCCGGGTGGCCAGAGCTACCACTTCAGTTCGTCGTACGGGGCAGGCAAGGCCGGCCTCGATCGGCTGGGCGCCGACATGGCGCTGGAGCTGGCGCCGAAGGGAATTGCCTGCGTCACCGTCTACCCCGGCACGGTCTCGACAGAGTTCATCGTCGAGGCGCGCGGCACCAGCTCGGCAGCGATGGACACCGCCCAGACACCATTGGTGGTCGGGCGCAGCATCGCAGTCCTCGCTTCCGCAGCCGACCTGATGGAACGGTCCGGGTCGATTCAGTGGGTGGAAGATTTGGGTCGCGAGTTCGGGCTCGTCGACGAGTTCGGGCGCGCGCCGGCTGCCTACCCGAAACGGTTGCCTCAGTAACTGCCTTCTTCGTGGCGGTCGACACCGAGCAGCTGCACCAGGTCTTCGTGTAGTTCCATCCACACGTCGTGGTAGCTGCCGCACATGACGCCCGTGAACATTCGCTGCTCGCCGCTTTCGAGCCGCACCAGGCTGGTGCTCAGTCGCCGGTCGTACGAAGCGAAGCGCGGGATCGCCTCGGCGAAGCCGGCGATCGGCGCCAAGGCCTGATCGTGCATTGCGCGCAGTTCGGCGACGCGGGCGCTGTCGTAGTCCGGGTCACTGTGGTCGTTGGGGTCGCCGTCGCGAATTTGCCACCGGTTGCATAGATCTTTGAACCCGACGTTGAGGTCGAGGAACTGCGGGTACGGCTCGCGCAGCCCGTCGACGGCGACACCGGAAACCTCCTGCAGCTTCTCGCCGTGGCGGTCGCGACCGAGGGGGGAGAGCTGCCACAGGTTGCGTGCGGCGACGTGGCGACACCATCCGGTCTCCACCATTCCCGACAGCATGTTCTCGACGATGGTTTGCTCCACGCCGGAGATCTCGGCGATCACTTCCACGGGCGCGTAGCCCTTGATGCGCAGCGCATGCATGACCAGGAATTCGGCGTCGCCATCGTCGCTGCGGATTGCGATGGCGGCGTCGGCTGACTCCAGCAGATCTTCGACGGCAGTTTGCTGCTCGATGGTTGGTGCGGCGCCGGCGGCAATGGCCGCCATCACGTCGTTGTTGACGCGGCTCATCTCGAGCAGCGCCTGGGCGACGGCGAGTCGTGCGATGGGCACCCGATACGGCGAGCAGCTGACGTAGTCGACCCCGCAGGCAACGAGGAACTTGGCCGATTCAGGGTCGCCGGCTTGTTCGCCGCAGACGCCGATCTTGATGGCGGCGTTGGCGTCGCGAGCATGCTCGCACGCATAGCGGATGAGGCGGCCAACACCGATCTGGTCGAGCGATTCGAACGGATCGCTCTGCAGCAGCCCGTGGCGCAGGTATTCGGGAATCAGTTTGCTGCCGACGTCGTCGCGGCTGAACGCGAACGTCAGCTGCGTGAGGTCGTTGGTGCCGAACGAGAAGAAGTCGCTCACCTCCGCCAGCTCACCGGCAACGAGCGCGGCTCGCGGTGTCTCCAACATCGCGCCCACGCTGACGGCACCTTCAAAGCCGACGGACGCAATGGCCTCGGCCACCCATGCCCGAGCCATGTGCATCTCGGTGGGGTCGATGACCAGTGGAATCATCACTTCCACCTTTGGCGAGCGGCCCTGGGCCTGCACCGCGATGACCGCGTGCAGCAGCGCACGCACCTGCATTTGGTAGAGCCCTGGCTTGACCACACCCAGCCGCACACCGCGGGTGCCGATCATCGGGTTCACCTCGTGCAACCGCCTGACGGCAGCCAACTCGAAACGGCCCTCGTCGTCCAGCTCGCCGAGTGCTTCTGCGACAACCAGCCGTTCCAGCTCCGGCAGGAACTCGTGTAGTGGCGGGTCGAGCAGGCGAATCGTGATCGGCAGGCCATCCATCGCGGAGAGGATGCCCTCGAAGTCGGCCTGCTGCGCCGCCGCCAATTCAGTGAGCGCGTCGCGTTCCTCGCTCGGCACATCGCTGAGAATCAGCCGACGAACGAGCGGCAACCGGTCGTCGGCGAGGAACATGTGCTCGGTGCGACACAGCCCGATGCCCTCGGCACCCAGGTGGCGGGCGTGCGCTGCGTCGGCCGAGTTGTCGGCGTTGGCGCGCACCGCAACCGGTACGTCGGCTCCGGCGCGAATCTGGTCGGCCCAGTCGAGCAGGGTCTCCAATTCGGGCGGCGCTTCGGCGGTCGACGTGTCGGCGCGCCCGAGAAAGACCTCGCCCGTACGACCATCGATTGAAATCTGAGTGCCGGCCGTCAGCACCCTGTCGCCGATGCGGAGGCCCTCATCGTCGATGAGTATTTCGCCCGCCCCAACGACTGCCGGAATTCCCCAGCCACGAGCGACGACCGCAGCGTGACTGGTGATACCCCCGCGCGTCGTGAGAATGCCG
This sequence comes from Ilumatobacteraceae bacterium, assembly GCA_031366885.1. Lineage (GTDB taxonomy): Bacteria > Actinomycetota > Acidimicrobiia > Acidimicrobiales > Ilumatobacteraceae > UBA668. The sequence continues at coordinate 5,284 of JANLPB010000098.1, forward strand.
CGTGCGGACTGCATGCCCAATACGTCGTCGGGCGTCGTCTCGTTGCGAACCAGGATCACCGGCCGCCCGGCGTCGGCAGCCTCGATGGCGTCCTCTGCGCTGAACGCAATCTCGCCCGCAGCTGCTCCTGGGGAGGCGCCCAACGCTGTTGTCAAGAGCGCCATCTCGTCGTTGCTGGCGAAGGTGGCGTGCAGGAACGCGCCAATGGCCCCAGCAGGTACCAGTGCGACCGCCTCGGCGATGGTGAGTGCGTCGTTGGGGTCACATGCGCGCCGGACCGCGCTCTGGATGATGGCGGCGAATGATTCGCCAGCGGTAGAACTCATACGGTCCCCTTTTTGATCATGTCCGGTTGCAAGCCCCCTGCTACCGCCACACCGTGTGTCGTACCCTACGCTTTACGAGTTACCTAAGCATCGTACAGAAAGACGGAATCGGTCTGAATATGAGAGCGTGTACGAGATGACCAACGCACGAGACACGTGGCAGCAGGCATTCGACGAATCGCGCATCCGCGACGCCGACTACTCGACGATGTCGGGGGTGCCGCTCGCGGCGGTGTACGGCGCCGCCGATGGCACCGGCGACTACCCCGGCCAGTACCCCTACACTCGCGGGCCGTACGCCTCGATGTATCGATCGAAGCTGTGGACGATGCGTATGTTCGCCGGCTTCGGAACTGCCGACGACACCAACTGGCGCTTCAAGGAAATCATCAAGTCCGGTGGCGATGGGCTGTCGACCGCGTTCGACATGCCGACGCTGCTGGGCCTGGACTCTGATGACCCGATGTCATTGGGCGAGGTTGGGCGCTGCGGTGTCGCGATCGACACGCTCGCCGACATGGAAGATCTGTACGCAGGAATCGACCTTGGTGCCACCACCACCAGCATGACCATCAACTCGCCGGCCGCAGCCATCTTTGCCATGTTCATCGCGCAGGCGGAGAAGGCCGGCACCCCTCGTGCATTGCTGGGCGGCACGCTGCAGAACGACATCCTCAAGGAGTACCAAGCGCAGAAGGAGTTCGTCTTCCCGCCTCGCCAATCCATGCGGCTGGTGCGCGACACCATCTTGTACACGGCCGCGGAAATGCCGCGTTGGCACAGCGTGTCCATCTCCGGCTATCACATCCGCGAGGCAGGGTCGACGGCGGCGGAAGAATTGGCGTTCACGTTGGCAAACGGCTTCGCCTACGTCGAGCTGGCGATGAAGGCAGGCCTGCCGATCGATTCATTCGCGCCGCGCTTGTCGTTCTTCTTCAATGCACACATCGACTTCTTCGAGGAGATCGCCAAGTACCGCGCCGCCCGTCGCATCTGGGCGCGCTGGATGCGCGAACGGTACGGGGCGGTGGCTGAACGTTCGTTGCAGCTGCGGTTCCACACGCAGACCGCCGGTGTGTCGCTCACGGCACAGCAGCCGGAAGTCAACATTGTGCGCACCGCTATCGAGGCGCTTGCCGGCGTGTTGGGTGGCACTCAGTCGTTGCACACCAACTCGATGGACGAGGCAATGGCGTTGCCGACCGAGAAGTCGGCGCGCATCGCGCTGCGCACACAACAGGTCATTGCCTACGAAACCAACGTGGCCCACGTGGCCGATCCGCTGGGCGGCTCGTATTTCGTCGAAGCGCTCACCGACGAGATGGAGCGTCAGGCCGAGGAGCTGTTCGCCCACCTCGACGAACTGGGTGACGGCTCGATGTTGGAGGGGTGCATTCAAGGCATCGAGGACAACTGGTTCCAGGGCCGCATCGCCGATTCAGCGTTCGATCTGGAACGCAAGATGAATCGCGGCGAGCGGATCGTGGTCGGCGTCAACCGTTTCACCGAAGGCAACGACGAACAGTCGATGGACCTGCTGGAGATCACCAACGAGGACGAGGCCCGCCAGCTGAAGCGGCTCGACGTCGTGCGCCATCAGCGCAACGGTGCCGCGGTCGACGAAGTACTCGCCCGCCTCGCGGCGGAGGCCGCGGACCCGGAGATCAACCTGATGCCAACACTCATCGAGGCGGCCAGCGCCTATGCAACACTCGGCGAAATCATGGCCACCATGGGCACCGTGTTCGGTCGTCACGTCGAAGTGCCGGTGATCTGATGACCGAGCGAATTCTTATCGGCAAGGTCGGCCTCGACGGCCACGATCGCGGGGTCAAAGTCGTCGCCCGAATCCTTCGCGACGCAGGCTTCGAAGTCATCTACACCGGGCTTTTCCAAACGCCGGCGACGATGGCCGCGGCTGCCGTCGATGAAGACGTCGACCTGGTCGGGCTGTCCATGCTGTCGGGTGCTCACATGACGCTCGCCCCGGCTGTCGTCGAGGCCATGCGCGCCGCCGGCTGTCACGCTCCCGTCGTTGTCGGCGGCATCATCCCTCAGCAGCACATTGAGCGCCTCACCGCGGCTGGTGTCGCGGCGGTGCTCACCCCCGGTGCCCCCGCCGACCAAGTGGTGGCAGTCATCAGATCCGTGCTCGACGCAGCGGCCGCCACATCGGCCTAATCGTTGCGCCCGCAACTGGGTCTTCCCAGTTTCCTACGTAGCGTTCCGGGAAGCACCAGTTGCGGCGATCGACGGTAGCGCCGGGCCGTCACAGTTCGCCGCGGTCGAGCCTGGCGAGGATGTCGACGGCGTGACTTCGGACGGCCCGCAAGTTGCTCAGCGCGCGCATGGCCGCCAGCGCGCGGGCCATACGGTGATTCGAGGCAAGTGCGTCGGCGTTGCGGGCGAGAAAGTCCCAGTACAGAGTCGTATAGGGGCAGGCCTTTGGGCCGACCCGTAGCTTCGGGTCGAAGCGGCATCCGCGGCACGAATCGCTCATCTTGTTGATGTAGGCGCCGCCGGAGGCGTACGGCTTGGTGGCCATCATGCCCCCATCGGCGAACAGGGCCATCCCCACGACATTCGGCAACATCACCCAGTCGGCACCGTCGACGAAGCTCGCTCGCATCCACTCCGTCATCGCCGCTGGGTCGACACCTGCCGTCAACGCAAGGTTGCCGAGCACCATCAATCGCTCGATGTGATGCGCATACCCGTGATCGTCGACGTGCCCGATCACGCTGGCAACGCAGGCCATCTCCGTGGTCGCCTGGCCGGTGAACGCAGGCGGAACCGGGCGCGTGGCGCCGAGCGCGTTGCTCGCTCGGTACTCGGGCATCCACAGCCAATAGACACCCCACACGTACTCGCGCCATCCGATCACCTGCCGGATGAAACCCTCGACCGAGCTCAGTGGAGCATCGTCGCGACGATAGGCCGCCTCGGCTGCGTCGACGATCTCGGTCGGGTGCAACAGGCCCAAGTTCATCGACGAGGCCAGCACCGAGTGAGCGAGCTTCCACTCGGAGGTGAGCATCGCGTCCTCGTGCGGGCCGAAGGCCGCGAGGCCGCGGTCGATGAACTCGGTGAGTCGCGTCATCGCCTGCGCTCGTGTGACCGGCCACGTCCCGTCAGGGTCAGCGCCGAAGGTCGCCGCGGGAAGCCGGTCGACGACGGAGCGGTCGATGTCGTCGAGGTCGAACAGCTCGATCTGCGGCCAGGCGCGGCCATCTCTGGGCGGCGGTTCGCGATTGTCGTGGTCGAAGTTCCACCTGCCCCCGACGGGCTCTGGGCCGGCGATGCCTTCCTCGACGAGGACGCCCAGACGTTGGCGCTGCCAGCGGTAGAAGTCCTCCATCGTCAGCCGCTTGCGCCCGGATGCCCAACCCGCGAAATCGTCGTAGTGGCACAGGAACAGGTCGTTGCGGACCAGTTCGACTCCCAACCGTTCGAGCATCACGCGCCCGTCCCAGCTGCTCGGTTCCATGGCGATGATCCGACGGACACCACATTCGTCCACGTGCTCGCGGAGGCCTTGCTCAAGTGTGCGGGCGTGTCGGTAGTCGACCTCGAAACCTTCGGTGCGCAGTTCCGCCGCAAAGTGGAGCATCGCTGACAGCACTATGTGCAACCGCTGACGATGCCATCGCCGCGAGTTGGTGAGCCGTTCGCTCTCGACCAGCAGTACGCGACACTCACCCGGCATCATGCTGGCCAGGGCTCCGCGGGCGCGGTCCAGTTGGTCGCCAAGAACCCAAACGGTGGGGATCGAGGCAGCGGCCACTACGCCAGTGTGCCGTTCGCAGCGTGGTACGGCCGCATCACGACGTGAACGCCATGCTTGGCAGGTCGGCGGTGCCGGCCTCCAGTGCGTCACAGATCACCGTTGCAACGTGCTCGGGCGAGATGCCCGCTGGCATGCGCGGTGCGACACCAGCCACCGGGTGATCGGCCAGCCCGGTCTCGGTGTGTGGCGGGCGGGCATCGAGCACCCGAACATTGCGCCGCCGGGCTTCGCGAGCGAGAGCCTGGTCGAACGATCGGACCGCTGCCTTCGAGGCACCGTATGCGGCCATGCCGGGGAGGTTCGTTTCGGCGATCACCCCCGAGATGTTGACGATCGCCCCGTTGGGTCGCAGCACCGGAAGCGAGGCGCGAGCGAGCATGATCGGCAGGAACGTGTTGGTCAGGAACAGCTCTTCCATCGTGTCGACCGACAGCTCGTCGACGGTTCCGAACGCCACCACACCAACCGCGTTGACCACGACGTCGAGGTGGCCGCAGTGATCGACCGCCGCCGCCACCGCGGCGGCGCACGCCTCCGGGGAACGCAGATCGAGCGCGGCGCGCGCGCCGGCAAGTTCCAGCGCACGCAGCCGTTCAGCATCACGCGACACCAGTGTGAGAGCGGCGCCGCGGCGGGTCATCTCGGCGCCGATCGCGCGGCCCAGTCCGCCGGTCGCTCCCGCGAGAAGCACCGACGCGCCGGCAAGGGGGAATGAACTTGGTTTGTCCTGCGTTGGTGCCATTAGTGCTAAAACTACCGGGTCTTCGATGAACGTTTCACAACCAGCGCCGGTACTCGGCGTTCAGCCCGGAAGTCTTGTTCTGGTCACGGGTGGCAGCGGCTACGTGGGTGGCCGGTTGGTGACGGTGTTGCTCGAGCGCGGGTATCGCGTGCGGTGTCTGGTGCGCACGCCCGCGAAGGTGCGCTCGGCTCCGTGGCACAGCTCCGTCGAGATCGTGCAGGGTGATGTCGGTGGCGATCTCGGCGAAGCCCTGCAAGGGGTCGATGCCGCGTTCTATCTGGTGCACTCCATCGGCTCGTCCGCCGATTGGGCCGAGCACGACCGAGCAGTTGCGGAGAACTTTCGGCGCTCTGCAGAGTTGGCGGGTGTGCAGCGGATCATCTACCTCGGTGGGCTCGGTGACCACTCCTCGGGTCACCTCAGCGAACACCTCGCGAGCCGTCAAGAGGTGGGCGCCGAACTTGCCAAGGGTTCGGTGCCCGTGGTCGAGTTGCGTGCTGCGGTTGTCATCGGGTCAGGTTCGGCAAGCTTCGAGATGCTGCGCTACCTCGTCGAAGTACTTCCCGCCATGGTCACGCCGCGTTGGGTGGATACTCGTTGCCAACCGGTCGCTGTCCGCGACGTGTTGCACTTCCTCGTCGAGTCGCTGACCGCAGACGTCACCCATCGCGTCCTCGATGTGGGCGGCCCCGAGGTGTTGACGTATCGCGAGATGATGGCTCAGTACGCGCAGGTCGCCGGTCTACGGCGCAGGCTTGTCGTGCCGGTGCCGTTCCTGACGCCAGGGTTGTCGTCGCGTTGGATCGGTCTCGTGACGCCGATCCCGCCGCTACTCGCACGCCCTCTCATTCAAAGCCTCGTGAACGACGTCGTTGTCACGGGCGACGCGGCCGCTGACGCGATGCCCATCGAGCAGCTCAGCTATCGCGAGGCGGTGGAGCTGGCATTGGGTAATGCGATCAGCGGCGACGTGGCGACCAGTTGGGCACACGCCGCGCTCGGCGGACGCCCGCCGGCTGAGCCGCAGCCCACCGACCCGGCGTGGTCCGGTGGCACGGTCAACCTTGACCGGCGCGAGCGGCATGCCGCAGCGTCCCCCGCAGAGCTGTTCCAAGTGGTCTGCTCGATCGGCGGTCGACAGGGCTGGTATGCGGGCGACTGGCTATGGACGCTGCGCGGGCTTCTTGACTCATTGATTGGCGGTGTCGGTATGCGACGCGGACGACTCCACCCGCATCAGTTGTCGACCGGTGATCCGCTCGACTTCTGGAGGGTCGAGGCGTTGGCTCCGAACAGCCTGCTACGGCTGCGCGCCGAGATGCGACTTCCCGGGGACGCGTGGTTGCAGTGGCAGATCGAGCCCGGCGCCAACGGTGCCACCATCACGCAGACCGCGCGATTCCATCCGCGCGGCCTACTCGGCCGCCTCTACTGGATCGCGGTCGCGCCCTTCCACCGGTTCATCTTCCCCGGCCTGCTTGCCGGCATCTGCGCTGACGCAGAACGGCTGCACTCGTTCGTCAATGCGCAGCGTGGCGAAGGGATTCGGTGAGGGTGTCACTGCACGCTGGGTGGGCCTGATGAATCCTGAAGAGTGGCTGCCACATGATCAGTCAATCAGACCCGACGAGTGTCGAGCTCGGCCATGCTCGCATCGCCGACCCGATTTATGCTCACCTGACCCAGCCCGCGACCAGGAGAGCCACCAATGACCGACACTGCGGCGCCGCAACCGAACTCAGTGAGCAGTGTCTCGACCCTGGCCTCGGGCGTCACGCCCGAGCGTCTCGCTGGCCTTCGGAAGTGGAACCTCGGCCTCAGCGTGGTGCATGCAGCGCAGGCAGTGCTCATCCTCGTGATGTCGAGTTCCTTCGCCATCACTGTCACGTCCACCTTTCCTCAAGGACCCCCCGGCACTCGTTTGACGACGCCTGAGGGACTGCTCGACGTCGCCATCGGCCCAGCAATTGCAGTCTTTCTGCTGCTGGCTGCATTCGACCATTTCGCCACCGCGACATTCGCTCGTATCACCTATGAGCACGACCTGCGGCGGGGCATCAACCGGTTCCGGTGGGTGGAGTACTCGCTCAGCGCCACCCTGATGATTCTGCTGATCGGGTTCTACAGCGGCATCACCGACATCACCGGAATCATCGTCATCGCCGGGGCGAACGTCGCCATGATCCTGTTCGGCTGGTTGCAGGAGCGAATGAACCCGCCCGGGCGCACCACGACGACGATGATGCCGTTCTGGTTCGGCACCGTCGCCGGTATTGCCCCCTGGGTGGCCATCTGGGTCAACGTGATCGGTGCTCCCAAGGTGCCGGGTTTCGTGTACGGCATCGTGATCGCCGAGCTGATCTTCTTCTTCAGCTTCGGCCTCAACCAGTGGCTGCAGTACCGGGGAGTTGGCCGCTGGCGCGACTACGCCTACGGCGAGAAGACGTACTTGGTGCTCAGTCTGGTGGCGAAGTCCGTGCTCGCCTGGCAGATCTACGGCGGGTCACTGGCCACCTGATCGCTGGCCGCTTGTTCCAAGCGAGCGGAGCAGCAGGTTGATCCTCAGACGGGATTGGTGTGGCTGGCTGCGTCTTCGGATCGATCGGCCCAGCGGCCGAAGCTCAGCATCGCGTACAGAAATCCGCCGGTGAACACGACGATGGTCACGAGCGCACCGGCGATGAAGACGCCTGTCTCGGTCACTTCGACGGCCGCCGGTGAGCGAGCACGAACGAACCGAGAGCCAAAATCGACGGCACCCAGATGCCGACGAAGATGCCATTGAGGCGGCCGTTCACCTCGTCGCCTGCCTGGAAGTAGATGATGACGCTCAGCAGGAAGCTGGCAAAGGCGGCAGCGAGAAACGTGCCCTTGAGGATTCGTTCAGGGTTCATGCTGACGATGGTCCCATCGTTCGCACACAAAGACCTCACCCTGGTCGAGGTCTTCGTGAGCGATCGAAGCCGCCCGTGATTGCACCCGGGAGGACCTGATGGTCCACCCGGGATGCAATCCGCCCTACTTCTTGCCGGTGCCGCCCTTCATCACGAGCGTTGCCGCGTTGGTGTTGTTTGCCACTACCGGGTCTGGCGTCGACGTCGTGGCCGTGGCTGTGTTCAGGATTGTTCCAACGCTGCCGTTGGCCTGGGCCTCGATCACGAATGTGACGGTTGCGCCGGCCGGCAGATTCAAGGCAGTGCATCGGACTTGATGGGTTGCTTTGGTGTAGGTGCACTGCGGCGACACGTACTGCACGACGATCTTCTTCGGGTCGAGGGGCAGCTTGTCGATGACGACGATGTCCCTGGCGTCGGACGGGCCACCGTTGCCGCAGTTTGGTGAGACGGTGGACTGAGCATCGGTTTCGCAGCCGGCATCATTGTGGACGATCAACGTGTAGACGATGACCGGGCTCGGATTACCGGAGCGCTGGCTGGCCGTCTTGTCGAGCCAGATGTCGCTGCTCGTGTCGACGTTGGTTGAGCTGGTCGCCGAGTTGTTGCTCGTGTCCGGGTCGGGTGTCGTCGAGCTCACGGTCACGGTGTTCTGCAGCACCGTGGTGTCGGGCAGCGACGCGGTGACCTTCACGGTGATGAACACCGTCACCGACGCAAACGGCTGCAAGGTTCCGAGGTTGCAGACCACGGTCGCCGCCTGGTTCAGCGTGCACACCGTGTTGCCGTTGCCGTCCTTTCCGCTGACAAACGTGGTGCCTGCGGTCAGCGGATCGCTGATCGCCACGTTCTGAGCGGTCGAGGGGCCGGCGTTGGTCACGGTGATCGTGTACGTCAGCTGGTTCCCGGCAATCACCGGTTCGGGTGCAGCGGTCTTCGTGACGCCCAGGTTGGCCGATGCAGACACGACGGTGTTGACGCTCATGCGGTTGTTCGCATTCGACGGGTCGGCCGTGTCGCTCGTTACCTGAGCTTCGTTGAACAGTGACGTTCCCGACGCCACACTTGGGTCGACGAGCGCGACAACCGTGATCGTCGCACCAGCGCCCGACGCGAGATTGCCGAGCCCGCAGCGCAGGCCGCGGTTGCCGGGTTGACCGTTGATACACGTCCCGGCGGTCGTGGTCGCCGACACGAAGGTGAGGCCGAGCGGCAAGGTGTCGGTCACGACCGTCCCAACCGCCGTTGACGGGCCTCCATTAGCCACCGTGATCGTGTACGTCATCTGCGTACCGGCCACCACCGTGGCGGGACCAGTCTTGGTGAGCGACAGGTCGGCCGAGCCGAGGAACGTGACGCGACCGGTCGCTTGGTTGTTGGCCGTGATCGGATCCGGCGTCAGGCTCGACACCGTCGCAACGTCGTTGATCTGGGCAACGTCGGCTGCGGTGACGTCGACGTGTACTGTCGTGCGGCCAGCAGCCGGCTCGGTGCCAAGATCGCAGGTGATCGACACCGTGGTCGCAGGCCCGGCTGCCAATGGTGCACACGTGCCGCCGGCGACCGTGACGCCAGTGACGCTGAACGGTGACGCCGACGTCAGTACGTCGGTGAGTGTCACGCTGCGGGCGTCTGAGGGGCCGAGGTTGTCGACGTGGATGTCGCAGAATCCAGTGGTGCCCGCGGCGGCCGGAAGGTCCGGCTTGCAGATCTTCGTCACCATCAAGTCGGCGCGATCCTGCACGATCGTGCCGAGCGTGAAGGTGTTGTTGTTGGTGTTGGTGTCGTTGTCGCCAGCGACCGTCACCGTGTTGTACATCGTGATCGCGGCCGCGCTGCCAAGGATGCTGGGGCTCACATGCACCTGGATCGTGAATGTCGTCGACGCAGATGCGGCCAGGTTTCCGACGTTGCACGTCAGCGTGCCCACCGGACCCTGCACACATGGAATGGTCGACGTGACGAACGTGACTCCCGCCGGCAGCACGTCAGTGACGGTCGCGTTGAAGACGGTGCCGGGACCATTGTTGGTTGCGGTGATGTCGTAGTACAGCTCGCCACCGGCGATGGCCGGGTCCGGCCGCGATGTCTTGCTGATGCGCAGATCGCCACCGTTGACGATCGGTGCCTCGAGTCGGTCGTAGTAGACGTCGAGATCGAGGCGTCCCGTCGGGGCTGGGTAGGCCGTCGTGTTGATCGAACGCCGGCCGTCACCCCACAGGTAATGGAAGCTGGCTGCATCGCCCGCGGCCGCGAGGTACTCGCCGAAGTAGCACTGCGCCGTTCCCGGGTTGTAATGCGGGAACAGTGGCGGGACGCCCGCCGTCACGTCGCTGACACGAATGTTCGCGCCGTAGGTCACGCCACCATCGGTGGAGAATGCGGTGTACACGTCGGTATTGGTGTTGCCCGGGTTGTCGTTGCGTTTGTCGTACCAGGCGACGGCGACAACCCCCGTTGGTGACACTGTGATGAACGGATTGAACTCGTCGAGGTTGTTCGCCGGCACGCCCATCTGTTGCGCGTTGACCCAGCTTGCCCCACCGTTGATCGATCGGGCCACGAGCACATCTGAGCGGTCCGCAGCGTTTGCCGGGTTCTCCATCCACGCCGCGTAGAGGTTGCCGTTGTTCGCTCCGCCCGATGTATCCACAGCCAGCCACGCGCCGTGGAGCATGCGGATATTGCCGTTGAGAATCGGTCGGCTGTTGTTGTTGCCGCAGTTGTTCGCGGCAGTCACGTCGCCGGCCTGAGCTGCTGCCGCGTCGATGTCAACGATTCCGCCGAAGGTGAGGCCACCGTCGACGGAGCGGATGAACTCGATCTGCCCTGCAGCGCGGTTGGCGTACGCGATGTTGATGTCACCGGTTGGCCCGACCTGGATGCTGCACCCGAACGGGCTCGATCCGGTGGGCACGATGACCTGCTCGCCGATGAATGTCGCGCCATTGTCGTTCGACCGGCTGAACCGCATCTCGCTGGTTCCGGTCGCGGTGTTGCCGGGCGTCGTCTGGAAGAACCGTGTCCAGCACACGTAGACGTCGCCGTCATTGGCGCCGCCGGTGTTGTCGACTGCAACCCAGGGCTTGTCGTTGAGGGTCGTCCCGGCCAGGCCCGACGCCACAGGAGAGGCGTTCGTGGCCGCGGCAAACGTCTGGCAACCATCCGTCGAACGGGCGATGCCGATCGATGGATTGGCTCCGGTCGTACCGATTTCGCCGTAGTAAAAGTCGCCGGTAGTGATATGCGCGGCGATGACCGGGTCGCCGCTCCCGCCAATGCCGTCGAGGTCGGTCCACGTCTGGCCGGTGTTGGCCGACACCGCGTGGCCGGAGAGCCCGCCTGCCGTGAAATCGTTGTATCCGGCGCACACGACGCTGCCGTTGACGGCGAGCGCTGCCTCACTTTGTGTGGTGTTGTCGGTGGCGAGGTTGTCGTCGGCTGGGTCGTTCACCATCACGTCCGCGCCGAACACAGGGTCACCCGCGGCATTCGGCTGCTCGGCGGTGCGCGCGGCGGGTGCGGTAGATGTTCCGTTCAACGCGGCCGGCGCGTCGACGAGGCCGGCCATCTGAAGCAGGAGATGTTCACCGGCAGCCGACGGAGCCTCGTTCGGTGGATACTGGCCAAGAATGTCGCCAACGGGATCTGACTTTGCTTCAGCGCTGGGCGGGCCGCCGATCATCAGAACTCCCAGTAGAAGCGGCAGCGTAAGGCTTCTCATCGTCCGTTCGAGCTTGGTTCGACGCATCTCAGTTCCCCTTAGAAAGTCTGATCCCAGTGAGGTTCAGTTCGTGGTGCAATCCATGTTCTCGAGCAGGTCTGCGACCTCGGCTCGTCGTTGTTCCGCCATTTCGATCGTCGTGGTAACGACGATCGAGATCTCTGCCCGCACGTCACCCATCTGGGTGTAGGCGAGCTGTCGCTCAGGCGCTCCTGGCAGGCTCAGAACCATGCAGGTGCCGTAGTCAGCCGACTGCCAATCTTTCTGTTCGCGTTGCGTCAGCCATTGCTCGAGGCTGAGATCGTCGGTTCGATTGATGGTGCAAATCTGAACGGCTGCGCGTGCGAGCGCGGCCGAGCCAGCATCCGATGGAGACGGGTCATCGATGACCTCTGCAGCCATACAATTGTCGGCAGTGCCCTGAAATTCTGTGCCGATAACCGCAGTGTTCTCGGACGTCCAGCCGGCTGGAACGGAGAACCCAATACCGCCGATCGCGACAAGGGTGGTGACCGCGGCGACGGTTGTGGTTGAGGTTGACGAGGCGTCAGCGTGCAAGGTTGTGGAGGTGTCGCCCGCTGCGTCAGGCTCGGTGCCCGAGCCGCACTCCACCAGCACCGAGATCGCGGCGAGAGTCCCTGCCGCACGCATCAACAAGGCGCGTCGTGGCAGTGCGCAGACTACGTTTCGAGCCCCAACCCCACTTCCCATCCCACTAAAGTCCCAACTTCCCCCGCGTCGATCATGAGCCGCGGGTGGCAAGGAAGCAAGAGGAAGTTCGCGCGGAACACTCAGTGACGGACTGTGCGGTCAGCGTGAGTTGTTAGGGTCAGTTGGCCCTATTGGCACCCCTCAACTCTGCGCACGATGCGTCCATGAGCCAGGACCGGCAAGGTCCAAGAATCATGGTCTCCGCAGTTGATACCGAGTCCGCGAATGCCGACCAGCAGATGATCGCGCGACAGCGTCCGCGGGTTTCACGGCGCGCGCTCACGTTCATCGGCGCGCTTGGCCTCGTTGGGCTGGCGATTGCCGGCTGCGCCTCGGACTCCAGCAACGCCCTCGGTGGAAAGGGGCCATACGGCGTCGCGCCGCCTGGTGGAAGTGCCGTCAACGGCTTGCTCGACGAGTGGCACGTGCGTGCCGACGCCAGCAACGTGCACGCCGGCCCGGTTACGTTCACCGTCTCGAACACGGGAACGATCATCCACGAAATGCTCGTGACCCGAACCGACATCGAGCCTGGCAAGATCCCGTCGCGAAAAGACCCCAGCTGAGCTGGGGTCTTCAAGTGGGCGAGGGGGGACTTGAACCCCCACATCCTTTCGAATACTAGCACCTGAAGCTAGCGCGTCTGCCATTTCGCCACTCGCCCGAGCGGAAGCCACACGCTAGCAAGTTGCTACCCCGCGCCCAACCCGACATTGCACGCGGGTGGGGGTCAGTAGGGGTAGAAGCCCCGCTTGGACTTGCGGCCTAGGTGGCCGGCGGCGACCATTCGGCGCAGGGTGGGCACCGCGGCGTAGTTGGGGTCGGCGAACTCGGCGTAGAGCGCATCAAGAATTGCGACCGACGTATCCAAGCCGACCAAGTCGAGTAGCGCGAACGGCCCCATCGGGAAGTTGCAGCCGCCCTTCATCGCAGTGTCGATGCTCTCCATCGAGGCGGTTCCGTGCTCCAACATCCGCACGGCGTTGTTCAGGTACGGGAACAGCAACGCGTTGACGATGAAGCCGGCACGGTCCTTCACCTCCACGCCGTCCTTGCCGCATGCGGCAGCGAACGCGAGCGCCGCCGCCACGGTCTCGTCGCTGGCGGTGAGGGGGCGCACCACCTCGACCAGCTTCATCATTGGCGCGGGGTTGAAGAAGTGGATGCCAACGACCTTGTCCGGGCGCTGCGTCACCATCGCCAGCTCCACGACGGGCAGCGTGCTGGTGTTGGTGGCAAGAATTCCGCTGGGCTTCACGATCTGTTCCAGCTCGGCGAAGAGTCCCTTCTTTGTGGCGAGATCCTCGACCACGCTTTCGATTACTAGGTCGCAGTCGGCCAGCGCGCCCAGGTGGTCGGTTGCCGTGATGCGGGCCAGCACGTCGGCGCGTTCGCCGTCCGTGGCCTTGCCGCGCTCGATTGCCTTCACGAAACCTTTGTCGATGGTGGCGATCATCGCCTTGGCGGCGTCCAGCGAGCGCGAGCGAACGACGACCTCGTACCCGGCTCGCGCCGCCACCTCGGCCAAACCCGAACCCATGATGCCCGAACCCAAAATGCCGACTCGTTGAATTTCACTCATGAGGGGAGAATAGCTACCCGTCGGTAACTTCGGCGAAACGAGTACCTTGGCAGGCGATGACTGACTTTCACGATGAAGCGCTGCAACCTGATGTGGCCGCCACACTCCGGTTCTTCATGGAGGCCGACCGACTGAAAAGTGTCGAGCGTAAGAACCACCTTGCCGATGGCAGCCGACGCGAGAACACCGCCGAGCATTCGTGGCACCTCGGTATTGCAGCCATGATCATGGCCCCGTTCGCCAGCGAGCCCGTCGACATCGCAACCGCGGTGTGCATGGCGTTGGTGCACGACATCGTCGAGATCGACGCCGGCGACACGTTCGCCTACTCGCAAAGTGCCAACGAGTTGGCCAGCAAGGAAGCCCGCGAGATCGCCGCCGCCGACCGACTGTTTGGACTGCTGCCCGCTGCCGCGGGCCAACGGTTTCGTGCGCTGTGGGACGAATACGAACGCGGCGACACGCCCGAGGCTCGTTATGTGATGGCGGTGGACCGGATGGCCCCGATGCTGCTCAACACGGCTGAGGGCGGCACCACATGGCGCGAGCACGGCATCACGCGCGAGCGAGTGATCGCGCGCAACGGACCGCATATCGAGCCGGCACTTCCGGCGGTCTGGGCTGCGGCCCTAGCCGGCCTCGACGCGGCGGCGGCCGCCGGCCACGTGGCAACCGACTGATGGCTCGTCGCAAGAAGCGGTCCGAGGTGTTCGAACGCACGTCGGCCGGGTACGTCGTCAACCTGGACCGCGAGGAAATCGATGTGGTCGTGCGCCTGGTCGCCGAGCTGCGCGGGCTGATGTTGGCCGACGATCCGAGCACGGCCGCCCTCACCCGTCGCCTCTTTCCGCCCGCGTACCACCTCGCCGACGACGCCGAGGCTGACGCCGAATACCAACGACTGATGCGTGAAGAACTGGTTGCCTCGCGCCTAGCCGCGATACAGCAGGTCGACGAGACCTTGCACTCGAAAACTCCGTTGACGGACGAGGCCATGCACGGACTGCTCCAGTCGCTGAACGCAGTGCGTCTCGTACTGGGCACGCTGCTCGACGTGGGCGAGGAGCATCACCCCGACGATGTGGACGATGACGACCCGATGGTGGGCGAGCATCACCTGTACCAGTTCCTCAGCTACCTCCTCGAGGTCGCGGTCCAGGCGATGAGCCAGTAGTCGCTGGACAGTTACGCGGGGAACATGAAGCAGCCGATGGTGCCCGGCCCGGTGTGCGCACCGATGCTCGGCCCGATTCGGTAGCGGATGATTTCAGACACGCTGGCGGTCTCGCCGAGCGCCTCCTCTAGGCCATCCGCGAGTGGCACCGACCCTGCATCACTATGACCTATCGCGACGCGCACACGCGTACCCCAACTCAGCGTGTACGCCGCCATCGCGTTGATGGCATCGAGCGTCGTGGCCGCGCGTTGGACGACAGTCACCTGAGCATCGCGAAACGACATCACCGGCACGCCAGCGCCAGAGAGGTCTACGTCGCGCCCGCGCCCGCCAACATGTAAATAGTTCAGCGCGCCGACCATGAACACGTTCCCGATCGAAGGTGACAATTGCTCAGCGATCATTGCAGCGTCATCGAGTGACGCACCTTGTTCGATCGCTGCCGCGGCGGCCCACACACAGCAGCTGACCCCGAAGCTGGCAGTACCCGAATCCACGAGGCGGACCGGCATGGGTACTGAGTGCGCAGCGAGGCGGGCGGCGTTGATGGTGCCCGACATTGCCGAGGTGACGTGAATGGAGAGGATTTCGGTGCAACCTCGCGCAGCGAGCTCTTCGTACGCGACGGCGAACTGACCAGGGCTCGGCTGGCTGGCGCTCACGTTCGGACAGCCACCGCCACGGTAATTCGCGTAGAAATCGTCGGCGTCGATGTCGACACCCTCGAGGTAGTCGACGCCGTCGATGGTTACCGTCAACGGCACAACTTCGATGCCGTACCGACCAGCCAACGCAGCTGGCAGCTGCGAATTGGAGTCCGTGCAGATGCCAATCATGGCGGAACCCTACGCAGCGCAGGTAAGGGCAGGGTTGCAATCGTGGGTCGAAATCGGAACTTGACCGGGGCTTGATGTGTCCGCTGCCGAAGCTGTTTGCAGTTCAGCTTTCGCCCAACGCGAACAGCCACTCGGGCATTCGCACCGGTCGACCGGCAGCGTTGACGCAGCCATGGACGGTGACGGCGGTGGCGCGAACTTCTCCATCGACCGTCAACAGGTACGCCATCTGAAAGGTGGCGCGGGTGGCTGCACCCGCCCGCAGATTGACAGTCACCACTTCGTCAAAGCGCAGCGGTCGGCGGTACTGCACGAATGCCTCCAGCACCGCGTAGTCCACTCCCTGAGCGCGCAGTTCCGTGTACGGGTGGCCTAGCGCGCGCAGGTATTCGACGCGGGCTTCCTCCAGATACGGGAGGTAGCGGCCGTGGTGGACGATGCCCATCGCGTCGGTTTCGGCGAAACGCACCCGCAACTGATGCTGGTACGCATAGTCGGCCGGGCTGAGCGATGGTTCGAGTTCAAGGCGCACCGTGACACCGTAACGCGCCCGAAATCGCGCAAACGGCTAGCGGAAAACTGATGGCCTGCTGATAATGTTGCCACGCTCTCAACCGGAAGCAGACCTAGCCCCCATCGTCTAGTGGCCTAGGACACCACCCTTTCAAGGTGGCGGCACGGGTTCGAATCCCGTTGGGGGTGCTCAGCGTTTTAGGTAACAGTTTTTCAAGTACAGACCAGCTGGTCAACAGCCTGGTCCCGTGGTGAAGTGGAGTTCACGCCGGCCTGTCAAGCCGGAGGTCGCGGGTTCGAACCCCGTCGGGACCGCTCGGGCGCAAGCCCGTTCGGATGCTACGAAAGTGGCACACATACGGTCGAGTAGCTCAGTCGGCAGAGCATACGCCTGAAAAGCGTAGGGTCACCGGATCGACGCCGGTCTCGACCACTGGCAAGCCCCCTACCAGGGGGTTTGTCTGTTTTTGGGCAATCCTGCGCAGCTCAGTGGTACGGCGTGACCTTCCGCTTACGGCGCGGCCGGCAACCAACGTGCCTCCCTCGGTGGCCGCCGCCGAGCGGGACGGTCAGTGCAGGATAGTGACCGTGCCCGCGGCGCCATCGACGCGCACACGATCGCCGGTAGCGATGCGCTTGGTGCCGTCGACAGTGCCGACGACGGCGGCAAAGCCCATCTCACGACCCATGATCGCGGCGTGTGACGCAAAGCTGCCGTGGTCGGTGACGATCGCCCCGACCAGGTGCAGGAACGAGTTGAACGACTCGCCGGTAGCCGGCGTCACCAGCACGTCGCCCTCATCGATGGTGAGCAGCTCGTCGAAGTTGCGGACCACTTTGGCCGGCCCCTCGAACACTCCGGCGCTTCCGGCGATCCCGATCACGACCCCGGCGTCGCCCGCTGGGGCATCGGCCTCGCCGAGCACGCCGGAGATGACGAAACCGAGCGCCGACATCACCCGCGCCAACGGTGGGGGAAGCTGATCGACGGGGGGCGGCTCGGGAGCCGGCGGTCCGAGCGTGGCGGGAGCCCCATCGACACTGATCGACTTGCGTCGGGCAACCCGTGCGGTCAGCTCCTCTGCGGTCGGGGTGGGGCTTCCGTCGAGTAGCTCATCGATCTCGGGCCTCGTGATGTCGAGGGTGTCGTACATGAACGCAATTCGGCCACTCTCGTGCAGCCGTCGACCGAGCTCGATCAACGCGAGTCGCATCAGGCCGACCCCATTGGTGTCGCTGTAGAGCCCGCGCTCGTCACGGAGGCGGTACACGAGGCGGGCCTCGGTCAGCAGTTCGTCGAACTCGGCGCGGTGCTCCGTCGGGACGGCTTCGCGCAATTCGCCCGCCAACGCCTCGGAGCGCGCCTTGGAAGTATCGGTGTCGTGATCGACGGCGGAGCGGAGCCGTCCGAGCACGATGTCGGGTCGTTCACCGACCGTCGGGTTGGTGAGATCGAAGCCGGCTGCAATGCGATGACCGACGGCGCGTACGTAGCCGTCGACGCTCGGGACGCGGGCGCGCAGCGCTGCGAGACGCTCATCAGCTGGAGCATCGCCGACCAGCAGCTCACAGGCCTCCGAGTCGTTGCGCAGCGCGGCGACCGAGGATTCGATCTCCGGGTTCACGACGTTCGAGACCGGTGACCACCCATCGAAGACTGCAAGGATCGGAGTCGGGGGCTGATGCGTCCACTCGGCAGCGTGCAGCACGAAGTCCCCGACCGGGATCATCGCCATCGCGTTGAAGCGATGGTGCTGATACCACATCTCGCCCAGGTTCTCGACGCACGCGTGGAGGTGCGCCCTCAGCCCCTCGGTGTCGAGCGCGGTCAGATCCACGCTCGCCATCGCCTCGTGTCGGGCGATCGAGGCAGGCTTCAGTTCCTCGTCCCAGAATCGCAGCCCTTCACGCCAGATCTTTCGTTCGAACGCGTCGGCGGCCAGGCCCGTGCGTCGGCCGATTTCGGCGCCGAACTCCTCGGGTGTGGTCGGCGCGTCGGGGCCGACGTCGAACGGCTGGGGCTGGATGTAGGTGAAGCCGTTGACGTAGGCCAACTGCAGCGTGTTGAGCAAGACGCCGAATGGGGCGAGGGCTTCGCCGAACCCGCGCGAGAACCCGTCGGGGTACATCGCCTGGAGCATTGGCGTGACCGCCGATGGCGTATGTGCTCGGTCCTGCCTCCAGGGCCCCGGGCCGGGTGGTGTCCAGTCGATGTCGTTCATGGGTTCCCCTCTCGTTCGCCAAACGTACACCGACTGCCGATGGCCCGAATTCCGACAGCCCGCCACTGCTCATTCGAACGATCGGGGCCGCCCGTGCTGGTCGGTGCGCAACGTTCCGCGAAGCAGGCACGGATCAGTGCGATGGTCCAGTTGCGGCATCTGAGGTTCACCGCACCCGACGAACTGCGCGATCGCTACGCGAAGCTGTCACTCGTAGCACTCAGGTTTTGAGGTATCCACCACGTGGCGCGCGATTGGGGCGATGATGCGTGCAACAACTCAGGGGGCACGCTTGCACCCCTGAAAAGCGTAGGGTCACCGGATCGACGCCGGTCTCGACCACCGCAGGTTCGCTGTGGGTCTTCGGGCACGGCGAGTTTGTTTTTGCGCAGAATCTGACAAACATGGTGGACTCTGTCCTCCCACTGTGGGAGTCTGCGCGGCGAATCTGCATACGAATGCGGAAACTACGGAGGAAAAAGACATGGGTTTGCTCGACAAGATCAAGGGATTGCTCGGCGGCAATAAGAACGCTGTGAAAGACGGCATCGACAAGGCCGCCGATCTGGTGGAAAGCAAGACACCTGACTCCATCGACGACAAGGTCGAGATGGCATCCGAGAAGGCCAAGGACATCCTCGACGGCATCTAGCCGTCAGTTGGGACGGGCGGCGGAGTCGTTGATCAAGTGGCGACGTGTCAACAGTCGCACCGACACCGCCGTCTCGTTCCGGCATCATTGTGCGTATCCACCACGCACCATTGATCATCACCCGCGAGGCGGTGCCGGAAGACTTTGCCCGGTACTTCGCTGAGGCGTTCGACGAGCTCGGCCCTGAGTCGCGCCACCTTCGCTTCTTCACCGCGGTTCGCGAACTGCCCGCGAATGTGCTGGAGCGGTTGGCGACGGTGGACGGGGTGATCGACGCGGCGGTGATTGCCTTCGATGCCGCCGCAAGTCTGCCGAACCATCCGGAGGGCAAGCCGATCGGCGTCGCACGCTGGATGGGTAACCCTGTGGGGCCGCCAGAGTTGTCGGTGACCGTGATCGACGAGTACCAGGGGCTCGGTGTCGGCTCGCGCTTGATGGATGCGCTGCTGGTGCTTGCCCGCAAGCGGGGGGTGCGACGCATCGTCGCCGATGTGTTGCGCGAGAACACCGCAATGCGCGCGTTGATCAACCGCTATCGGGCGGTCGTGCAACCCAGCGACGACCCAGTGGTCGTGCGCTACCGAGTCGACGTCTAACCGACCGCGGCGTGCACCTGCCAAGCTGTCGTCGTGGGCACGATTGAACGCAGCGCGCTGGAAACACAACTGTTCGAAGCGCTCTGCGCGCTGGAGCCACCCGCCGGTGCGGAGTGGTCCGCCGAACCGTCGGCGCTTGCCGAGCTCGAGCGGCTGTTCGATGTGCAGGTGGCCAGCCGCCTCTGTGATCTGGCTGCTCGCTGGCTGCGCGGCCAGGCGAAGGGCTACTACACGATCGGCTCGGCGGGCCACGAGAGCAACGCCGCAGTGGCAATGGCGCTACGACCAACCGACCCCGCGCTGCTGCACTACCGCAGCGGTGGCTTCTACCTTGCGCGGGCTGGCCTGGGCGGCGTGCACGACATCCTGGCGGGCATGGTTGCTGCGACCGATGAACCCATCGCGGGTGGGCGTCACAAAGTGTTCGGTCGCCACGACCTGGCGGTGATCCCGCAGACCTCCACCATTGCATCACACCTGCCACGAGCCGTCGGCGTGGCCTTTGCCATCGGCCGCGCGGGGCGCCTCGGCATCGAATCACCGTGGCCCGGCGACGCGTTGGCGGTCTGTTCGTTCGGCGATGCGTCGGCCAACCACTCGGTCGCAACCGGGGCCGTCAACACTGCGCTGCACTGTGCACACCAACGGCTGCCGTTGCCGCTGTTGTTCGTGTGTGAGGACAACGGTCTGGGCATCAGCGTGCGTACCCCCGCCGGCTGGATCGAGAGCGCGTACGGCAACCGCCCCCATCTGCGTTACGTGAGTGTCGATGGCACCGATCCTGAGGCGGTGCTGGCGACGACCGCAGAGCTGGGGGATTGGGTGCGCACGCGCCGTCAACCGGCGTTCCTGCACCTTCGCACCGTGCGCTTCGGCGGCCATGCCGGCACCGATGTGGAAGGCGCATACCGCACCCCCGCCGAGGTGCGTGCAGATGCCGACCGCGATCCGATTTTGGCAACAGCACGCCGTCTCGTGGCCAGCGGCCAGCACTCGGCGAACTCACTTGCAGCGCGCCATGACCACCTGCGCGCGACCGTGTTCGGCGTGGCGGCCACCGTCTCGGAGTCGCCGCAGTTGACCACGGCCGAGGCGGTGATGGCACCACTCGCGCCACGCACCCCGTCGGCCATCGCCAGCGCCGTGGCGGACTCGGTGTCAACAGCGTCCGGCGGCGCTCCGCTCACCGTGGCCCAATCGATCAACGCGACCCTCGCTGCGTTGCTACGCGAGCATGAGAACCTGCTGATCTTCGGTGAGGATGTGGCCGCCAAAGGTGGCGTGTACGGCGTCACCAAGGGGCTGCTCGCGCAGGCTGGTGCGGCACGAGTTTTCGACACGTTGCTGGACGAGACCAGCATTCTCGGCCTCGCGCTGGGCACTGCGATCAGTGGATTTCTTCCCGTCGCCGAAATCCAATACCTCGCGTATCTCCACAACGCCGAAGACCAATTGCGCGGCGAGGCGGCGACGCTGCAGTTCTTCTCCAACGGTCAGTACCGCAACGGCATGGTGGTGCGCGTGGCCGGGTTGGGCTATCAGGAGGGTTTTGGTGGGCACTTTCACAACGACGATTCGTTGACCGTCCTGCGCGACCTGCCCGGTGTCGTGGTGGCGGTACCGGCGCGCCCCGACGACGCGGCCGCGATGCTGCGCACCCTGGTCGCGGCGGCGCAGGTGGACGGCACGGTCGGGGTGATCGTCGAGCCCATCGCCCGCTATCACACAGCCGATCTCATCGAAGCGGGCGACCGGCTGTGGCTCGCCACACCCGACCCCAGCGCTCATGTGCCCATCGGGTCCGCTCGCACGTACGGCGACGGCGACGACATCACCATCCTCACGTTCGGCAACGGGCTCTTCATGTCGCTGCGCGTCGCTCGGCGATTGGAGGCTCGCGGAGTGCGCGTACGTGTCGTCGACATGCGCTGGATCGCACCGCTGCCCATCGATGACATCATGCGCGAGGCGAAGGCGACTGGTGTCGTACTGGTGGTTGACGAAACGCGGTGTTCGGGAGGAGTTGCCGAGGGTGTGCTGGCGACGCTCATCGATGGAGGCTTCAACGGACGGATGGCGCGCGTGACCAGCAAGGACAGCCTGATTCCGCTGGGCGATGCCGCCAAACTGGTGTTGCTCAGTGAGATCGAGATCGAAGCAGCAGTCGACCGACTGCTGGCGCCAGCCTGACCAGCACTCTTACGGAACTCTCACCCCCGGGCCATGGTCCCTTCACGCAGGTACTCCAGACTGCCCACATGGAATCGTTGATGTGGTACCTCACCCGGGCCACCGGCATCGTTGCGGCGGTGCTGGCGGTGGCCTCGTTGGTCTGGGGCCTCTTCTTCTCCGCCCGCAACACGGGCACTCGCCTGCGGCCCAACTGGTGGTTGGCACTGCACAACTACCTCGGTGGCCTGACACTCGCGTTCATCGGTCTGCACATGCTGGTGTCGTTCCTCGACTCAGAGTCGGGCCTGTCGTTCATCAACCTTCTTGTCCCCAGTGGCGAAGTGGGCTGGGCGATCGGTTGGGGCGTCATCGCCTTCTGGTTGTTCGCCATTGTGGTGCTGCCATCGATTGCCCGAGTTCGCCGACGGCTGCCGCGCAAGGCATGGCATGTCGTGCACCTCCTTGCCATCCCGGCGGTCGTGTTGACCGCTGTTCACTCCTACCAATCGGGCAGCGATTCGGCCTCGACGTACTTCATTCGGGGAATCGCCGTCCTGATCGGAATTGCTGTCTACCCCATCACCATCCGCCTCCTTGGCATCGCGCAACGCCGCCGTGCCGCCATCTGAAAGCTCGCTGACATGACCACCCCTCAGAATCCCAAGCGTCCGAACGCACCGATCGACCCGTTGCTGCAGCAGCGCCTGGCGCAGCTCAGCGGCCGCCGACCGGGCAGCGCGCTGCCCCCGCCAACGGCCACGCCGAGCTCCGTGGCCGGCCGTGCAGCCAAGCCCGGTCGTCGGGCAAAGCCTGCTCGCGCGGCGAAGCTGTCGGCCCTGGCCCTCAGCGCGGTGACGACGTTGGGGCTCACCGCGGCCTTCGCCAACCAGGACGGCCAGACCGACTCGGTGCAGCTGACCAGCGGCACCGCCACTGGCTCAGTCGTCACCGTCGCCGCGGCCGCGCCCACGACCGTCGCTGCGACGACCGCCTCGTCAATTGCCGAGACCACTACTGCTGCTGCCAAGCCGGTTGTGGCGGCGGGCGGGGTGGCAGACGGCACGTATGTCGGCGCCAGCGACACCAACCGCTGGGGAACGGTGCAGGTGCAGGTGGTGTACTCGGGCGG
>JANLPB010000129.1:0-10114 GCA_031366885.1 Ilumatobacteraceae bacterium
CCATGCGAGTGAGTACTCGTTCCCCGGGGTGCGAGTACTCACTCGCATGGGCGAACCGGACTCGGACCGGCGGCGAGGCACTCGGACGGGACGGAATTCGCCCGGGCCGGATTGGCGGTCGGCCGTAGACTGAGCGAACTATGGCTGAGATCACGATTTCACTTCCGGATGGTTCGCAACGCTCCCTGCTCGCAGGTGCGACCGCGACCACCCTGGCTGAATCGATCGGCTCTCGCCTGGCAAAGGCCGCGGTGGCCGCCGTTGTCAACGGGGAGGAGTGGGACCTAGGTCGCGAGCTCCCCGCGGGCGCGACGGTGGGCATCATTACTGCCGACACGGATGAAGGCCGCCATGTGCTGCGCCACAGCACGGCGCACGTACTGGCCCAGGCCGTCACGCAGCTGTTCCCGGGCGCCAAGTACTCCATCGGGCCCGCCATCAACGACGGGTTCTACTACGACTTCGAGCTGGCTGACGGCCGCACGTTCAACGAGGCAGATCTGGTGTCGATCGATGCCCGCATGCGCGAGATCATGAAGGCCAATCAACCCTTCGTGCGCGACGAACTGCCTGCGGCCGAAGCACTCAAGGTCTTCGCCGACCAGCCGTACAAGTGCGAGATCATCGAGCGCGTCAGCAGCGGTTCGGCCGACAACGATGACGCCGGTGAGATCGGTAGTGGCGAGACCATCAGCGTGTATCGCAACACCCCCGACTTCCTCGACCTGTGTCGCGGGCCGCACGTGCCCGGCACGGCCAAGCTCGGCCACTTCAAGCTGACGAAGGTCGCCGGCGCCTACTGGCGTGGCAACGAAAAGGGTCCGATGCTGCAGCGCATCTACGGCACCGCGTGGGAATCCAAGACCGCTCTGGACGAGCATCTGCACCGCCTCGAGGAGGCGGAGAAGCGCGACCATCGCAAGCTGGCAACCGAGCTCGACCTGCTCAGCTTCCCCAAGGAACTGGGCGGCGGCCTCGCTGTGTGGCATCCGAAGGGTGCCATTGTGCGCAAGCTGATGGAGGACTACAGCCGCGAACGCCACATCAACGGTGGCTATCAGTTCGTGTTCACACCGCACCTGGCGAACGCCAATCTGTTCGAGACGTCTGGGCACCTCGCCTGGTACAAGGACGGCATGTACCCGCCGATGGAAATGGACAACGGCACGTACTACCCGAAGCCGATGAACTGCCCCATGCACTGCCTCATCTTCCGCAGTCGTCAACGCAGCTATCGCGAACTGCCACTGCGTCTTTTCGAGCTGGGCACCGTCTACCGATACGAGCGTGCGGGCACGCTGCACGGTTTGATGCGCATCCGTGGCTTCACGCAGGACGACAGCCACATCTTCTGCATGCCTGAACAGGCCGCCGAGGAGATCAAGTCGTTGCTCGACTTCGTCATCAGCGTGCTGAAGGCCTTCGGCTTTACCGACTTCACGGCCAACCTCAGCACCAAGGACCCGCTGAAGTACGCGGGCGACGACGACGCGTGGGATCACGCCACCGAGGCGCTGCGCGCCGCACTCGACGATTACGGCCTCGAGTACAAGATCAAGGAGGGCGACGCTGCCTTCTACGGTCCCAAGATCGACATTGATGTCAAGGATGCCATCGGCCGCACGTGGCAGCTGTCGACCATTCAGTACGACTTCAACCTGCCCGAGCGGTTCGAGCTGGAATTCGTCGGCGCCGACAGCGTGCGCCATCGCCCGATCATGTTGCACCGTGCCTTGTTTGGTTCGGTTGAGCGCTTCTTCGGCGTCCTTGTTGAGCACTACGCCGGTGCGTTCCCGACGTGGATGGCGCCGTCGCAGGCTCGCGTGTTGCCCGTCGCAGCCGCTCATCAGGAGTACGCAGATCATGTTGCCAAGCGCCTGCAGAGCGAAGGCTTCCGGGTCGATGTCACCGATGCCAGCGATCAACTGGGCAAGCGCATCCGCACCGCGAAGATGGAGAAGCTGCCGTACGTCCTGGTCGTCGGCGACGACGACGTCGCCAACAACTCGCTGGGTGTCAACCCACGCGGCGGCGAGGTAGAGCGCGGTGTCGGCCTCGACGAGTTCATCGTGCGACTGCACGAAGAAATCGCCGGCCAACTCGCCAACGTCTGAGCCTTCGGAGCAGTGGCAGTTGGCCCGTCCGAAGTCCCGTCGCCCAAAATTTAGCGTTCACAAGCGCACCTGTCGCGCCCTGACCGAACTGTGATCCGGTCCGACACGCGACACGTGCGATTGTGAACGGACTCAGGTGATGCCGCGCAGGAGGTCGCGCTGTAGCTCAGACGCGTCTGCGGGGACGCCGTGGACTTGGAACCAAGTGCAGATGTTCTCGCAGTCGCGACGTAGGAACTCGAAACCCTGCGGATTGGCGACGAGGTCGACGGCTTGCGGTAGGTCGATGAGCACCAGCCGTCCGTGATGCACGAGGATGTTGTACGCCGACAGGTCGCCGTGGGCGTACCCCGCATCTGCGAGAGCGCTCAGCGCGACGCGTAACTGGCGGAACAGCGCTGTGCCCTCGCGGAAATCCGGTCGCAATTGCGCAAGCCGTGGAGCGGCCACGCCATTGCCCTCGCCGCCATCATCGCCGATGAACTCCATCACCAACTCGGTTCCGGAGAGCTGTACGGGGTACGGAACTGCAGCGCCGACGCTCCAGAGTGTGCTGAGAACGGCAAATTCGGCGGATGCCCACTGGCCGGCAATGAGTTCGCGCCCGAAGTTCGTTCGTGTGGCCATCGCTCGGCCCTCTCGGCTCCGCCGTACTTGACGACCCTCGAGGTAGCCGGCATCGCGATGGAACATTCGATGCTGAGTGCTGCGGTACTGCTTCAGAGCCAGGAGTGACATCTGGCCATCGTGTTCGCGACGAAGCAACGAGACGTCGGCCTCCTTGCCGGATTTCATCACCCCGAGATCGGTATCGATCGCGCTGGGCGATGTGATGACCCACGACGGTACAGGTGACGGCCCGTGCGCGGAGCCGGTGTAGCTGCTCCAGTTCGGCTCGGCGATGTCGTCGTCGAGAAGTGCAGTGTCGAGCTGGGGAATCGGGGGATGGGATTCAACTTCGGTGTAGTCGTCGTCGTCGAATCGACGGCGGGAACGCGTGGCCACGGATGGGCTCCTCTACTGCTCAACGGCTATTTGATTCGGTGGGTTCGATGCGAGGTTCTGGCACCGATCCGACCTGGGTGGCCGTTGAAGCTGGTGCCTAGTGGAGAACGGGGGCGCGGAACTGGGAGGGGACAGAGTTCATATCGCTACCTCCCTTTCGTCTCGCGCCGGCGGCGTTTCCGACCGAACACCCGCAACTTACCGCCCGCAATTCAGAGGCGCCAGCTATTTTCTTTGTGTGACTCAACTCGATCGCATCTGGAATGGCTGGCGTTCGCAGTACGTCAATGAGGCGGGCGCCCGCGAGGCTGGCGGAGAGAGCAGCGTGTTCACTCAGATCCTCGCTTCCGGCATGGATGATGAAGCCACGCATGTGGTCTTCCGTGGTGCGCACACGTTTGCGATTCTCAACGCGTTCCCGTACACCTCCGGGCACCTCATGGTGCTTCCTTACCGCGAGATCAGCAATCTCGAGGACCTGACGGCGGAGGAAGCTTCCGAACTGTGGCCAACCGTCACCGACGCGGTGCGAGCGATGAAGGCCGCATATGCGCCCGGCGGCGTCAACGTTGGCATCAACATGGGGCGAGCCGCCGGTGGCAGCATCAGCGAGCATCTGCACGTGCATGTCGTTCCGCGTTGGAGCGGCGACGGCAACTTCATGACCGCCATCGCGGAAGCGCGCACGTTGCCCGAGCCGCTGTCGTTCTCCGCCAGCAAGTTGCGCGCAGCATGGCCGTCGTGAAGTTGGAGGTCCGCCGACTCGCAGCGAGCGACGACACGGCGGCCGCCGGCGCCATCGTGCAAGACGCGTACTTTCGCTTGCCCGGCTACCCCCGCGACGACGAGTACGACGTATTGATCGGCGACGTGGCCGGACGTGCGCGCGATGTGGTGGTCGCATTCGTCGACGGCCAACTCGTTGGGTGCCTGACCTATGTGGGCGACATGCACAGTCCGCACGCAGAGTTCGAGGACGCCGACGCTGCAAGCTTCCGTTACTTCGGGGTTCATCCATCGGCGCAGGGCAGCGGCATCGGCGAAGCGATGGTGAAGTGGTGCATCGACACGGCACGTGTCGACGGCCGCCGACGAATCCGCATTCACACTTTGGAATCAATGCCAGGGGCGCAACGCCTGTACCTCCGGATGGGCTTCGTACGCGACCCGGAGAACGACGAAGTCTGGGACGACATCAAAGGCTTGGCGTTCGTCTACCACTGCTGAAGCGCTGCAGCGTGTGAGACTGCAGCCATGCGCGCAGTCGTTCTTCACTCATACGGTGGCCCGGAAGTTCTGTCGATCGAGGAAGTTGCTGCCCCGACTCCGGGGCCCGATGAGGTGCTCGTGCAGGTTGCCGCAACCGCACTCAATCGCGCCGACCTTCTCCAACGATTGGGCCTGTACCCCGACCCGCGTCGCGTGCAGCCGGAGATCCCCGGGCTCGAGTTCGCGGGCACTGTGATCGCCAGGGGAGCGCGGGCGACAATGTGGCAGGTGGGCGATCGTGTGATGGGTATCGAGGCTGGCGGCGCGTACGCAGAGCAGATCTGTACGCACGAGCGGCAATTATTGGCGGTGCCCGCAGCCCTCTCACTTGAGGAGGCGGCCGCAATCCCGGAGGTGTTCCTCACCGCGTGGGACGCACTCGTCGTGCAGGGCGGGCTGACCAGCGGCCGTTGGGCCTTGGTGCACGCCGGAGCATCGGGCGTGGGCACGGCATCCATCCAAATCGCAAAGGCCATCGGCGCTCGAATTGCGGTGACCTGTTCGGCCGGCAAGGCCGAACTGTGCCGGTCGCTCGGAGCAGACCTGGTGATCGACCGTTCGCCCAATGACTGGCTTTCGCAGGCAACGGCGCAGGTTCCCGGAGGCTTTGACACGATCCTCGATGTCGTTGGCGGCGAAGAGATCGACCGCAACCTGCAAGCGGTTGCTCAGCGGGGCACGATGGTGCAGGTGGGGCTCATGGGCGGTGGCCGCGTGCCGGTCAATGTCGGATTACTGATGGGCAAACGTGCGCGCTGGATAGGCACCACACTGCGCGCCCGACCCATCGAGGAGAAAGTGGCCCTGACTCGCCGTTTCGCCGCAGAGATGCTGCCGCTCTTCGACGACGGCCGTTTGCGGCCCGTGATCGACAGCCGTTTTCCCTTCTCCGACATTGCGGCGGCTCACGAACTGATGGCCGCCAACGGCAACGCCGGCAAGATCGTCATCATGATGGGCTGAGCAGCTACTCGACGGTGACCTTGATGGTGTGGTAGCCGGTGGCGCCGTCGGGGGCGACCGGCACCTCGTCCTCGGTTTGGGTCTCGCCGGTCTTGTCCGTCGCCCGAACTCGCACGCGGTACTTGCCGGGCATTGGCTCCCACTCCAACAGCCACTGCCGCCACGAGTCGTCGGTGACATCGGCGGCCAACGTGGCCAACTGCCACTCACCGTCGTCGATCTGCACCTCTACCCGCTCGATGCCTCGATGCTGAGCCCATGCCACACCAGCGATGGCCTGCTTGCCGGCCTTCACCTTGCGCGCACGCGGGACGTCAATGCGCGACTCGGTCTTCACCGGGCCGAGCGCCGACCAGCCACGAGGAATCCAATAGCCCTCGTCGTCCCATGTCGTGAGTTTGATCTCGGCCAGCCACTTCGTGGCGCTCACGTAGCCGTACAAACCGGGGACGACCAGCCGCGCCGGGTAGCCATGCTCCAACGGCAGCGTCTCTCCGTTCATGCCGATGGCGACCATCGCGTCGCGACCATCGAAAGCAATCTCGACGGGAAAGCCGCACGTCCACCCGTCGAGACTGGTGCTGTACACCTGCTCGGCGCCGGACTGCACACCCGCCTTGTCCAGAAGGTCACGCAGCAGCACGCCGCGGAACACGGCGTTACCAATCAGGTCGCCGCCGACCTCGTTGGACACGCAGCAGAGTGTGACCACGCGCTCCACCTGGGGCAGTGCCAGTAGGTCGGCGTACGTGAACTTCACCGGCGTGTCGACCATGCCGTTGATCTCGAAGCTCCAGCTGTCGACGTTGACGTCGGGGAAACTGAGAGCAGTGTCGATGCGATAGAACTCCCCATTCGGAGTGAGGTACGGCGTCTCGTCGAACAACTCGGCATCGGGCGGAACTGCCGGCATCTCCGCTGCAGGCAAGGTCTTGGGCAGGGGTGTTTGCGTACTAGCCCGAATCTGCTCGACCCGGTTGTCCTCGATACCCCTTGCCATCCCCCCTGCGACTACAGCAGCGGCGGCCGTCGCTCCGCCGGTCATCAGGAAGCGGCGTCGATCCCAGCTGGGCGCGGCCATCGGGCCGGTACCGCCGGGGGCAGGGCGGGGTTGCACCATTCGGTACAGCACAATCGCACCGGCCACCGCTCCCAGGACACTGGGGACTGCTGCGCCGATGGTCTGAGTCGGACGATTGATCGCGGCCAGCGAGCCAACCACGCCGAACACGGCGATGCCTGCGACGCCCCACCAGATACGGCGCGCAGCGAGTAGGCCGACTCCGATGGCGGCGAGGGCAAGGATGCTGACGATGCCCACTCGAAGCGCCACCTTGTCGTCGGTGCCGAACCACTCGATGGCTTGCTCCTTCACCCACAGCGGGACATGGTCGATGACCTCGCTGCCGACGGCGTCGATCGGCGACACGACCTTGGTGATCGAGGCAACAAGCATCCCCACCGTGACGGCCAGCCCACCAGCGGCGATGCCAGCGACGGCGGCAGAACTGCGCGGAATTGAACTGCTCATGACTGCTCCTTGGGGGGAAACCACACGTGTACGTCACCACCGGGACCGGCACCGAGCCACACTCGGCCGTCGTGCTGTTGCACGAGAGCGCGAGTGATTGCGAGGCCGAGGCCGGCGTGACCAGTCCTTGTGGCGCGCGCTGGGTCGGCGCGGGTGAAGGGATCGAACGCGAGTTGGCGGAAGTCGTCGGGGAAACCCTCGCCTTGGTCTGCGACAACCACCGTCACGCCGTCGTCGGTGCGACTGACCGAGACGGTGACGGTGCAATCAACAGGGGAGTGCCGGATTGCGTTCTCCACCAGATTTCGCAGTGCCCGGCTGACATCGAGCTGGTTGGCGGTCACATGACCGGGACCATCGGCACTGAGGGCGAGCAGCACGCGACGACGGTCGGCCACCGGGGTGAGCGCTTCAACGGCCTCATGCGCGAGTTCCGCGACCGACACGGTCTCGCGAACGACCGTGCGCTGCCCGGATTCGATGCGGGCGAATTCGACCAACTGATCCAGTAGCGCTTCCACGTTGTCCAGTTCGTTGCCGACCACCCCGAGGTATCGGTGCGGGTCCGGAGCAATTCCATCCTGCAGACTCTCCACCGCGGCGCGCATTGCCGCCAGCGGCGTTCGCAGGTCGTGGCCGATGCTGGTGAACAGCATCTGACGCGCTGCTGCAAGACGTTCTCGTTCGTCGTCAGCCGCCTGCAACGAATTCACCATCTCGTCGACTGCCGCCGCGGCGCGGCCGACTTCGTCCTTGCGACGAATCTCGGTTCGCGCAGACAGGTCACCGCCAGCAACCTGTTCGGCAATGACGCCCAACCGAGCAATGTCTCGCGCCAGCGGGCGGGTCAGTTGCGTGCCGACGATGAGCGCAATGCCGCACGACAGCATCAACACCACCAGAAACAATCGGTAGTCGTGCGACGACAGAAACATCGCGTTGGAGGCGGCGGACGTGGTCACTGCGCCGAGCGCGAGCGAACACAGTCCAACGACGAGAGCCGCACCCGCCACGCTCGCCCGACTGGAGACCCAGCGGCGCAGCAACGGCACGAGCGCAGCAGTGATCACCGCCGGAGCGGCGAGGATTGCAAGCAGGTGCCACCGATCGTCAGCGCTGGCCGGAGTGAGCAGGATCTCGGCGAGGACCGCAGCCGCGATCACGGACGCGCCCAACCACAAAATCAACCGCCAGTTCATGGCTCGAACCGGTAACCGACGCCCCACACGGTGGTGATCCAGCGTGGCTGATCCGGATTCGTCTCGATCTTGTTGCGGATTCGGCGGACATGCACGGTGACCGTTGCCGGGTCCTGATAGTCCGGCGACGAGTCCCACACGTGATGCAACAGTTGTGCCCGCGAGAACACCTGGCGCGGCGCCTGTGCGATGAACGCAAGCAGGTCGAATTCTTTAGCGGTCAGGGCGACGGGTGTGTCGCCAACGAACACCTCGCGCGCCGGTAGGTCCAGCCTGAGGCCGTCGAAGTGCAACGTTGCAGTGACACTCTGTGGGGCCGGGTGAGCGCGTCGCAATACCGTACGCACGCGAGCGACGAGTTCTCGCGGGGAGAACGGCTTGGAGATGTAGTCGTCTGCACCAAGTTCCAAGCCCAGCACCCGATCGGATTCTTCCACCCGCGCGGTGAGCAAGATGACCGGCACCCGATCGCCGTCTGCAGCGCGCAAGAAGTCGAGGCCGGACGCGCCGGGGAGCATGATGTCGAGCACGATCAGGTCTGGTTGAAACTCCAGAACTGCAGCATGAACCTGGTCGCCACGATCGAGGGCACGAACCTCGTAACCATCGCGGAGCAGATAGTGCGCGACCACCTCACGCACGGTCGGTTCGTCATCGACGACCAGAATTCGCTGCGCAACCATTGCTGCACACCATACGTAGGCGCGAACGGGCTGAGTTTGACCCTACCGAAGAGTTTCCGAGATGTTTCTCACCGACAACTCGGCGGCCGATGACCTCAGCGGTTGACGATGGGCACGTAGTCGCGAGTGTCTTCGCCGGTGTACCACTGGCGAGGGCGACTGATCTTTTGTTCCTTGTCGCCCAGTAGTTCTTGCCAATGGGCCAGCCAGCCGACGGTGCGCGGGATGGCAAAGAGCACCGTGAACATGGCGACCGGAAAACCGAGGGCCTGATAGATGAGGCCTGAATAGAAGTCGACGTTGGGGTACAGCTTGCGCTCCACGAAGTACGGGTCGCTGAGTGCTGTCTCTTCCAACTTCAGCGCAATGTCGAGCAACGGGTTCTTGCCAGTGACCTCGAAGACGTCGTAGGCCGTCTTCTTGATGATGGTGGCGCGCGGGTCGAAGTTCTTGTAGACGCGGTGGCCGAAGCCCATCAGGCGGGTGCCGTTGCCGCTCTTCACGTCGTCGATGAAGGCGGGTACGTTCTCGATGCTGCCGATCTCGGTGAGCATGCGAACCACTGCCTCGTTGGCTCCGCCGTGCAGCGGACCATAGAGGGCGGAGGCGGCCGCGGCGGCCGACGAGTAGGGGTCGGCGTGGCTGGACCCGACGACGCGCATCGCGGTGGTGCCGCAGTTCTGCTCGTGGTCGGCATGGAGAATGAACAGCACGTCCATGGCCCGCTCGAGGCGCGGGTCGATTTCGTAGTCGCCGATGCGCCACATCATGTTGAGGAAGTTGCCGGGGAACGACAGCGAGTTGTTGGGGTACACGAACGGCAGGCCGACCGAGAACCGGTAGCACATGGCCGCCAGCGTTGGCATCTTCGCGATCAGGCGCAGGATCTGCTTGTCGCGGCTGTCCTTGTCGTGGATTTCTTTGGCGTCGTTGTAGAAGGTGCCCAGCGCACCCATTGCACTGACGAGCATGCCCATCGGGTGTGCGTCATAGTGGAAGCCGTCGACGAAACGCTTGCGCATGTTCTCGTGAATGAACGTGTGATGGATGACGTCGTCGTTCCACTTGGCCAACTGCGTTGCGTCGGGGAGTTCACCGTTCAAGAGGAGATACGCCACCTCGAGGTAGGTGCTCTTCTCGGCGAGCTGTTCGATGGGGTACCCGCGATAGCGCAGAATGCCCTTGTCACCATCGAGGTAGGTGATCGCACTCTTACACGCCGCGGTTTGCATGTACGCCGGGTCGTAGATGAACAGCGACGGGTCGAGCTCGCGCACGGCGGACGCCGGGAACACGCCGTCGGTGATCGGTACCGTGACGGTCTTTCCAGTGCGGTCGTCGGTGATGGTG
>JANLPB010000143.1:0-2969 GCA_031366885.1 Ilumatobacteraceae bacterium
GGCGGACTCGCAACCGGCTTGAGGGTTTTCCACACCGGCCGCTAGCCTTTCGTACCGCTACTGGGGCTATAGCTCAGTCGGTTAGAGCGCATCCCTGATAAGGATGAGGTCCACAGTTCGATTCTGTGTAGCCCCACCACACCGCCCAGTGCGAGTACGCCGAAGGCCCCCGAAAGGGGGCCTTTGTCATCTCAGCCTTTGCCACCGTGGTCGCACGTTGCGCGGTTCCTGACGAGTCCTGGAGCGCTCGGCACTTGTGTCACTGCTTCTGCGACACCGAGCGGTTGGTACGCTCCGGCGCATGAAGATGCTGCGTCGGGCTCTGGTAGCACTGTCGTTCGCCGGCACGATCGCCGGTGTGCTGCGGCTGCGCGGCAAGGGCGGAGTGCCACCGCAGGAGGGTGGCTGGCGCGAAGTCAGCGTGCCCCCCAAATGACGGACACCGCAACAGGCGACGACAACTCACCACCCTCCGCCAGCCAGATCGTGGGCCTGGTCGGTTGCGGGGTCACCGGCAGTCGGGTCGTCGCCCACCTCTTGCAGCGCCACATTCAAGTGGCCGTCTACGACCCGCGTCCTGGGCTTGGGGTGCGCCGACAGGGAGTGGTCGTCGTCGATTCTCCGGAGGATCTCGGCGTATGCGATGCGGTGGTGTTGTGCCAGCCTGCTCCACATCTTGAGTTGATTGAACGGCTGATCACGCGAGGCGCGCCGGTGGTGTCGATTGGCGACGATCTCGACGATCTCCGCGCTCTGTTAGCCCTAGAAGGCGCAGCGCTTCGTCACGACACCGCGCTCGTGGTCGGTGTGGGAATGGCGCCGGGCTTGTCGGGTCTGCTGGCGCGCTCGCTGGCCGCACAGCTCTCCACGCTTGACGAACTCCATGTCGCCGTCCACGGCACAGCCGGGCCATCGTGCGCCCGCCAACACCACAACGCTCTCGGCGACACCGCCCTTGGCTGGCACGATGGCGAATGGATCGAGCCGCCCGGCGGCAGCGGCCGCGACTTGGTCTGGTTCCCCGACCCGGTTGCCGCGCACGACTGCTATCGCGCCGCGTTGGGCGACCCGCTGCTCTTGCACCATGCGTTTCCCCAGGCCAGCCGGATTGCGGCTCGCGTGTCCGCAACCCGCCGGGACAGGCTGACAGCGCGGTTACCAATGCTCGCCCCGCCCCACGCTTCTGGCAACATCGGGTCGGTGCGCGTGGAGGCGCGAGGCGCCGACGCTGCCGGCGGACGTGTGGCACTCATCGCCGGAGCTGCGGGTCACACCGGCGAGTTGGCGGCGGCGGTGTGTGCGGCCACTGTGCTGCAGATTCTGACCCATGGCCTCGCAGCCGGTCTTCACATGCTCGGAGGAGAGTCGCTCGAGTCGCTCGACCTACTCCACCACGCCACCGAATTGGGCGTTCGCGTACAGGAGTTCACCGGCGTCGCCAGAGCTACCAGCTGGTAACTTAGATGCCATGAAAGCATCGAAACTGGCCGCCACGGCCATGGTCCTCCCTTGGCTGCCGCCGGGCCACACGATGGTGCTTCCCGGTCGCGGGGAAGTGTTCTTCCGCCATCACCGCCACGCCGACCCTGCTGCGCCCACCCTGCTGCTGCTGCACGGGTGGACCGCCAGCGCCGATCTGCAGTTCTTCACTGCCTACGAGGCGTTGGCCGAGCATTACTCGTTCATTGCCATCGACCATCGCGGCCATGGGCGTGGGTTGCGGAGCCCCGTGCGGTTCGACCTGGCCGATGTGGCCGAGGACGCAGCACTCTTGGTGCAGGGCCTCGGCATCTCGCAGGTGATCACGGTGGGCTATTCGATGGGTGGGCCGATCAGCCTGCTGCTCACGCAGCGCCACCCGGAACTGGTGAGCGGCGTCGTGGTGCAGGCCACCGCCCTGGAATGGCGAGCGAAGTGGTGGGAGCGTCTGGAGTGGCGCACGATCCATGTACTGGGTCCGGTGCTGCGGTCGGGCGTGTTCCCCCGCTGGATGCGCTGGGGTATCCGCCGCTTGCTGGGTCCGAATCATCCGCTCGAGCAGTACGTGCCGTGGTTGGCCAGCGAACTGCAGCGCAACGATACGTTCAGCATCGTGCACGCGGGCCAGTCACTCAGCCGCTACGACGCCCGCGTGTTTGCCAGCGCGCTACGCAAGCCGGCCGCCAGCTTGGTGACCACCCGCGATCATCTGGTGAAGCCGCGCAAGCAGCGCGCGCTTGCTGATGCGCTCGACGCATTCGTCGTCGAGTTGCCCGACGATCACCTGTCGACGTGGACATCGCCCGACGCGTTTGCCAAGGCGACCGTGCAACTGGTCCAGCACGTCGTGGAGACTCGCTAGTCGTCGTTCGAGCTAGACGTCTTTCGCTCGCTGCGCTTCCATCTCGTCGAGGCGGGCGGTCATCCGCTCGACAGCTTCGGCCAATCGGTCGAGATGGTCGTTGAGTTCGCTGCTGGTCGGCACGTCACCCAGCGATAGCCGAACGCTGGCGATCTCGCGTGCCAGAAACTCGGTGTCGGCCTGCGTGCGCTCGGCAGTCTTGCGGTCGTTGTCGGTCTGCATCCGATCCCGCTGCTCTTGCCGATTCTGAGCGAGAAGGATGAGCGGTGCCGCATATGCGGCCTGCGTGGAAAAGGCAAGATTCAACAAGATGAATGGGTACGGGTCCCAGCGCAGCGCGACTGATGCCACATTGAGAGCGATCCAGGTGATCACAATTCCGGTCTGCCAGACCAGGAAGCGGGCAGTGCCGAGGGTGCGGGCAATGGTTTCGCTGAATTGGCCGAAGGCGTCTGGGTCGTAGTGCACGCCGAGACGACGGTTCTGGCGGGGGGTGGTGAGGTCTTCGCGGCGCTTCATCGCAACACCGACCCTGCATTCACCCGCCTGCGTTGCCGCCAACCGGTGGGCAGCGTGCGGTCGAGCACGTCGTCGACAGTGATGGCACCGAGCAGCCGCCCGGCTTCGT
>JANLPB010000148.1:0-10318 GCA_031366885.1 Ilumatobacteraceae bacterium
AGCCAGCTTCCGTGGCGCTGGCTGGAACGTCATCAAGGTCATTCTCGGCAGTAAGTGGGACGGCCTGCTCGCCGATGACAAGGACGGGGTGCTGCTCAACCAGCTCAACACGACTGTCGACGGCGAGTTCCAGCGTTACAGCATCGAGAACGGCGGCTACATCCGCGACAAGTTCTTCGGCCCCGACCCCCGCCTGCGCCAAATGGTCGCCCATCTCACCGACGACGACCTCGTCAACCTGCCTCGCGGCGGACACGACTATCGCAAGCTGTATGCCGCGTACAAGGCGGCCACCGAAAACCTCGGCTCGGGCGCGCCAACCGTGATCCTGGCCAAGACCATCAAGGGCTGGACGCTCGGTGCCGGTTTCGAAGGCCGCAACTCCACTCACCAGATCAAGAAGATGACCAGCGCGCAGCTCTTCGCGCTTCGCGACCGTCTGCACATGAACGACGAGATTCCGGACTCGGCGTTCGACAACGACGAGATTCCCTACTTCCGTCCGTCCGAGGACTCGGTGGAGTATCAGTACATGATCGAGCGTCGCCGGGCGTTGGGCGGCAGCGTGCCCAAGCGCATCATTCGCCCGCGCAAGCCGATGAGCCTCCCGGTCGATGCGACTTTCGAGGAACTTCGCCGCGGATCGGGCGACCAAGCGGTGAGCACGACAATGGGCTTCACTCGGCTGCTGCGCAACCTCAGCCGCGACGAGAACATCGGGCAGCTCGTGGTGCCGATCATCCCCGACGAGGGCCGCACATTCGGCATGGACTCGCTGTTCCCCGCGTTGAAGATCTACGCCTCGCAGGGCCAGATGTACGAGCCGGTGGACCATGACCTGCTGCTCAGCTACGCCGAATCCGCCAAGGGACAGATTCTCGAAGAGGGCATCACCGAGGCCGGGTCGATGGCCAGCTTCATCGCCGCTGGCACCGCGTACGCCACACGCGGGGTCAGCACGATCCCGTTCTACACGTTCTATTCGATGTTCGGTTTCCAACGCGTTGGCGACCTCATCTGGCAGGCTGCAGACGCACGGGCACGCGGCTTTCTGCTCGGCGCCACTGCCGGGCGGACCACACTCATGGGTGAGGGCTTGCAGCACCAAGACGGTCACTCGCTGGTGTTGGCCAGCACCGTGCCGCCGTGCCAGGCGTACGACCCCGCGTTTGCCTACGAAGTCGCCACCATCATTCAGGCCGGCATACAGCGCATGTACGGGCCCGACGCAGATCGGCCCGCCGACCTCGAGCGCGATGTCTTCTACTACATCACCCTGTACAACGAGAACTACCCGATGCCCGCGATGCCCGAGGGCCTGGCGCCCGCCGACATCATGCGTGGGTTGTACCGCTGGGCGGAGGCGCCCGACGGCACCGAACGGCGCGCCACGCTCTTGTTCAGCGGCTCTGCTCAGGGTGCTGCACGTGCCGCTGCGGCAGAGCTCGCCGAGTATGGAATCGGCGTCGAGCTGTGGTCGGCTACTTCATACAAGGCCCTGCGCGACGATGCGCTGTCCGCCGAGCGATGGAACCGTCTGCATCCCCACGAGCCGGCGCGAACAGCGGTGGTTGCTGACGTGCTCGCACAGGCGCAGGGCCCAATCGTCGCGGTCAGCGACTTCATGAAGCTGGTGCCAGAGCAGATCTCGCGCTTTCTCCCGGGGCGCACCTTCGTACCGTTGGGCACCGATGGAATGGGCCGTAGCGACACGCGTGAGGCCCTTCGCGACTACTTCGAGGTCGACGCCGGTCACGTGGTCGTCGCGCTGCTCAGCGCCCTCGCTGCGGAAGGCAAGGCGAGCGCCGACGAAGTGCAATCCGCAATCGCCCGCCACCACATCAATCCCGAATCGCTCGACCCGCTCGACGTGTAAACGCCGCAGCCCGACGGCTGACCGGTTACGTCCAC
Source organism: Ilumatobacteraceae bacterium (assembly GCA_031366885.1). GTDB lineage: Bacteria > Actinomycetota > Acidimicrobiia > Acidimicrobiales > Ilumatobacteraceae > UBA668. The sequence continues at coordinate 1,912 of JANLPB010000148.1, forward strand.
CAGCCGTTGACGTCGAGAATCAGATGCGTCGACACTGCTGCGTAGAGGCACAGTGAGCCGCTCGCGGACAGCGCCACCATCGCGCCGTTGGCGACGTTCTGGCCGTACCTGAAGTTGACGTTCGACGTCGGTGGCTGCGAACCGCAGGGGTACGCAATCACATAGCCGTTGTCGCCTGCGCCGTCGACGGCGGTGAGGTTGAAGGACAGCGAAGTTGCGTTCGCGGGAATGCCGCGCTGCCCTGCAATCTGCAGCGTCAGCACCTGGCCGGCGTTCACACGTTGGCCGCCGGTGCCGAAGTTGAGGTCGGTGCTCCACTTCGAGCGTGTGTCCACCCATCTGAAGGGCGCGCTGGGCGTGAACCGTGCCGTCGGCGAGGTGACCATGTACCCGAAGACATCCACGAGGACATCCATGTTCTGGCTCGTGTACAGGCACACCGATCGCGCCGCGGAGAGGGCGAGCGTGGCGGTGTTGGGCCGCACGTCACCGGCGCCGGGGTTCACGCTGGAGGTGTTGGGTAGCCCACCGCAAGGAAACGCCGTCACGTACCCGGTCTCGTCGGCGTTGATGGTCGTGATGTTGATCATCACGCCCACCGCGTCGCCGGGTGCCGACGGGAGCGGCAGCTCGATGATCTGACCAGCAGCCATTCGTCCAGTCGGTCCGATGCCTTGGCGGGTATCCATCAGGCGCTCGGGGACGATGGCCGCAAAGCGCGTCGTTGCTGTGGTGGTGTAGTAGCCCGAGACGTCGATGATGAGGTCGCTACTGACCGGCGAATAGACGCACACGTTGCCGGCGCCGTCGAGCGGAGTTGTCGCGCTGTTCGACACCACGTCGCCCGTGACGAAGTTCAGAGTGGAGGCGTCGGGCATCGGGTTGGAGCAGTTCCACACCGTCAGGTATCCCACGCCGCCGGTGTTTGCCACCGTGAAGTTGCCGCTGACAGCGAGAGCGTCCACCGGCAGCCCAAGCCGCCCGGTGAGCTTGATCCGCTTGGGAACGCCGCCGATCAGCTTCGTTGCACCGTTGTTGATCCGTGTGTCGACGAAGCGGGCGGGTGCCATCGGCGTCCAACCGGTGAGTGCGCTCGCAGGCGTCGAGGACGGTGGTGCGACAGAGGCATCGGCGGCCGATGGATCGACGGTGAAGCTCCACGTCACGTTCCGCGCACTGGTGGACACGTTGACCGTGTACGTGCCCGCGGCCAGCGCAGCACGAGGCATCACGACCACCGCGTTGTCGCCCTGCAGAATGCTTTGCGCGGTACCACTGGTGTTGTGTCGGCTCAGGACGCAGGTTTCGAGCGGACCGGATGGGCCCGTGATCGACGCGGTGGGGTTGGAGGTGAACCCCTCGGGCATGAGTCCGATGATCGGCAGGCCGGCGCCACCGGTCCAGCCGCACAGCTGCACCGGGTTGGGCGACTCCGCGATGAACTGGGTGAGGTTGGTCACCGTGCCATCACCGGGGAACAGAACTGGTGCTCCCAACGGCTGCTTGGGACCGAGACCATGAAGGATGTCAAGGGTGGCACCGGAGTGCCAGCGAGCGGTGGCGCTGTTCTCGCACTGACCGAACCCGACCCGCTGAAGGTTGGAACGCAAGACACCGATCGCGTGAAACGGGCCGGTCATCCATAGCTCTACGAACGAGCGGTTGGTCAAACCTGTGGCACTGCTCACGGCGACGTTGCCATTGTTGCCGGCTGAATCACCAGACTCGGTGTACCCGGGGTTGCCGGGAATCTCGTCGTGCGCGATGTCGTTGAGCAGCATGTAACACGAGTGATTGAGGGCGCCGGGGGACAACGACAGATCTTCGGTAACCGCCGGCAGCCCGGCCATGGCACGGAAGTAGTTGACGGAGGTGAGCCAGTCCGCGGCCCGCGGAATGAACGGCGGAGATGGGTTGGCGGCACTGGCCGTCGAGGCCAAGGCAACACTGGCGCCGATCGACAGCACTAGGGCCAACCCGCCCCATCGTCTCGCTCGCATCGTTCGCTCCTCCTTGATCCGCCACGCCTCGATACCTGGTATCGACACCACGCCGCGTGTCTGAAGATCTGGGCAAGGAATTTGCCGATCTCTTGACGTTTGGTGGCGCAGGAGGAAACGGCCGTTGCTCCCGTCATGCCCGGAACGGCCTTGGCCCGGCCGGTACCATCTGCGCAATGTCCACGCCCATATCGTCCGCGCGTCGAAACCTGGGCCTCGCTCCGATCGTTCTTGCGGCCGCAGCGGTACTGGCGATCGGTGTCGTGCTGCGAGCGTGGATTCTGCGCTCTGCGTTCGGCGTTCTCAATGGTGACGAGGCGTACTCCGGACTTCAGTCGATCGACGTCATCCGCGACGGCCGGTTTCCGATCGTGATGGACGGCAGCGTGTACACGGCCGCGATCGACGCCTATTTCTTCAGCCCGCTGATGGTGTTCGCCGGTGGCAGCATTGCGGTACTCAAGTGGGGCTTCTCGTGTGTGTGGCTGCTGGTCGTGGGTGCTGGCTTCGGCGGCGCTCGCTACTTGGCCGGCCGCCGCGCCGCGGCGTTCTCGGCGACGGTTGTCTGGCTCGCGCCGGGCGCGCTACTGGTCCTCAGTACCCGCTCGTACATGGGGTACGCACTGGGGTTGTCCGTTGCGGCCGCAACCGTGTGGGCAACGGCCATCGTGACCGACCAAGCGACCGCAAAGCCGCGTTCGTCGGCCATCGTCGGGTTTCTCGCCGGACTCGCGTTCTTCATTCATCCGATGTGGGTGACCATGCTCGGTCCGGTGGTCGCAGTCGCCTGCGTCGTTCACATTCGCGACTGGCGTCGCTGGTGGGCCCCAGCGGCTGGAGGTGCGTTGCTGGCCAACACGCCGTTCCTGCTGTGGAATGCCTCGAACGGTTGGCCGTCGCTGAACTCGCAGGTCTATCCGCCCGGTAGCTACCTCGATCGGCTCACCGGTTTCGCGACAGGCCTGATGCCGCGAGCATTGGGGCTGCGAACGCTCGACGGTCGGTGGGTGTTCGGGAAGCCGATCGGTCTGGCGATCTACCTGCTGATTGCGGTCGGTGTTGTCGTTGGCTGCGTGCACCTCGTTCGGTCAAGCCGGCGGCCCAGTCGTTGGATCGTGCCGATTGGCCTGGCGCTGTGTTTTCCCGTGATGGCGCTCCTACCCCATCTCATCTTCGTGCTCGACGGTCGATACGGGATCATCCCGTTCCCGCTGATCGCCATCGCCCTCGGTGCAGCACTGTCGAGGGCCGTCGCCGGTTTCTCCCCGAGACGGGCGCTTGCCTCGGTGCTCGTTCTCGCCGTCGCGTGGGCATCGGTCACCATCGTTCCGTTCATGCAGCGCCAGCAGATGTTCGAGCGGGCTCAACCCAACGCATGGATCGACCGCGTGATCAACAGGCTCGACGAGGTCGGCATCGACCGGGTGGCCGGGTCGTACTGGATGGTGCTGCCGCTGGAGTACCGCTCCGATCAGCGCATCCGGACGGCCATTGCGGGCAACCCTTACGTCATTCGGTTTCCTTCGTCGCAACGCATCGTCGGACGTGCTCCCGCTGACGAGGTCGCCTTCTTGTTTCCCCCCGGCGAGCAGCCACCTGGCTGGTTCTACCTACCGGTGGACGAGTACCGTCAAGAAGACCTCGGCGGCGTGATTCTGTATCTACCGCCTGCCGCGGGCGCCTGAGACACGAGGATCACCATGTGGCACGGAAAGACGTTGGCAGTTGTGCTGCCCACCTACAACGAGGCAGGCAGCATCGCCGAGTGCATCGAAGCGTTCCATGCGCTGGGCATCGTGGACGACATCGTCGTGGTCAACAACAACGCACACCCGGACACATCCCCCGCTGTAGCTCCGACGGTGGCCCGCGAAGTGTTCGAGTCGACGCAGGGGTACGGCGCGGCGATTCGTCGCGGTTTTGCGGAGACGGCCACCGCTGACCTGGTGTGCGTGTGCGAACCCGACGCCACCTTCGATCCAGCCGACATTTTGAAGTTGCTGCCGTTCACCGCCGACGTCGACCTGGTGTTGGGCTCACGCACGGTGCAGACGTTCATCTTCAGCGGCGCCAACATGGGCGTGTTCCTGAAGTGGGGAAACTGGGCGGTCGCCAAGCTCGCCGAGGTCTTGTTCAACACCGTCTACCTCTCCGATGTCGGCTGCACGTTTCGGGTGATCACCCGCCAGGGGCTCGTCCAGCTGTCACCCGAGTTCAGAGGAAACGGTTCATCGTTCGGTTTCGAGATGATGCTGCACGCGGCGCGGCTCCGGCTCACGCTGGTGCAGGTGCCGGTGAAGTACCTTCCCCGCGTCGGCGAGAGCTCGGTCACCGGCGATCGGGTCAAGACATTCCGGTTGGGAATGGTCATGATCGCGATGTGTGTTCGCGAACGGCTCCGGCGCACCAACCGCTGAGCTGCTGTCAGCTACGGCTTGACGCACTCCCACGTCACGAACTGCTGCGCAGGCAGCCAACCCATCCGGGCTGCCTGTCGATCGTCGGCGATCACCGTCAGGTCCGCGACTCGGGCGTGGCGCACCATGTCGGCCACGTCGAAGATGTCGCCGTCGGGTGGCGGCACCGGCACCGCGGCGGTCAACACGCGTGCGAACTCCGCGGTCACCAGCGCTGTAGTGACGAAGCCGGCGGCGCGGAGCATGTCGGTGAGGTCCCATCCGAAGTTCCAGAACACTGGCGTATTGTCGGCGTGGAACTCGGGCGTGGCAGGTGCCGCGGTGAGGCCGTGCAGTAACGGCACCTGCAGATAGACCCGACCCTTCGGGGCGAGCACTCGGTGAAGCTCCGACAGTGCCCGTGCTGTGTCGGGGACGTGCTCGAGAACGTGGGGCGTGAGGATGACATCGAGCGATTCGTCCGGCAGCGCCATTGCCTGCAGGTCGATCTGTAGGTCGGCGCGGTGAGCGCCAAGGTCGAAGTCGCTCGCCCTGTAATCAAAGTGGCGACGCATCATTTCGCGATAGGTGCCACCCATGCGCGGGCTCGTCTCCAAGACGCGCCGACGCGTACGCAGACCTCGCCGTGACGCTGCGCACCAGAGCAGAAATCGGTCCCGCGCGACCGAGCCGCATTGCGAGCACGTGGCGGACTCGACGTGGGCGCTGCCCTCGAACGCAGCTCCCGTCCAGCCGCAGATGTTGCAGCACACGGCGCCCGACCCGGTGAGGCAACCCACCGCGTTGCCGTGGTCAACCTGCCACCATTCGGCTGGGGCGACCAAGCCCAGCCGCTGTGCAACAGGGCGGACCCTCCGCTTGGCGCCGCGCGGCACCAGCGCTCGCGCTCGCCGCATCATTGAATCTGCTTTGTCCGACGGCACCGGCGCAGCGTAGCCGCGCGACCCGTGCGGCTATCGTCCTCGCATGGCTTCGATTTCGGGGTTTCCCCGCCGACTGCGCGCACTCGCTTCTTTGCCTGCGGAGATCGCAGCGCTGCGTGAGACGGTCGACCAGATGAACCACATCATCGCCACGCTGGTGCCCGCCATTCACCACACCATCTCGACCCTCAGTCACGACGTGCATGGCAACGCGGAGGACGTGCTGCCGCTGTTCGTCGGCTACGCCGAGCGCTTGCGTCTGGACGCCGACACGGCAATCGGCGCCACCCAGGTCATCGAGCGTCAGCTCAGCGAGCTGGAGCACATGATCGCCAGCCTGCGTCGAGATGGGTGAACTGCGCCACCTCCTGGTCGACGCGCGGCCAATCGATCACCCCACCGCCCGCAACCGGGGCATCGGCCGCTACACACTCGGGCTGCTCAGTGGGCTGCAACAGGTCGAGGCGCCTGTGGTCGCTCTCTACGAGACGGCGACGGAGGCGGACCTGCTCGATGAGGCGATACCCGGCCTGGCGCTGCGCCAATGGAGCCCTGCCGCAGTGCGTGAGTTCGCCCGCGAGGGCACCTGGTACCTGGCCACACAGCTGATGCTGCACCCTATTCCGCTCGACCCGGTGCCACGGATCATCACCGATGCGGGCCTGCCGGTCGCAGCGGTCATGTACGACGTGATTCCCGAGCGCTACCCCGAGCTGTACCAACAGCGGGCGACGGCCCGCGCACAGGTGCAGCTGCGCGGCATGTTGTCGCGCACGCTCGACGCGTTGCTTGCCATCTCCGAGTTCGCGGCCGACACAGCGGCTGCCGAGCTGCATTTCCCACGTGACCGAATTGCGACGATCGGGGCAGGTGTGGACCAACAGTTCGTGCCGCGCAGCAGCGACCCATGGCCACGGCTGGCCAGGGTGCTCACCCGCGACAAGCGCGACCTGGTGGTGATGGTCGCCGGCACCGACAGTCGCAAAAACACCGAAAGAATGCTGCGCGCCTGGGGCTTGGTTCCCAACGAGCTACGGGTCACGCATCGACTGGTGGTGGTGGCCGAAGTTGGCGGCGTACAGCTGGCGCAGTGGCAGCAATGGGCCGACGAATTCGGGGTGGCTCGCGACGTGACGTTCACGGGCGGAGTCACCGACGAAGAGATGGTGGCGCTACACCAGGCCGCGTCGCTGGCCGTGATGCCCTCCATAGAGGAGGGGTTCGGACTGCCCGTGCTGGAAGCTGCGGCCTGCGGCTGCGTCGTCATTGCCTCCAGCACCTCCTCGCTGCCCGAGGTGTTGGCTTACGACGGGGCAGAGTTCGACCCGCACGACGCCACTTCGATTGCGGCAGCGGTGATTCGGGCACTCACTGACGCGCCTCACCGCATCGAGCTGCGCGCAGCGGGGGCGCGTGCGGTGGACCGTTGGACGTGGGCGAATGCTGCCCGCCTCAGCGTCGACGCGCTCTCGACGATGGGGCCGCGTCGGCGTCGCGAAATTGCGCCGCCGCCGTGGCGAGTCGCGTTGCAGGGTCGCTTCGACGACTCGGCCGCAGGCGTCGCCAACACAGCGTTGGCCGACGCAATTCGATCGCTACCCCACGCGCCTGAGGTCCATCTACTCGTGGAGCATGGGCCTGCCGGGAACCCCACCGACGCAGGCGACGCTCGCTTTCCGGCAAGGGCGTTAGGCCGCTTCGTTCACACATCCTTGTTCGACCGCGTGATCACGCTCGCCGACGACAGCGACCGCGGCGCGCTACTGCAATCGCTGTTGGCTCGTTAGCATCTGGGCGCCCATGGATTCCGTCGACACTCCTCTCGTGCGCGTCGTCGTGCTCTCCTTCGATGGCGGGCAGATGACCCTCGATTGTCTCGATTCGTTGCTCGCAACGGAATGGCCGGCCGACTGTTTGGAGATCGTGCTGGTGGACAACGGCTCGCTGGACGACGTGGCCGACCGCGTGCGCGCCGACTACCCCACCGTCCGCCTGCTCGAGCCGCTGGAAAACCTCGGGTTCGCCGGCGGGTGCAATCTGGGGATGAGGTTGCCGGGCCAGCATGAATTCGTGGCCCTGGTCAACAACGACGCAACCGTCGCGCCCGGCTGGCTGCGACCGCTGGTGACCGTTGCGCAATCTGCCCCCGACATCGGGGCGGTGAGCGCCAAGATGCTGTTCGCCGACCGCTACCTGGGTATCGAAGTCGCCGTGCCCGATGCCGGACAGATCCATCGCAACGACCCACGCGACCTTGGAGTGCGCATCTCGGCGCTCCGTCTGGACGGCGTTCGGGCCGACGCCCGCGTGTCGTTCGACGAAGACTTCTACGGGCCTGAACTTCCGAATTCGGAGTACGACGAAGAGATCGCACGTTGGAGCCGGGCGCGTGGTTCGATTCGTCTCGCCATCGAACCCGGCAAGCCTCTCCCGCAGGTCGTGTCGCTGCGGCTCAGCAGCCCCGAGCCACGGACCGTCACGCTGACCACCGAGGCTCAGACGGTGACGTTGGAGATCGGCGACGACCGGACCTGGTTCGACGTTCGTCTTGGTGACGAGCCGTTCGACGTCATCAACAACGTCGGCTCGAATCTCTACCGCGGCGGCTTCGGCGGCGACCGCGGCTTTCTTGAACGCGACCTGGGCCAATACGAATCGGCTGCAGAAGTGTTCGCGTGGTGTGGCGGCGCGGTGCTGCTGCGCCGGCAGTACCTCGATGAGGTCGGCCTGTTCGACGAGCGGTTGTTTCTGTATTACGAGGACACGGATTTGTCGTGGCGCGGCCGCCTGCAGGGCTGGCGGTACCTCTATGAGCCGACCTCTGTGGTTCGCCATCGTCATGCCGCGTCCTCTGGCGTCGGTTCGCCCGTCTTCCGCTTCTACACGGAACGAAATCGTCTGCTGGTGTTGGCCAAGAACGCCCCGCCCCGTCTGGCGCTCCGTGCCGGACTGGGCGAGATGCGCCGCTGCGTGCGCTGCATGCTGTCGGCGTACGTACTTCGTCCGCTGCGGCTGCAGATGCCCGAGCGCCACGAGTCGGCCCACCGCCGCAAGGTGGCCGCCAGTT
>JANLPB010000151.1:0-14040 GCA_031366885.1 Ilumatobacteraceae bacterium
GATGTCCTTCTTGGCGCTCTCGCTGAGGGCCTTGCCCTGCGGCTTGAAGATGCCGCCGTTGGCGCTGAGTAGGTCGCTGCGCTCCATGCCCGCTTTGCGCGGCATGGCACCGACCAGCAGGGCCACGTCGGCGTCTCCGAATGCGACGTTGGCGTCGTCGGTGCAGATGACATCGGCCAGCAGTGGGAAGGCACAGTCGTCCAGTTCCATCTTCACGCCACCGAGCGCACCGAGGGCCGGTGTGATCTCCAACAGCTGGAGGATGACGGGCGTGTCCGGGCCGAGCATGGAACCGGAGGCGATACGGAAGAGGAGGCTGTAGCCGATCTGGCCGGCAGCGCCGGTGACTGCGACACGAACTGGAGTGGTCATGCCGCGAGCGTAGGCCGCGGAGACGCTGAGAGCGAAAGCCACGACCGTCTCGGACAACGACTCAGGTGATGGCGGGCAGGCCCAATGCTTCGAGGATCAGGTTCGTGTAGAACGTTGCCGGCTCCGCCCCGTTGCACGAGATGTGGATGCCGTCCTCGCACAACTGCACATCGGCAGCCTTCACGTCCCAATCGATCACCGACACATTCGGGAACTTGGCGGGCATCGCCCGGATCAGTTCGTTGTTGGCGGGCACGTACTCGATGTCGGCGTGGATCGTCAGGAACACCACGCCGCCACCTTCGGCTGGTACTTCGGTCATGATGGCGTCGAGTTCGGACTGGGTCAGCGGGGCGTTCGTGCCGACCTGAATCACGATCCGCGTACCCGCCCCGATATCGCCCGCATCGCGCAGCAGGATGACGGCGTTCTTCACGCCTTCAGGCCCGCGGCCCTCCTTCACCTGCACGAGGAGGCCAGACGACTCGAGCAAGGGCTTGGCCCCAGCCATCACCGACTCGCCGATGGCCACGTACTTCTGCGGCTCCTTGGGCACCGTCGTGGTGGTCGCAAGGGTCTCCCCAGGAAGGGTGCTGGCCGGGACCACATTGCCCGGTGCGGTCGTGACTGAAGTGGTGTCCAATCCCGCGGCTTCCAATGAGCAGTTCACCTCACCAACACAGTGCGGGTCGGCACCCCACAGGCTGAACGCGGCCAGCCCTACCAGAAGCGCTGCGGCACCAACGGCAAGGAACTTGCCGGACTCGCGACGCAACGCTGAGAACGAGGCGCGCACGCCGTTCTTGCGGATGGGCGTCTCGATGAACCGGTAGCTGGCTTCGGTGATCGGAATTGTGATCAGCATCCCGAGGACCATCTGGGGGATCGACAGCTGAATGTTGGCCTGCTTGCGAATCATCTGGAACACGGGCCAGTGGTACAGGTAGAGCCCATAGCTGCGGGTGCCCACCCACACCAGCGCCGGATGGCCCAGCAGTTTTCCGGTGGCCGCGCCCCGGTGGGTAGTGGCCGCAATCAGCAGCACGGTGGCGATGCCGGTGAGGAAGAAGCCGCCGCGATACAGCCAGGGGTTGTAGACGCCGCGCTCCTGCAGGTACATCGTGTACATGAAGAACAAGATCAGCGCCAGGCCCAGCGCAGCCAGCACATCGAGATGTCGGCCCTTGTCGCGCAGCGGCCCTCGCATGATGGCAACAGGGCGCCACAGCATTGCGAAACCCGCACCCAACATCAGCCCACCGGCACGCGAGAACGAGCCGAGGTACAGCATGTCGTTGACGGCGATGCAGCGACCGAAGACGGTCCACGTGCCGCGTGTGAATTCGGTTCCGCAGGTGGTGGCAACCACACCGGGCACGTACAGCCACGCGACCACGATGGCGATAAACGCGCTGACGCCGATCAGCTTCACACCAACGTGTGGCAACCGCGAGCGAGAGCGGCGCAGAATCGCCACCATCACCAGCGGCCACACGAGGTAGAACTGCTCCTCCACCGCCAGCGACCACAGGTGGCGCAGCGGCACGAATGCCTCGCTTGCTCCGTACCCCTGGCCGACGAAGATCTCGTACCAGTTGCTGACGTAGAAGACGCCGGCGAGGAAGTCGCCACGTGTCTGCTCGCGAGCGACCGAATAGAACGCGGCGATGAACACGGCGACGAAGGCCATCATCACGTACAGCGCCGGTAGTAGGCGCCGGAACCGTCGTGCCCAGAACTGGCGCAGGTCGACGCGTCCCGTCCGCTCGTTCTCGCCCATCAGCAGCAGCGTGATCAGGTAGCCGGAGATGACGAAGAAGACCTCGACCCCCAGGAACCCGCCGGGCAGCCAGTCGTGATGCGCGTGGTAGATCATCACGCCGATGACGGCGATGGCACGCAAGCCATCCAGCCCCGGCAGATACGGCACGCGACTGAGCGAGGAGTCCGGCGTGGAGACGCGTGGAACGGTGGGGCGCGCCGACATCGAGGCAACAGTATGGAGCAACGTGCGGCCGTTGCGAACGCGCTACCGCTTCAGATCGGGCCGGCCGATGGCGTCGAAGATCAGGTTTGCGTAGAACTGCTTCGCGTGGTTGGTGCTGAGGTGGACACCTCCATCGCTCTTGCTGAGCTCGTCGGCAACCTGTTGCGCCTCGAGTTCCCAGTCGACCACCTTCACGTTCGGATACACCGTGGGCAGCGCCCGAATGCGGGTGTTGTTGTCGGCAATCCACCCTTTGGGCGCCTTCACCGTGAGGAACACGACCAGTGGGGTCAGGTCGGGGGGCAACGCAGCCATGATCCGTGCGAATGTCTCGTCGCTCACTCCGCCATTGGTTCCGGTCTGGATGATCACCGTGCGACCGAGCTGACCACCTACTCGCGCCATTTCCAGCACCTCTGCGACGTTCTTTCCCTGGCGGCTGACCGCCGCGTTCACCTGGATGCCGGCGGCGGTCAGCTGTGGTGCGGCGCCGAGCATCACCGACTCGCCGACCGCATACGCAGGCAGTAGGTCGGCTGCGCTCAGGGTGGTGACCGGGGCGGGCTCGGTGGTGGGAGCGGCGGTCTCGCCCGGCACTGCCGGCTGCGTGACCGGGACGGTGGGTGCCACCGTCACGGGGGGAACCGTGGTGACGGGTCCGGCGGCGATCTCGGCCAATCCGCGCTCGCTGTCGCACGCGACCTGGCCCTCGCACTTGATGTCCGCCGTCGCAATGGTCACCGTTGCGAAACCGGCCAACACCGCAAAGACCGAAGCGAGCACGAAGGTGCGTCGACGTCCGCGCACCGCGGCCTTGGTTCGTGGTCGGCGCTCGCCGCGCATCCATTGACCCAGACGGCCCTGACGCACAGGCAACTCGACCAGGCGATAACTCAGTTCGGTGATCGGCAACGCGATCAGCAACGCGGTAAAGAACTGCAGCACGGTCAGCTGCTCTCCGGGTTCGCGGATGATCTGGAAAATTGGCCAGTGGTAGAGGTACAGCCCGTAGCTGCGCGTGCCCACCCAGTGCAGCGGACGGATGCCCAACAGGCGACCGATATACGCGCGGCGGTGCGTGGCTGCCGCGATGATCGCAATCGTGCACAGCCCAGTGAGCATGAACCCGCCACGAAACAGCCACGGGTCGTATTCGTTGGTGACGGCATCGACCAGTTCCAGCCGGTTCATCAGCAACGCCAGCCCGATGAGGCCGAGTAGCCCGATGAGGTCGACCTGGCGACCGCGCTTGCGCAGCGGCCCACGCATGATCGCGACCGGCCGCCACACCAGGGCGAAGGCCGCGCCGAGCATCAGCCCGCTTGCCCGGGTGATGGTCTCAGGTAGAGCGTCTCGTTGACGTTGAGGCAGTGACCGAACAACGAGATGTACCCGTGGCTGTCGCCTGCGCCGCACGAGGCGGCGTTGGTCACCGAGTTGGCACCCAAAAACACGGTGCCACCGATGAAGAGCGCCGCCATCGTCAGCGAGACGAACACGCTGGCCGACAGCAGCCACAGTGCAACGCGAGGCAGTTGGTCGCCGCGCTTGCGCAGCAGCAGCACCATCACCAGCGGCCACACGAGGTAGAACTGCTCCTCGACCGCCAGCGACCACAGGTGCCGCAATGGCGCAAAGCTGGTGGCCGCGGTGTACCCCTGGCCCACCCAGATCTGGTACCAGTTACTGACGTAGAAGGTGCCGCCGAGCAGGTCGCCGCGGGCTTGCCCCATCGGCCGCTGCTTGAACAGCGTCATGTAGATGGCGATCGAGCCCATCATGACGAACAGCGCGGGTAGCAGTCGGCGCGCCCGTCGCATCCAGAACTGGCCGAGCCGAACTTTGCCGGTGCGTTCCTTCTCCGACAGCAACAGCAGTGTTATCAGGTAGCCCGAGATGACGAAGAAGACCTCGACACCCAGGAAGCCGCCGCTCAGCCACTCGTGATTGGCGTGGTACACGAGCACGGCCGTGACTGCGATGGCGCGCAAACCATCGAGACCCGGCAGGTACGGGACTCGGCTGATCTGGTTGCGAAGCGTCGGATGGGTTAGCGGCTCGGCAACGGCGATGGTGGCGGTGGAAGCAGCCATGCGAGCGTCCAGTATCGCCCACCATCACTTCTGCGAGCGGTCATGGCACCTCTGAGAACGTGCGACTAGAGCTGGAGGCTCTTGACTTCTAGGAACTCTTCGAGGCCGAAGGTGCCGGCTTCACGGCCGAGGCCGCTCTGCTTGTAGCCACCGAACGGGGCCATCACGTTGAAGGCGCCGCCGTTGACTTCCACCTGGCCGGCGCGGATCTTGCGGGCGACCGCCTTGGCATGCTCGGGCTCGCCCCACACGCCACCGGCGAGACCGTAGATGGTGTCGTTGGCGATCTCGATGGCTTCCTCTTCCGTGTCGTACGGAATGATCGACAGCACGGGCCCGAAGATCTCCTCGCGGGCAATTGTCATGTCGCGCGTGACGTTCGTAAACACCGTCGGGGCCACGTAGTAGCCCGTCTCCAAACCCTCCGGCGCTTCGGTGCCACCGGTGAGCAGCGTTGCTCCCTCATCGATGCCCTTCTGGATGAAGCCGCGCACGCGCTCTTGCTGAACGGACGAGACAAGCGGGCCAATGCGGCTGCTCTTGTCGAAGGGGTTGCCCGGTGTGAACGCAGCGGCGGTGGCCGCGGCGATGCCTTCCACCTCAGCCAGGCGATCGCGCGGCACCAACATGCGGGTGAGCGCGGTACACGTCTGACCACTGTTGAGGAAGCACTTCCCGACGCCATCGGCGACCGCCTTGGGGAAGTCGGCGTCAGCCAAGATGACGTTGGCGCTCTTGCCGCCCAGCTCCAATGACACCTTCTTGACGGTCTGGCTGGCCACTTCCGCAACCCGCTTCCCGGCGCGTGTGCTGCCGGTGAAGCTGACCATGTCGACGTCGGGGTGCGCCGAAATGGCTTCGCCGACAACGGGGCCGATACCGGTCACCAAGTTGAACACGCCCGCGGGCAGCCCCGCCTCGGCGACGACCTCGGCCAGGATGAACGCGTTGATGGGCGCGACTTCCGACGGCTTGAGCACGACGGTGTTGCCTGCGGCCAGGGCCGGGGCGACCTTGAGTGCGATCTGGTGCAACGGGTAGTTCCACGGAGTGATGCAGCCAACAACGCCGATGGCCTCTCGCACGACCAGCGAGTTGCCGACCTGCTTCTCGAACTCGTAGCTGCCCAGTAGGCCTGCGGCGATTGCGAAGTTGGCCTTCGGTAGACCGGCCTGGATCATGTTGCTGAGGAACAGCGGCATGCCGACTTCCTTGGCAATGGTGGAGGCGATCTCGTCGGTGCGAGCCTCGAGGCCGGCGTGGATCTTCATCAGGTACGCGGCGCGCTCTTCCTTGGGCAGCGCGCTCCATGCGGGGAAGGCGGCCTTGGCTGCGACAACTGCGGCGTCGACATCGGCGGCGGTGCCCTCAGGGATGGTCGCGATCACTTCTTCGGTGGCCGAATCGGTGACCGACAACGTGTCAGTACCGGACGAAGGCACCCACTGGCCGTTGATGTACAACTTCTCGTATGCAGTCATACGGCGACCCTACGCCGCGTCAGGCGCTGGGGCGAAGGCCGAGGTTGCTGAAAATTTCCCGCGTCGCCCAACTGCGATTCAACGCGTAGAAGTGCAAGCCCGGCGCGCCTGCCTCAATGAGACGAGCGCAGAGGTCGGTTGCCAACGAGACACCGACCCGCTCGGCCTCGTCCAGATCGTCGCCGGCCTTCTCCATCGCCTCGATCACCCACGCCGGAACTTCCGCACCACTCATGTGCGCCATGCGCGTGATCTGCCCGAGGTTGCTGATCGGCATGATGCCCGGCAGCACCGGCTTGGTCACCCCCAGGCTCGCCAGTTCGTCGACCATCATCGAGTAGTGATCGATGTCGAAGAAGAACTGGGTGATCGCAAAGTCGGCCGCAGCCAGCTTGTCGGCCAGGTGTTGACGATCGGTCGCGCGGTCGGGCGAGCGGGGGTGCAACTCGGGGTGCGCTGCGACACCCACCGAGAAGCCACCGAACTCGTGCACATCGTCCACCAGCTCCATGCTGAAGCGGTAATCACTGGGTACTTGCTCGGCCGACGCACCTGTCGGCGGGTCGCCACCGAGGGCCAGGATGTTCTCGACGCCCTCGGCCTGGTAATCGGTGAGAATTGCACGAATGTCGTCGCGCGTGTGCCCGGCGCACGTGAGATGAGCCATCGGCGGAATTGCCGTCTGCCGCTTGACCCAGCTGACAAGGTCGGCGGTGCGGGTTCGTGTACTGCCACCCGCGCCATACGTGACGCTGAGGAAATCGGGCGCGAGGTGTTCCAGTTCGGAAATCGTGCGGCCGAGGCTGAGCCACCCGGCCTCGTGCTTCGGCGGGAAGAACTCGACGGAGTAGGTGGGCCCGGCCGCGAGAAGGTCGGAGATGCGAGCCATTTCCGACAGCTTTGCTCAGTTCGCCCGTGCAGACGTGGCACGCTGTACGAAATCTCAAGGGGGTGGCGGAAATGACCGAGCAAGCAGCAGGTTGGTACAACGACCCGTACGGACGGTTCCAGCAGCGCTATTGGAGCGGCGCAGCGTGGACCGAGCACGTCGTCACCAATGGCGTGCAGCAGATCGATCCGATGGGCGCCAGCACCGTCATTCCGTTCGCGATTCCCCCGACTGCGTACACCACTCCGACCGATCCGGGTGCTGCCACGACACACGGTCTCGCTGCACTCGACGGTGAAGATGCCACCCCTTCCGGCAAGGTCGATACCTTCCTCGAAGGGCTGGGCCCGGACGCCAAGGAACGACCGCGACCCGGTCTGCGCGCCGCTATGGCCGGCTTGGGAGGCGCCGTTGTCGCCATCGGGGTGCTCATCGCGACCCAAGGCGAGGAGCCCACCCGCGGTGTGTTTATCGGAGTCTCGCTCGCCTTGATGGTTGCGGCCTGGGCGCTGCGCACGTTTGTGAAGTTGGAGGAGGCGAAGGCCGCCGCGGTCGGCATCGTCGTCGTTGCCATCCCGACCTTCGCCGCCGCTGTGACCGTGAGCGACAATCAAGGCGGCTTTCTCACGGGGTTACTGGCTGCAGTGTTGTTCCTCGCCGCGTGGGCGCTGCCGGGCTTCAAGGGTCGCAACCTGTTCTTGGGGCTTGGTGCAATCGCCCTCGTCGGCGCGTTCGGTGCGCTGAGCGCGGACGCCAAGGCGGACACCGCAAAGTGCGATCAGTATCTCAACGACGGCAACTTCGATGCGTTCGACGCGGAGTGCGCGGACTACTACGACGACGCAGGCGGCGTCGGCTTCCTGCCGGTGGGCCTCACGGAGAACCTGGGCACGCAGGGCATCATCTACCTCGGCGGTGCCGGCGCACTCCTTGGCCTGACCTGGTGGCTCGATCGGCGGCGTTACCGCGGCGCAGCGACCGGCCTGTGCGCTGCAGGGCTGACGTCGGCGGTGGTCGGAGCGGGCTTGCTCGCCGACGAGTTCGGTGACACAACTGGGCCGCTGCTGGTGCTGATCGTGGGCCTCGTGATCTGCATCGTGGGCACACACGGAGCCCGGCGAGCCACCACGTGGTGGGGTGCGGCGCTGGCCGCCGGCGGCATCGTGTCGCTGGTCGCCGTGCAGATGAAACCGAGCTCGGCGGCAGCCAACGGTGCAATGGCCATCATCACCGGCCTGGTCCTGGTTGCCATCGCAATGCTCTCAGCCCCGATCCGTGACGCAATTCGCAAGCAACAGTCCAACGGCGAACGCACCGGCGACGATTCCATGAACGACGGTCAGCCCTCCTCCTTCGCCCCGCCCGCCCCCTAGGTCCGCACCGTCCGCTTGTTCCCCAACTTCGGCGGTGAGATGCGGTACTACCGCATATCAACGCCGATCTAGGAATTCGGGCCGACATTTTGGTTAGTGGCGGAAGTGGCGTTCGCTGGTGAACACCATGGCGATGCCGTGGTCGTTGGCCGCCGCGATCACCTCGGGATCGCGCATGCTGCCCCCGGGCTGGATGACGGCTTTGATACCAGCAGCCGCCGCCGCGTCCAGGCCATCGCGGAAGGGGAAGAACGCGTCGCTGGCGCACACGCCGCCACTCGCCCGACCGGCTGATCGGTCAGCGGCGATGCGGGCGCTGTCGAGGCGGTTCTGCTGGCCGGCGCCGATTCCGTAGGCGCGACCATCCTTTGCGTAGACAATCGCGTTGCTGCTGACCACCGCACAGACCTGCCACGCGAACTCGAGGTCGCTCCACTGTTCGGGCGTCGGCTGCGCAGTCGTGACCACTTGCCAGGCCGACCGATCGGGCGAGACGGTGTCGGCGTGCTGCACCAGCAAGCCACCGTCGATGCTGCGCATATCCAGTGCCACGCCGTGCGGGGCGCTGGCCGACAACACCCGCAAGTTCGCCTTCGCTGCAAAGACTTCCAACGCGTCAGCGTCGTACGACGGAGCAACGACGACCTCGGTGAACACCGGCGCGAGCGCTTCGGCCACGGCGAGGGTGGCGGGTCGATTCAGCGCGACAATGCCGCCGAAGGCACTGACCGGGTCGCATGCGTTCGCCTGTGCGTACGCCTGCTCGATGGTGTCCGCCACCGCAACACCGCACGGGTTGGCGTGCTTGACGATCACGCATGCCGGCCGACCGAAACGCTGCACCAACTTCCACGCGGCTTCGGTGTCGTACAGGTTCAGATAGCTCAGTTCCTTGCCCTGGTGCTGCACCGCCGTATCCCACCAACTGGTGCCGCCGGCGAGGCGATAGCGGGCACCGTCCTGGTGCGGGTTCTCGCCATAGCGAAGCGTCTGCGCGCGCTCCAACGAAAGGTGCAGCCCGACGGGCAGCGTGTCGGCGGAGTCGGGCGACGGAGCATCGAACCAGTTGGCAATCGCCGCGTCGTAAGCGGCAATCGTCGCAAATGCGTCGCGGGCCAATCGACGCCGCGTTGCCGCAGAAAGGCGACCGTCGGCCATGACCTCGGCGAGCACCGACGCGTAGTCGATGGGGTTGACGATGACGCCAACATGGGCGTAGTTCTTCGCTGCCGCCCGGACCATCGCGGGCCCGCCGATATCGATCAGTTCGATGCTGGGGTTACTGGCGAAGGGGTAGAGATTGACGACAACGAGGTCGATGGCCTCGATGCCGTGCGCCGCCATGTCGGCTTGGTGCGCCGGGTTGGTCGGGTCGGCCAGTAGACCGCCGTGCACCTTGGGGTGCAGCGTCACAACGCGATGATCGAGGATTGCCGGCAGCCCCGTGAGGTCAGCCAGGTCCGTGACAGAAATGCCCGCTTCGGAAATGACCTTCGCCGTGCCACCACTGCTGACCAACTGCCAACCGGCCGCGTGCAAGCCGGCAGCCAGCTCGACGATGCCGGTCTTGTCGAATACGGAGAGCAGCGCGATGGGCATTCCACGAATGTACGCGGGTATCTATGGTGCGCGATAGCGCTCTTTACAAGGTGTACGGTGCCAGCACCTGAGCAGTCATCGTCGAGCACACCGGGAGGCATCCGTGGATCTCAGCAAAATCAGTAAGGGCGGGCAAATATTCGCGGGAGCGGGCATCGTTTTTCTGATCGCCTCTTTCCTCCCGTGGTACTCGGTTGAGTACGGCGGGTTCCAGGGGGTGGGTGGCATCTCCGACTCCGCGAACGCCTGGGGCGACATCGGCTTCCTGTGGGGAAGCCTGTGGGCGTTGCTGCTCCTCGGTGGCGCAGTGCTGCTGATCCTGCCGGCGTTCGGCGTGCAGGTTCCCAAGCTTCCCGCCGTGGCCTTCCTGGCTGTCGGCGCCCTTGCCACGATCTTCACCGTGCTGAAGCTGCTGATCGGCGAGGACGACGCCCCCGAGCTGGGCATCACCATCGATGCATCATTCGGTTTGTACCTCGCCATCATCGCCGCCGCGGCAGCGACGTTCGGCGCCTTCCTCATGTTCAAAGAGTCCGGCGGAGAGCTGAACGACTTGAAGGACATGAACAAGATGAAGAGCCAGTTTGGCGGCTCTGGTGGAGGCGGCGCTGGTGGCACACCGCCCCCGCCGCCCCCGCCCGGCATGAGCCCGCCGCCGCCCCCGCCGCCGATGAGCTGAGCGCACGGCACCTCGAACTTCGAAAGAGCCCCGCCTTTGGGCGGGGCTCTTTCGCGTCTGCACACACTTCGGCGCGGCACCCGCGAATTCAACGAACCGTACGTAGCGACCATTGAATTCACCGTTCGGGGCCGAAGGACCTGCCGCTACAGTCGAACGTCGCATGCCTGAACCGTTGATCGTCGCTCACCAACTGGTCAAACGATTCGGCGACTTCACCGCCGTCGACAGCATCGACGTGGAGGTGCAGCCCGGCGAGGTGTTCGGGTTCCTTGGTCCCAACGGCGCCGGCAAGAGCAGCACCATGCGCATGATCGCGTGCGTCAGCCCCGTCACGTCCGGCACGCTGCGGCTGTTCGGGCTCGACCCGGCAACGCGCGGTCCGGAGATTCGTGGCCGCATCGGTGTCGTGCCCCAGATGGACACGCTGGATGGCGAGCTGAGCGTGCAGGAAAACCTGTGGCTCTACGGCCGCTACTTCGACCTTCCCCGCGCGGAAGCGAAGCGGCGGACGGCCGAATTGCTCGACTTCGCCCAACTCACCGACAGGGCCGACAGCGTCGTCGAGCATCTCAGCGGCGGCATGAAGCGGCGACTGTCTATCGCCCGCTCGTTGATCAATAATCCGCAGCTGCTGCTGCTCGATGAACCCACTACCGGCCTGGACCCGCAGGCCCGTCACGTGCTGTGGGATCGGCTCTACCGTCTGAAACAGCAGGGCGTCACGCAGGTGCTCACCACTCACTACATGGACGAGGCCGAGCAGCTCTGCGATCGACTGGTGGTGATGGACCAGGGCCGCATTGTTGCCGAGGGTTCGCCGCGCTCGCTGATCGAGCAGTACTCCACCCGCGAGGTACTGGAGCTGCGATTTGCCGCGGGCAGCAACGAGGAGAACTCGTTGAAGCTGGGCGGTATCGGCGAACGTCTGGAGCTGCTGCCGGACCGCGTGCTGGTCTATGCGCACGACGGTGAGGCGGCCCTCGCCGAAGCACACGCGCGCGGCCTACAACCGGAGAGTGCGCTGGTTCGCCGGGCCAGCCTGGAAGACGTGTTTCTCCAACTCACCGGCCGCAGCCTGGTGGACTGACGTGGCCCAGCACACCGCCACGCCCGGCGCACTGCGCGTCACCAGCTGGCACCTCGCCTTGTACAAGCGCATGTGGAAGATGAACGTGCTCTCGTCGCTGGTGCAGCCGTTGCTCTACATGCTGGGCCTCGGCGTCGGCGTCGGCTCGCTAGTAGATCGCAACGCTGGCTCGGGTGCGGTGTTGGGCACCACCTCGTACGTCGCATTCGTTGTTCCCGGACTGCTGGTCACCACCGCGATGAGCTTGTCCGCCGGCGAAAGCATGTGGCCGGTGATGGGTGCCCTGAAGTGGCACCGCGGGTACCACGGCATCGCCGCCACGCCACTCTCTGCCCGCGACATCGTGTTCGGTCACGCCACGTGGATTGCCGTCCGGTGCGGCATCGCCGCCGGCGCCGTGGCCACGGTTCTGACGCTGTTCGAGCAGACTCGCTCGTGGGGCCTTGCGCCAAGTGTCGTGGTGGCAATGTTGGTGGGCGTTGCGTTCGCCATGCCGATCATGGCGTTGTCGGTTGGCGCCGAGCGCGACGGCATGTTTCCAGCCATCCAACGCTTCGTCATCATCCCGCTGTTCCTGTTCGGCGGCGCGTTCTACCCGATCTCGCAACTTCCGACGGCTGTGCAGTGGATCGCCAAAGTCGCTCCGCTCTGGCACGGCGTGGTGGTGGCCCGCGGCTTCACCACCGGCAACGTCGACTGGGCAGGCATGGCCGGCCACCTCGGCTACGTGACGCTGTGGATCGCGGTCGGCCTTGTCCTCGCGACGCGCCGGCTGAGCGGGAAGTTGTACCCGTGAGCACCATCTTCCTCCGGATCCTTCCGCCGTCGATGGTGGTTCGCCGACCGCATCGCATGATCGAACGTCACGTCGTGGCCTACCGGCGCCAGTGGCTGATCATCGTCAGCGGTTTCTTCGAGCCGTTGCTGTATCTGCTGTCGATGCGAGCGGGTCTCGGCAGCCTGGTCGGCGACGTCTCGGTTGGCGGCAAGTCGGTGCCATACGACGCATTCGTCGCCCCGGCGCTGATGGCGTCGTCGGCCATGAACGGCGCCATCTTCGATTCCACCGGCAACGTGATGCACCGCTTGAAGTACGCCCGCATCTACGACGCCGCGCTGGCCACCCCAATGGGCCCCGCCGATGTTGCCGTTGGCGAGATCAGCTGGGCACTCATCCGTGGCCAGCTCTATGCGGTCAGTTTCCTCGGCGTCATGGCCGCCCTCGGATTGGTCGACACGTGGTGGAGCTTGCTCGCCCTGCCCGCATGCGCATTGATCGGGCTGACGTTCGCGAGCATTGGGTTCGTTGCCACCACGTACATGCGCGGCTGGGCCGACCTGGAAATCGTCACCACCGCAACGATGCCGCTGTTCCTTTTTTCGGCAACCTTCTTCCCCATCTCCAGCTACGGCTCCTGGGCGTGGGTGGTGCAGTTCTCACCGCTGTATCACGGCGTGGCACTGGTGCGGGCGGCGAATGCAGGCGTGTGGACCACATCGGTGCTTGGCCACATCGCTGTGCTCGTCGCGCTCTCGGCCGTCGCCCTGGTCATCGCTGCGCGCCGAATCGACTTCCTGCTGCGGAAGTAGTTCCTCATCCCGCGGCGGCGTCGACCGCCGCCCGCACCTGGCCCGCGAGCCACGTCGAAACGGCGCGCGATCCTTCGGGCAACAGATGAGGGCAGCGCTGCTCGGAGTACTCGGGGTGCGCAGCCAGCTCGGCTGTGTAGTCGACAAGCACCAGGTTCGGCCAACGTGTCGTCGCATCGCGAAGGTTGTCGTTGGCCACGCCAGTTGCCGTCTTATACGAGTCGGTGCAGTCAAGCGTGGCACCAAGCAGAGGCCACACGACTTGTCGCTGCCCCGCAGCGCTCATCACAGTGTCGATCAGCGCGGGAAACCTACCGCTCTGCGTCTCGGACCTGGTGTTGTGGTAGCCGAGAATGACCAGCGCGACCTCGGCATCGATGGCGCTGGTCCCACTCAGTTCCGTGGCCCCGGCGGTGACGGTGATTCCCGGGCGGCCGCCGGTCCATAGCAGTTCGCAGCCGACAGCCGCCAACGACTCGTCGAGACCTTGCGCGATGAGGCCGGACCCTACGGAGTCACCGACCGCGACGACGCGACAGATTGCCGACGACACTGTGGCGGGTGGACTCGTCGGGGTCGCCGCCGCGGGCAGCCCGCTCACCGCCGCTGTCGATGGCGGCAGCGTCGCAGCGCTCACGTCGGAGCTGACGTCAGCGCTCACGTCAGAGGCAACGTCGGAGCTGACGGCAACGGTTGCTGGCGCTACCACGGTCGTCGATGCCGGGTCAGCCTAGCCCGACCCACATGCGGACAGGGCGAGGCCGACGGCCACTACAACGACCACCATTCGTCGCCAACGACGCTCCCGTGCCATGCGCGCCAACCGTACCCGAGCCCGCGTCAGCCTCGAGAGCTTTGCCTAGCGGACGGAGCCGATGGGGGCCACG
>JANLPB010000159.1:0-6752 GCA_031366885.1 Ilumatobacteraceae bacterium
GCAGCGGCCGACCCGGTGTGCTCGGCCGAGCCGATGGACAGCGAGCAGTTGCTGTTCCTGCTCTACACCAGCGGCACCACCGGCAAGCCAAAGGGCATCATGCACACGTCGGGCGGCTACCTCGCCCACGTCGCCTTCACCCACAAGTATGTGTTCGATCTTCACGCCGACACCGATGTGTACTGGTGTACCGCCGACGTGGGCTGGATCACCGGGCACAGCTACATCGTGTACGGCCCGCTCGCCAACGGTGCGACGCAGGTGATGTACGAGGGCGTACCCAACTTCCCCGCCAACGATCGCTTCTGGGCCATCATCGAGAAGTACGGCGTGACCAAGTTCTACACGGCCCCCACCGCCATCCGGACCTTCATGAAGTGGGGCTCGCAAGAACCCGCCAAGCACGATCTGACCTCGCTGAAGTTGCTCGGCTCGGTGGGCGAACCGATTAACCCTGAAGCGTGGATGTGGTATCAGCAACACATTGGTGGCGGCACCTGCCCGGTCGTCGATACCTGGTGGCAAACCGAGACCGGCGGGATCATGATCAGTCCACTGCCAGGGTGCACGACCACCAAGCCCGGCTCGGCCACATTTCCCCTTCCCGGTGTCGCCGCCGAAGTCGTCGACGACGATGCCAAATTGGTGACTCATGGCGGTGGCTACCTGACGCTGACCCGTCCTTGGCCGGGCATGCTGCGCGGGATCTGGAACGACCCCGAGCGCTACCGCGACACGTACTGGAGCCGATTCGAAGGGCGCTACTTCGCTGGCGACGGGTGCAAGCTCGACGAGCAGGGCTACCTGTGGCTGCTGGGTCGCGTCGACGACGTAATGAATGTCTCGGGTCATCGCATCAGCACCGCCGAGGTCGAGAGCGCACTTGTCAGCCACCCCTCCGTTGCGGAAGCAGCGGTGGTCGGCGCCAACGACTCCACCACCGGCCAGGCGATTATTGCTTACGTCACGTTGCGGACTGGGCTGGAGGTGCCGGTGGATGTGCTTCGAGCTCACGTCGCCCACGAAATTGGAGCCATCGCCAAGCCAAAGGCCATCTTCTTCACGACGGACCTTCCAAAGACGCGAAGCGGCAAGATCATGCGACGGTTGTTGCGCGACGTCGCCGAGGGCCGCAACCTCGGCGACACGACCACGTTGGCTGACGCCAGTGTGGTGAGCGAACTGCAGCGCCGGGCTTCCGAAGCACCAGCCGAGGACTGAATCGTTCGCGTTCGCTCAAGAAGTGTCGTGGCGGGCCGATAGAACTTCGTGGCGATCGACAAGAGGGAACTGCCAGACGACGTTCTTGGCACACAGGGCGAGGCTCCGCCGGTGGTCGACGAGCAGTTGCGCGCGTCGTTAGAGGAGTCGCGTCTACGCCTCGACTCTCCGCTCTTCCACCGGGACCCCGGCATGTCTGTGGGACATGCTCCGCAATTGCGGGAACTGACCTGGGAGCATGTCGTTCGTCCGTCGCAGGTCGACGGGGCCGGTGAAAGTGACACTGCCAGTGTGCGTCCCATCGCGCACACAACGCTGTCGATCGAGTCGCTGTTGGAGAACGCGCGGATGTCCAGCGAGCAGCCTTCGGGCGAGTCCACGACTGTGATGGCTTCAGCAACGGCAGCGGACTTCTCTACGACCACTCGCCCAATCGCCGAGCCCCCTTCACCTTCGCCGAGATACTCCCTCTACGCCGACGAACAGGAGGACCTGGCCGTCGAAGTAGTGCCGCCCGTCGACGTAGTAGTTGCGCCCGTCGAAGTGGTGCCGCCCGTCGAAGTAGTAGTTGCGCCCGTCGAAGTGGTACCGCCGGTTGTGCAACGTGCTGTTGCCGACGTGGCCGTCGAGTCGTCAGTTGAGGCCGAGCTCAATCGGCTGGCGTTCCTTCCCGACATGGACGAGGAAACGGGTCCCGTTGTGGTTCCCGTCATTGCCTACTCGGAGCAGCGCGCCGAACCGGCCGTCCCGTCGCTGAGTCAACACGAGATGTACACGGCCCGCAGCTCCGCTCCGCCAGCGAGCGCGCGGCCGCACCCGGCGATGACCGCAACGGCCTTCGTGCCAATCGCACCCGGGAAACCAAAGAAAAAGAAGAAGCACTTCTTCGCTCGGTTTTTGACGTTCGTCGTGGTCCTTGGTCTCATCGGTGGTGGTCTCTTCGCGGCGAAGTATTACCTCCTCGACAAGCAGTGGGAGGGCGATGTCAAGGTGTTCGCGAGCGACGTCGAGTTGGCCCGTGGCCTGTCGTTCGACCATGCGATCACCGTGACGACGCTGCCAGTGGCCGAGTATGCGGCAAAGCTGGTGTCGACATCGGTCGGGATCACCGAGGCGAACACAGTTGCGACGGCCGGCGAGTGGCGGGCGCTCGGCCTTCTCCACGGTGAACTCGATCTGGACGCGATTGGCATGGCCGCGCTGCCGGACTCGCCAGCGTTCTACGACCCAACGTCCGAGACGATCTATGTCGCGGCCGCAATTCCGGCCGAGCTGTATCGCTTCGCAATGCATCGCGCATTGACGCTGGCCCTGCTGGATCAGCAATTCGGTTGGAGCGCGCGGGTGAAGGATGCGTCACCGTCTGTTGCCCTCGGAACGAAGGCCTACTACGACGCCGACGCTCTCGCCATCGCCTCCAGCTTGACGGAACCGGCGAGCCGCACCGAGGTCATCGGGCAGGTGATTGGGCTGTACAGCAGCTACCAAATCGCCGTTTCCCCGTCGGCCTATGCGTCGACGGTTGCGGGGCACTTGGGCGTTGCGATGCGCCCGTACTTTGAATCGCTCTCGGCTACCCAGCAAGCATCGCTGGCGCCGGACGTGATGGTGACGGATGCGCAGGTTCTCGACATCCGGCGGCTGACCGACGGACGGGTGGAGAGCCCTAGTGCCACAGCTCGTGGCATGTTGTACTGGTATCACGTACTGGCCGATCGAATCGATCAGAACATGGCGTGGCAGGCGGCGTTGGCCTGGCAGGACGATGACGTGAGCACCGTCGCAAGCGCCTCGACCTCGTGTGTGGTCGCCCGTCTGCAGGTCGATCCGGCGGCGTTGGACGTCGTGACGAGCGCGTTTCAGGAGTGGGCGGCCGCTGCACCACCGACGTCGCTGACCACAGTGGTCGCGAGCACCGACGGTGCGGCGATGCAACTGCAGATCAATGCCTGTGATCCCGGAGCCCAGGCGACGGCGGGCACTGGTCTGGCGCATCTTGCCCTCGGCGCAGCACCACTGCGGAGCGAGCAGTACCGCCTGTTGTTGGTGTCGCAGCCGACGCTCGCACCGGCGCAGGCGGCATGCGCCGTGTTCGGTGCCGACACGGTGTCGCTCGCGGACGAGCGCGGCGTGATTGACAGTCCCGAGGGGTGGACGACCCCGGCGAATCACCCGCTTCCGGACCCGAATCGTCTGGGCTGCGCGCCCGCCTAATCCCGGAAGTTCTGAAACTGCAAGGGAATGCCCAGATCGGCGCCCTTGAGGAGTGCAATGACGGCCTGCAGGTCGTCGCGCTTCTTGCCGGTGACACGCACTGTCTCGCCCTGTGTCTGGCTGCTGACGCCCTTGGGACCCTTCTCCTTGATCATGCGGTTGATCTCGCGAGCCTTGTCACTGCCGATGCCCACCTTGAGGGTGACCACCTGGCGAACCGTGTTCTGCGTCGCTTCTTCGACCTTGCCGTAGTCGGTGCCCTTCAGCGACACGCCGCGCTTGACCAGCTTCTCCTCGACGACCAGCCGCAGGGCGGCAAGACGGTCCTCGCTGACGGTGCGCAGCGTGAGGATCAGATCGTTGAGCTCGATCGACGAGTCGGTGTTCTTGAAGTCGAAACGAGTGCCGATCTCGCGCTGGGCCTGGTCGATTGCGTTCTTGACTTCTTGGCGGTCAATTTCGGACACGACGTCGAATGTGGACATGCGGTAAAGAGTAACGCCAAGGGCGGGAAGCCGATAGCCTCTCTCACCGCCGATGGGTCGGTGCCCGAGTGGCCAAAGGGAGTTGACTGTAAATCAACCGGCATAGCCTACGTAGGTTCAAATCCTGCCCGGCCCACACGAAGATCGCCAGGTCGCACCGCTGCATCGAGCAGCGGCAAGGCCTGGCGATCTGCTTTTTTCCGAACTACTTCACGCCAGACTGACACCTCCCCATGATTCTCATTGACGCCGCCGGCTTGAAAGCCTCTCGCCCCAATCGCCCCCTCTTCGATGATGTCTCGCTGACCCTCAGCGACGGCGATCGCGTCGGCGTAGTTGGAATCAACGGCTGCGGCAAGAGCACCTTGCTGCGGTTCCTTGGTCGCGAAGCCAACCCGGAGGCCGGTGAGGTTCGCTGGGGCCGCGGCGCTCGCGTGGGCTTCCTCACGCAGCAGCCGGTGTTGCCGGAAGGCACCGTTGCCGAGGCCGTCGGCGCCGGCTGGGAGGGCGAAGCGATGCTCGACCGTCTGGGCATGGCAGCGTTGGTGGACAGCCGCACCGATGAACTCTCTGGCGGCCAAGCGAAGCGTGTGGCCCTTGCCCGCCTTCTCTGCGGCGAGTACGAAGCGCTGATTCTCGACGAGCCCACCAACCATCTCGACCTCGATGCCATCAAGTTCTTGGAGGAGTGGCTCGCCGCGTACCGGGGCGGGCTGGTGTTGGTCACGCACGACCGCCATGTGCTCGACCGAGTCACTACCAAGGTGCTCGAGATTGATCGGGGCACTGCGTACCTGCACATGCCAGTCGGCAAGCATGCGGGCTCCGGTTACGCCGCCTATCTCGCCGGCCGCGCCGAGCGCGAGGAGCGCGCGGAGGTGGCCGAGCAGGTACGCAAGAACCTGGCCGTCAAGGAGCTCGCCTGGCTGCGTCGTGGCGCACCGGCCCGCACCGCGAAACCGAAGGCCCGTATCGCAACGGCGACAGCGTTGGTGCAAGGCAAGGCGCAGGCGGCGGCCCGTGAAGGGGGGCTGGCGCTCTCGATGGGTTCGCAGCGGCTGGGGTCGAAAGGTATCGAAGCTCGCGACATCACGTTCAGCTGGCCAGATGGCACCCCAGTGCTGAAGGGCGTCAATGTCGCCTTCGAGCCCGGCGACCGCGTGGGCATCGTTGGGCCCAACGGTGCCGGCAAGTCGACGCTGCTCGACCTGATCGCGGGCCGTCTCTCGCCCACTGGCGGCGAGATCGAGTCAGGTGCCACGGTGAAGATCGGGTACTACGACCAGTTGAGTCGTGGTCTCGACCTGACCCAGCGAGTGCGTGAAGTGGTTGCCGGCAACAAGGGTGAGCCGTCGTTGGCCGACGTGATCCTGATGAAGCGCTTCTGGTTCGACGGCGACGCCCAGTTTGCGCCCATCGGCACTCTCAGCGGCGGCGAGCGGCGTCGGCTGCAATTGCTGTTGACGCTGACCGAGCAGCCCAACGTGCTGCTGCTGGACGAGCCCACCAACGACCTCGACCTCGACACACTGCGCGCTCTCGAAGATTTCCTCGACGACTGGCCGGGCATCGTGGTCACCGTCAGCCACGACCGTTCCTTCCTCGATCGCGTCACCGACGAACTACTCGCACTTGATGGTCGCGGTGGCGCCGAGTGGATACGTGGGGGAGTGGCCACCTGGCTGGCCGCTCACCAGGCCACGTCCAATCTGCCGCAACAGGCCGGCAAGTCGTCCGGCAAAGCGCCTTCGGCTGCGCCGGTCATCTCCCACGCTCCGGCGGCCAAGCCAGCGCCCACCCGCAGCCCTTCGACAGTTCGCCGCATGCTGGGGCAGGCTGAGCGCGATCTGGCCGCCGCCGTCGTCAAACGCGACGCTGTGCTTGTAGAGCTGCAGGATGCGCTCGATCATCGGGAACTGTCCGCTCTCGGCGACCGCATGACCAGAGCACAAGAGTCCGTTGACAAGCTTGAAGAAGCCTGGCTCGCATTGGCCGCTGAGGCGGAAGCACTCGGCCTTGAACTGTAAGAGTTTGGAGCTGTAGCGAGCTAGAGCAGGCGTTCCATCAAGGCGACATCGTGCCAGCGACCGAACTTGCGGCCGACCTCACGCTCAATGCCGACGAGCTCGTAACCGCAGCGGCGGTGCAGGGCTATTGACGCCTCGCTGCTGGCGTTGATGCGGGCGAACACGGCGTGAAAGCCAGACATTGCAGCGGTGGACAGCAGTTCGTCGACCAGCAACCGTCCGATGCCTTGGCCGTGACGGTCGCGGCGGACGTAGACCGAGTTCTCGACGCTGGTCCGGTAGGCGGCGCGTTCCTTGTACGGCGAGAGGGCGCCGAAGCCAACCGCGTCACCCTCGGCCCCGTCGATCGCGACGATTGCTGCGAATGCTCCCGATCGTTCTGCGAGCCACTCTTGCTGGTCGCCCAGGCTGCGCGGCACCAGGTCGAACGTGGCCACCGTGTGCATCACCTCGTGGTTGTAGATCTCGCGAATCTCCTCGGCGTCGGCGGCCGTGGCCAGGCGCAGAGTGATTGGGGAGGCTCGATCCGACACGACAGGCGAGGGTAGCTGCCCGGACCTCGTACATCGGTCAGGTTGTTCACGATTACCAGAATCCCGTGGCCGCGCGTGGGATGCCGCCGCTATCATCACCAGTCGGTTTCGCGGTGTTGCCGCGCGCCAAGGCCCTCTTAGCTCAGTAGGTAGAGCAACGCCATGGTAAGGCGTAGGTCGTCGGTTCGACTCCGACAGAGGGCTCGACCAAAACGGTCGGGGGCGTACCCCGTCCGGTCCAGCAAGGCCCTGGCGGCGTAGCTCAGTTGGTC
>JANLPB010000169.1:0-9990 GCA_031366885.1 Ilumatobacteraceae bacterium
GTGGACGTCGCCATCGTCGGGGATCAAGATCCAGTCCCGGTCGCTGATCGGTCATGGGCAGCTAACGCGTTCGGAGCGGATAGCGGCGCAGAACGTGTCCACACTTTCGCCGCTGTCGTCCGTCATGTCATGGCATCTGCCGGCTGGGCATTCCGAATCGCCGCGCAAGCCGCTGCAGCGGACGCCGATGCTGCCGCGCTGTGGGCGACCGGTCAGCGGCATCGCCTCGAGGACGCAACAAGATTTGTCAACTCGCTTCGCCACGCCCACCTGCTCCGACTCGACCGCCCCAGTCGTGACGCGGTTGCCACGGTCTGGCTGGTCTCGTCGCCCGAGACGTTCATTCAGCTCGTCGACGGCCTCAATTGGACGCTCGGCCGGTACGAGCACTGGGTCGAACGGACTCTCGCCGACGCGCTCCTCGAACCACCTCGCTCCTGAGCCACGACCGCAGCCAGCCATCGCACGCCCGGCCGTCTCGATGTCACCAGAGGGGCGATTTCCAAACTAGAGCATTCCGAAGACGTGCGTGTCTCGACGCTGCGCCAATATCTGGAAGCGCTCGGCACCCGTCTGGCACTCGTCACAGTGTTCGACGACGACGATCGCAGCGTCGCGGTGCACCTCGGCAGAGGCTCCGCGGCCTGACCAACTGGCAGCGGGCAAAATGTACCATCCATATACCAACGCAACGGTAAACAGCGGTACACAGAGGGGAGCAACGGTCAACACGAAATGCGCTCTGACCAGGCGAAGAGCCCCCTTCCAGCATCGGTTCAACCTCCGCAGGGGTGGTGCCCGTAGTCTGATCGAGAGGAACCGACGCGAACACATCGCGCGACCGCATGGCCTGCAGAACGACGAATCCGCGACCGCCTTGCTCCCGCAACTGCGGGTCTCAACACTGATGGAGCACACTGATGGACGGCAGCATCTTTCGATGGATCAACCGGCTCGCCGACCGAACCGGCTGGGCCCACGGATTCTTCACCGCCTACGCGAAGTACGGAATCGTCGCGTTCGCCTTGCTCCTTTGTATTGCGTACCTCGACGGTCACCAGCACAGCGATCTTCGTGCCGTCGCCGGGAGCGTGTCGGCCGCAGTCGCAGCGGTGATCGCACTCGGCATCGGCCAGCTCATCGGCGGCGCCATCAACCGCGCCCGACCGTACGAAGCGATGACCGGCGTCCATCTGCTCGTCGACAAGACGACCGACTTCTCCTTCCCCAGCGATCACGCGACAGCGGTCGGAGCCGTCGCCGTTGGACTCCTTTTGAGCAACCGTCGATGGGGAGTGATCGCCGTCGGACTCGCGGTCCTCATGGCACTTGCCCGCGTGTATGTCGGCGCCCACTACCCCGGCGACGTCCTGGCCGGCCTCGCGCTCGGTGCAGCGATCGCAACACTCGGGCAGATCGTTCTTGTACCGCCACTCATTCGAATCGCCGGATGGCTTTGCCGGACGCCGTTTCGGCCGGTCGTGATCGCTGGTGCCGCACCCACGGTTCATGCCTAACACTGCCCGCGGACGCGCGGACTCGAGAGCAGCTGGAGTGGATCGCTGACGAAGTGATCGAAGCCGGCGGCACAGCAACGGTCTGGTTGGGACGCACTGGCAGCGCCGCCCAGCAATGAGCTCTAGCGACCGAGATGTCGGCGGTCGTCGCCGTCGACTACCGAGTTGTCCTCGCCGCAGCCGACGAAGCGACCGGGGCGGACGAGTCGGAGCGTCGGCGAACTCTGGCACGGTTACGTCGAGAACCGCACCGCATCGGGCAGCGCGATCACATCCCTCCACCCGAACGCGACGCGGCGTGGCGAGCGGTCGGGCTGCTTGGTGCGGCAGCAGAGGCCGCGTCGTGAAGTGGGCAACGCGAGCGGGATGTCACGTTGATCGGATCGGGTGCGCGTGGCTGGTCCGCCGATTCGTCGATCCCGACGCAGTGTTCACGTTCGTCAACGATCCGGACGAGGTTCCGTTGGACGCGACCGCGTTCGACATGCGTGGCGTCGACCCGCCACACCACGGAGGGGATTGCTCGTTCGAGACAATCCTTCGCCGCTACCAACTCGATGACCCGGTGCTGTGGGACGTTGCCAGGATCGTCGACGAGGCAGATCTCGCCGATGACCGCTACGACGCCATCGAGGCGCCCGGGCTGGATCTCATCTGCCGAGGCCTGTCGATGGTTCGCACCGATGACGAAGCCATAGACATCGGTTCAGCGATCTTCGACGGCCTGTTCGAGCATCGCCGACGCGAGGGCGACCGCCGGTAGGACGTCGGCGTTGGGCTTGAGGGTGCTCAGGTCGAGGAAGTGCCCACCGTCGACGCCGCGGGCCGCTGCGTCGCCAAGTATCGCCCGAGCGAGCGCAGTCTTGCCCACACCGCCGGCTCCCAACAGCGTCACGAGCGGTTGCAACCGGAGCGCTGCCGTTGTCCTCGCGTAGTCATCCTCACGTCCGATCAGCCCGACTGGGACGACAGGTCGGGTCGAACCGTCGTCGGCCAGTCGAGCGACGAAGCGATAGCCGCGACCGCGTACGTTGTGAATGGTGTGCTGCGTCGTGCCATCGTCGCCGACCGCACGTCGTGCTTCCTTGACGCGCGTCGTCAGGTTCGCTTCGGAGACAAAGCGGTGCCCCCACACACCGTCGAGCAGTTCGGTCTTCGGCAGCACTCGATCCCGATGCTCAATGAGTTGGCAAGCGAACCGAATCCGGGTGTTGGGCGCTCTGACCGTCGCTACGGATTTAACGGGCAAGCCCGATAGCACCGCTCGGGTTGAGGTTCAGCTCGGCGGACATCTTCAACCGGCTGGCCCGCCTGCTCCCGACGACAACGCCCAGGTCGGGCAGGTCGACGGTGGCCCGAATGGTGAGCCAGAGAGACGGTGGCCGTAGCCGCTGGCGGAAGACACCGTTGTAGCGGAGCAGCAATGACACCTGGCGGGTGCCGCTGGTGGTCGTCGTTGTGCCATCGGCCTGCCACGAGTCGACCGAGAGGAGCTGGGTCACCCGAGCGGAGAAGTGAACACAATTCGTCGTGTCGGGCACGAGCATGGTGAAGTCGAGCGACGAGCCCAGCAGGTCGTCGGCGACAATGAGCGTCCCGCAATGGACTCGGGCGGGCAAATCCCGCGGGCGCAGGCCGCGGGTTGCGAGGCCGAGGGCCTGCCCCCTGCCGATCTCCCACGGCCCGGCGCAGGGCGCCTGGACGCCGCCGATCGTACGGATCAGCTCGGCGGATACTTCGCGTCGCACAGGGTTCGAGTGGTCGACGGCCTGGCGCTCGATCGTGGATGCAGGCATGTTCGGGACTCCTTCTTCGCGGTGGATGTCCTCGACTATGAGCCTCGGCCGATGCGGTGGAAATCGGCCAGTCGGCTGGGATTAACGACGGATCAGCGGGGTCCCAGCCGGCCCGGGAGCTCGGCTCGCGAGCGGATGTCGAGCTTGCGGTACACCTTCGACAGGTTCCACTGGACGGTTTTCGGGCTGATGAACAGCTCGGAAGCGACCTCGCGGTAGGTGCGTCCGGCGGCGATCAGCTCAGCAACCTGAAGCTCCGTCGGCGTCAGACCGGCGACGGGCGCACGGCCACCCACCCGGGCCAGTTCGGCGGTGGCCTTGTCGACCCACAACGCCGCCCCAAGTCCGGCGAACGTCTCGTGGGCCGCGACGAGCGCGTCGCGGGCGCCGCGCTTCTGGCGGTGGCGCCGCTGTACGGATCCGAACGCGAGCAGTGTGCGCGCCCGCTCGAACGGTTGCCCCGCACGATCCTCGGCGAGCGTTGCGGTGAGCACGTCACAAGCGTCGTCGAGCTGGCCGCGGGCCGCCAGCAACAGGCCGCTGCCGCGCCCTGCGATCAGCGCCAACCACGGCCGCTGGAGCGTCGCCGCGAGGTGTTCGATCCGATCGACCAGCGCTTCCGCCTCGTCGAGATGGCCCAGGGCGATCTTCGCCTCGATCGCGTCCCCGTGGTATCGGAACAGCGCGGGCTCGAGCAGTCCGGAGTCCTCGGCGGCCGCAGCAACCTCCGTCAACGTGCGGTCGGCCTCGTCGTTGCGGCTCAGGGAGAGTTCGATGAACCCGCGTGTCGCCATCATCTCCAGGCGCGCCGGAATGACCGCGAACCGATCGGTCAGCTCAAGCCCCTCGGCGATCCTTCCCAACGCAGAATCGGCGGCACCGAGGTGCGCCTCGACGAGTGCTTCGATATCGCAGGCGTAGGGACGTTCGCTCGCCTGACCGCTGGAGCGGACCGTCTCGGAGCACTCTCTCGCCGTCTGAAGGGCCTGCGTCCATTGGCCGGACAACAACTCAGTGCGTGCCAGATGGAACAGGATGAATGGCAGCGACTGCTCGTCGCCGCGATCGGCTGCTTGGCGATGGAGAGAGGCGAACCGCTCGCGGGCCTCGACGAGGTGGTCGTCAAATTCAAGGAGCAGTCCGTGCATCCAGTCCGGTCGAACCAGGATCTCCGGCCCCGACGAAACGTTGGTGCGGGCGACCTGCCCAACGGCCTCGACGGCGAGCCCGCGCCCGGCGAGCGATAAGAGGAATTCGAGGTTTGTCAACGCTCCGGCGACGAGCTGCGGATCGCCCGACCTTTCGGCCAGGGCGAGCGCCCGGCGAGCGTGCGGCTCTGCAGCGGCCAGACCTGAGGACGAGTGCAGACACCAGGCCAGACCCTCCTCAACCTCAACCTCAACCTCGACCTCGACCTCGGTGGTCACATCATCGCCCAGCTCGTCGAGAGCCACCTGGAACGCGGCGGCACCCGCCTCGAACCCCTCGATGTGGGCGACGACCCACCCGAGCCGAACCATCGATCGGGCGCGCGTCGGTCCGGGAGACGCGGCACGCGAGATGTCCTCCAACATGACCCGAGAGCGCGCCACCTCGCCGGCCTCGAACAGGCAGTCAGCGGCCTGCAGGCGCCTCTCCCACTCCATGGGCGCTTGGTCCGCAGGCGTGAATCGCGCTGCTGCTTCCCACAGCTCGGCAGCGGTGTCCGGCGCGTAGCGTGCCCTGGCTTGTAGGGCAGCTGCGTCGAGAGCCCCTGCGACCTCCGTGCCAGCGCGCTCAGCTGCGGCCGCAAGGTGCCGGCCGCGTTCCTCGACATTCTCTACGACCTCCGCCAGGCGAGCATGGAGACGCCGCCGGTCGAGCGCTGACATCTGCGAGTACGCCGCTGTCGCGAGCAGCGGGTGGGTGAAACCGACACGGTCTCGGTCGACCAACAGCACACCAGCCGCGCTGGCCGCTGCGAGACCTTCGCGTACGCGGTCGGTCGCGACCACGGACTCGATGAGCGCCGCCGTTGGGCGGGCCGCTGCAGCGGCGGCCCGCACGACGTCGAGGGCCGCCGGGCTCAGCGCCAGCAACTGGTCAGCGACCACCCGCTGTAGTGTCGCCGGGATCAGCAATCCGAGGCCGTCCTCGTCGACGACATCGCCCTGGAGCATCGCCCGGCCGAGCTGCAGAGCAAAAAGCGGGTTGCCGCCGGAGCTGTGGTGGAGACGGGCCATCGATCGCCGTTCCAACCGCCCACCGAGGTGGCTACGAAGCAGGCGCTCGAGCTCATCCGCGTCGAGCGTCGACAGTCGCAGCCGTGTGACCGGCATCCGCCCATCACGCTCGGCGTCGCCCGGGAAGCCGGAGCCGGTGTCAGTCCGGCGAGCCAGCAGCAGCCCGATCCGCTCCTCGCGTACGCGGCGAACAGCGAAGGCCAGCACACGTTGCGACGCCTGGTCCAACCAATGGACATCGTCGATCCCGACGACGAGTGGGCCGGAGCGAGCGAGCGCAACGAGCACGCCGAGGAACCCCAGGGCGACCGCACGCGGAAAGTGCTCGTCGTCCTCCGGCTCCGCCCGGAGCAGGGCCACCTCCAGGGCCCGCCGCTGGGGCACTGGGAGCTCGTCGAAAACGACCGTCGGCACGTCGGCGAGCAGATCCGAAAGCGCGGTGAACGCGAGCTGCGCCTCCGCCTGAACTGGTCGACACCCGAGGACCTGGAACGAGCGCCGTTCAGCTGCCTGGAGACCCTCCCGCCAGAGCGTCGTCTTGCCGAGGCCCGGCTCACCCTCGAGCACCAACATCGCCGGCCCGCGGTCGAGGGAGTCGACGAACGTGTGCAGCGCGTCCAACTCTGTACCGCGGCCGACGATCGGGTCTACCTGCCCAGGCAACCCCGCATCCATCGACCCGTCCGCCCGAGGCCGTTCATCGCGCCTGTCGAACACGCCACCGGCGCGGGCCGAGTCGTCCGACGACACACCGGCCATGACGCCCTCCCGAAGTGCTGGCTATCGCAAACCGTACCACGCCCCCCTAGAGGCTCCGCGAGCCGACCGTCGCCGTCGGTGGTTCACGCTCGACTGTGCGACATCGCAAACGACTTCCGCGTTACGGTCGCCCAGCATGCCGAGCTCAAGCGCTCGGCAGCCTGATAACCGCCGACGGCAAGAGGTGCGTGGCTGGTCAAAGCTACTCGCCGGCGGTGAGCGCCAGCCACGCTTGGAAACCACCGATGAGGTCGGTGGCGCGGTGCAGCCCGAGGGCGCGAAGTTGCGCTGCGGCCAGGCTCGATTGGTACCCCTCATTGCAAACGACCACGATGCGCAGGTCGTAGTCCATCGCGTGTGCGATGTGATGTGGGCAGGCTGGATCAAGTCGCCACTCGAGAACGTTGCGATCGATGACAACAGCGCCCGGGAGCACACCGTCTCGTGCTCGTTGTTCGACCGGGCGGATGTCGACGATCAGTGCGCCGCCAGCGCGCTCAACGGCCAGTTTCGTTGCGTCGACACGGTCGAGTCTCGCCCGAGCGGCGGCGAGTATCTCCTCGATCGAGTGGCGGCCGGCTCCGCTGGTCGTCATTGTGGATGGGTCTCGTACATTCGAGCGGCCACGACCAGTCCGGATAACGCGGTGAGTCCGGCCACGGTGTAGATCGCAGCAGGGATCGAAATCAGGTCGGCGAGAATGCCGGCGAGGAGAGCGCCGATCGCGAAGCCGCCGTCGCGCCACAGCCGATATACGCCGACGGATCGTGCTCGCCACGAGGGGTGAGCAACGTCGCCGATCGCAGCGAGCAGGGTCGGGTAGACCATCGCGGTGCCCGCACCGAGCACCATCGCACCGAGCGCCCACGCCGTGAAACTGTCGGTAGCGGCGATCCATGCGATCGCGACGGCTTGGGTGAGCATCCCGCCGACGATCAGCGGTTTGCGACCGATGCGGTCCGAGAGTCCGCCCGTGTACAACTGGCCGAGCCCCCACACGGCGGGGTAGAGCGCGGCGAGCACGCCGATCCGCCCGATCGACAGACCAGCGCCAGCGAAGAAGATCGGGAACAGACCCCACGCGAGTCCGTCGTTGAGGTTGTTCACCAGGCCGGCTTGCGAGCACGACGACAGCGCCTTGTCGGTGAAGGAGGTGAGTCGGAAGACCTCGGCGGTAGTCAGCGAGGCAATGTGGGTGTCGATGGTGGCGACGTGGTTGGCGGCTTCGTAGCGGGCATGGTCACGGGTCTCGCGCACGAAGAACACCGACAGACCAAGGCCAAGGCCGGCGTAGGCGGTTCCGAGAAAGAATGGCTCGGGGCGCAGCCCCCACCGTTGGGCGATGTAGCCGGTGGCGAGTGCCGTGAAGGCGACGGCACCGTAGCCAGCGGCTTCGTTGAGGCCCATCGCAAAGCCGCGCCGGGCGGGACCGACAAGGTCGATCTTCATGATGACTGTGGTCGACCAGGTGAGCCCTTGGTTGACGCCGAGTAGAACGTTGGCGAAAATCACCCATCCCCAACTCGGTGCCCAGATCAACAGCATCGGGATCGGTATCGCGATGATCCAGCCGGCGACCAACACAGGCTTGCGCCCGTACCTGTCGGACAGGGTCCCTGCGAAGAAGTTCGTCGCTGCTTTGACGGCACCGAAGGCGACGATGAACGTGAGCGTTGCGGTGAAGGCGGTGAGCCCGAACTCCTGTTTGGCGAGCAGGGGTAGGACAGTGCGTTCCTGGCCGATCATTCCGCCGACGAGCGCGTTGACGCCAACAAGAAGCGCGAACTGGGCGAGGTTCTCCTTGAGACCAAGCCGCAGCGGTGTCGTGATGGCTTCGGTGGTGGAGGCGCTCATCGGCCTGTCTCCAACGGGTTGCCGCTCGCAGCTGACCACGTGTCGGGTCCGCCATTGAGAACCGCGACGTCGTCGCGTCCGCGAGCAGCCAGGATGCTGGCAGCCGTCATTGCCCGTTCGCCGTGCCCGCACATCACGGTCAGCGACCCGGTTGTCAGTCCAGATTTGGAGACGGCACCGAGTTCGATGTTGACCGCGCCCGGGAGGTGACCGGAGGCGTACTCGTTGACTTGGCGGACGTCGATCACCGGACCCGCAATCGCCCCGGATTCGACGAGCGGGATTGCGCTGGTCGGTCGACCGGAATCCGTCCAGACGTCGACGCCGCCGTCGAGTTCACCGACTAGGTTTTCTTGGCCGACATCGAGGCATTGGCGAACGAGATCCGTCCGGTCCTGATGTGGGTCGAGGACGAACACGATCGGCCTGTTCGGCTCAACGAGCCAGCCAAGCCAACTGGCGAACACCGGTCGTAGAACGTTCGACACAGACCCGGGTACGTGACCAGCAGAGAACGCTGCGAGCGGCCGGGCGTCGACGATGACGCCGCCTT
This sequence comes from Ilumatobacteraceae bacterium, assembly GCA_031366885.1. Taxonomy (GTDB): domain Bacteria; phylum Actinomycetota; class Acidimicrobiia; order Acidimicrobiales; family Ilumatobacteraceae; genus UBA668. The sequence continues at coordinate 8,702 of JANLPB010000169.1, forward strand.
CCGCGACGTGGCGACCGACGTCATCGGGATGGAGTCTCGCGAGGCGTGGGATCGAGTCGTAGCGCGTTGGACCCAGCCGGTTCACTTCCGGTAGTCGCGCGAAATAGGAGGGGAAGGTGCCGAACCCGGCAATCAGCCGCTCGACGAACTCGTCCTCGTCGGTGATCGAGAACAGCGGGTTGCTAGCGCGCTCGACGCCGAGCGTCGAGGTGCGTTGAGAGGAGCCTGGCGCGGAGCAAAAGGATCCCGCACCGTGTGTCGGGTAGACGGCGATCTCATCGGGCAGCTGATCAAACCGACGCAGTGCAGCGAACATCTCGTGAGCGAGCGGGACGGCGAGCGCTGGGCCGTTCAAGTCGGTACGTCCGACAGTGCCGACCATCAGCGAACCGCCGGAGAACAACGCGACCGGCGCGCCGTCAGCAACAAGCAGATAGGCGTGATGGTCGGGTGTGTGACCGGGAGCAGCCCAGGCGACCAACTCGATAGCGTCGCCGAGAATGATGTGTTCATCGTCGCAAACTGGCCGATGTGGCGATGCGAGGTGCGATGCCGCCGGGGCTACGAACGTTGCGCCCGTCCGTGCGGCGAGAGCGGGGCTGCCGGTCACGTAGTCGGCGTGGGAATGGGTGTCCACCGTCCAGGCGAGTCGAAGATTGAGCCGTTCGATGAGCGCTTCGTGCTCGATTGGGAAACGTGGCGGGTCGACAACAGCGGCAGTGCCGTTGCCGAGATCGATGACGTACGAGGAATGCCCGAGGCCTTCGTCGACAAAGTCGTAGATCCTCTGCACGCCCCCTCCTCTTCCGATGAGTGCTCAAGTGATTGTTTGAATATATTCCTTGCTCCACCAATATTCAAGTAGTAGTTTGAATACTTGTGAGACGGAGACATCAAGATGAGTGACCGAGCGGCGAAGGACGCACTTTTCGACGCGCTGGCTGAAGTGGCAAAAGCGTTGGCGAGCGGGCGTCGTGCGGAGATCGTCGATGTTCTCGCCCAAGGCGAACGGTCGGTCGAACAACTCGCTGGCGAGATCGGACAGAGCGTGGCAAACACCTCTCACCATCTCCGGGCGATGGCCAGAGCGGGCGTGCTGCGCACGCGTCGCGAAGGCACCCGGATCATCTACATGCTTGCGAGCGATCGCGTCGCCGACGTGTGGGCTGGACTGCGCGACATCGCGACCGAACACGTAGCCGGGATCAACGAACTCGCCGAGGCCTACGTCGGTGATCGCAGTGGTTTGGAGCCGGTGACCCGGGTAGAGCTCGAGGCCCGTCTGCTGG
>JANLPB010000170.1:0-9016 GCA_031366885.1 Ilumatobacteraceae bacterium
TCCACGACTTCCCCGCGTTCATCGTTGTCGACGACAAGGGCAACGACTTCTTCGACCTCGTCAACAAGCCGTACAACGCCAATACCGGCACCACGACACCGGTCGCCCTGCACCATCATGACCAGTGAATGGTCGGAGAACTAGACGAGTTCGCGCAGCACGGAGTTCGTGCGTGCCAGCTCGTCGGGGTTCGTCGTGAACACACCAGCATTGAAGTCCGTCACACCGATGGACTTCAGCTCGTCGATCTGGTCGCGCACTTCGGCCTCGGTGCCAACAATGGCAATGCCTCCCGGGCCATCGACGCCCTCACGGTCCATCATCGTCTTGTAGCTGGGCAGCGTGTCGTAGATGGCGAACACCTGGGCAGCGCGCTTGCGCGAGGCGTCGACGTCGTCAGTCACGCACACCGGTAGTGCAACGGCCACTCGCGGTTCGGGACGACCGGCGTCGGCGGCGGCCTGGCGCAGCGTCGGGATGGTCAGCTCGGCCAGTGTCTTGGGACCGACACACCAGGTTGATGTGCCGTCGGCTAACGCACCAGTCACCCGCAACATTTGCGGACCCAACGCAGCGACCAGCACCGATGGACGGCTGCTGCCGCCAACGGTCACCGCGCCCTGCACTCGGTAGTCCTCGCCCTCGAACTTCACCGGCTTTCCTTCCAACAGCGGCATCAGAATCGAGAGGTACTCCTTCAGGTGTCGCACCGGCTTCGAGTACGACAGACCCCACATTGACTCGACCACGATCTGATGAGAAAGGCCGATGCCCAAGCACAGCCCCGCATCGCCGCGACTGTTGATGGCAGCCTGTGTGCTGAGCGCCTGCTGCGCCAACATCATCGGGTGGCGCGGATAGGTGGGAACCACTGCGGTACCGAGCTCGATGCCCGGCACCTCGCGGCCGACGATTGCCAGCACCGTCAACGCGTCGTGGCCAAAGATCTGTGATGACCAGAACGTATGGGCACCAAGCTCAACCGCGGCCTGCGCCTCGGCGACGACTTCGTCGATGGTGCCAACGTTGATTGCATTGCTCATTGTTCCAAGGCGCATCCGCGCAACCTACTGCCCGGCGCGTGGAAGCGTCGAAGGCTGACCCTGACGAAGCACTACGCCAGGCTGACGAGTTCCAGCCAGTCTTCGCTGAAGTAGTCGACCTGACCGTCGGGCATCAGCAACACCTTCGTCGGCGCCAGCGCCTCGACGAACTCGGTGTCGTGGCTGACGAACACGATGCTGCCCTTCCAACCCATCAGCGCCTCGGCGACAGCCTCGCGGCTGGGCGGGTCGAGGTTGTTGGTCGGCTCGTCGAGCAGCAGCAGGTTGTTGCGGCCAACCATCAGCATCGCCAGCGCCAGCTTGGTCTTCTCTCCGCCGGAGAGCGTGCCGCTGTCTTGGAACACCTTGTCGCCGCTGAGGCCCATCATGCCCAGAAAGGCACGCAGCTGGGTCTCGGTGTAAATGACGCCCGGCGGTACGTCCGCACGGAGGTTGTCGAGCAGATTGCGGTCCGTGCGCAGGTTGTCGTGCTCCTGCGCGTAGTAGCCCATGGTGACGTTGTGGCCGTAGCGGAAGTCGCCGAGGTTGGCTTCGGTCTCGCCCGCCAGGATGCGCAGCAGGCTGGTCTTGCCGGCGCCGTTCAGCCCGAGCACCAACAGTCTGTCGCCGCGGCCGATGTCGAACGAGACGTCCTCGAACACGGGCGGACCGCCGTAGCCCTTCGACATATGCGTCGCGGTGAGGACGGTGCCACCGCACGTGGGCGGCTCGGGGAACTTCATCTTCAGCGTCCGGTCGCCGGCGCCCACGTGGACGCGCTGCGCTTCCAGCCGTGCGATCTGCTTTTCCTTGCTGTGCGCCATCTTGGCCTTCGTGGCCTTGGCGCCGAAGCGATCGACGACCGCCTGAATGCGTGCGATCTCCTTCGTCTGCAAGCTGGCCTGCTTGACCAAACGCTCCTCGTCAAGACGACGAGACAGTTTGTACTGGCTGTACGTGCCCTTGTATTCGACCAGATTGCCGAGGTTCTCTTCGCCGGGACGGTCGAGGTGCAGCACGCGTGTGATGGCCTCGTCGAGCAGCTCGAGGTCGTGGCTGATGACGAGCATGGCACCGCGGTAGGTGCGCATGAAGCCCAACAACCACATCTTGGCGTCGACGTCGAGGTGGTTGGTTGGTTCGTCGAGCAGCAACACGTCGCTGCCTGCGAAGAGAATGCGGGAGAGCTCGACGCGGCGCCGCTCGCCACCGCTGAGCACCCCGATCGGCAGCTCCATGCGCGTGGGCGACAACCCGAGGCCCGCCATGATGCTGCGCGCCTCGCTCTCCGCCGCGTACCCGCCTGACGAGGCGAACTCGTCCTGTGCCTTGCTGTAGCGGGCGACGTTGCGGTCGTTCGCCTCCTGCTCCATCGCAACCCGCAGCTTTTCCAAGTGGTCGAGCTGCTCGTCGATCGCGCGACCGCTGAGCACGTGGGTCACGGCCATCCGCGTGTCGAGCACACCAGCAATTCGTGGGTCTTGCGGCAGGTAGCCAAAGCCACCCTTGCGCAGCACCTTGCCCCCGGCGCTTTCCGCGGCGCCACCCAACACCTTGAACAGGCTGGTCTTGCCGGCACCGTTGCGCCCGACCAGGCCGACCTTGTCGCGGGGCATGACGGTGAACGAGATGTCGTCGACAATGAGCCGACCGCCAACCTCCACCGAAAGACCCTGCACCTGCAACATGAGGCATCCAGCGTGGCGGACGATCAGCGCGGATACAACCACCTCGACGAGAGGCACATGGGTTCGCCTGCGTCTACTGTTGGCTCATGCAGGCAACAGTCGTTCACGCGACGGCCGGCGCGCCACCGGGCCGGTGGCAGCGGGTCGCACCGATTGCCTGTGGTTGCGCCGCCGCCGGCGCGGCGTTGCTCGTTGCGCGGTTTGATCCGGCAGCGGCGGGCAGTCGGTTTCCGGCATGCCAGTTCAAAGCGATCACCGGTCTGTGGTGCCCCGGGTGTGGTCTCACCCGCGGCTTTCATCAGCTGTTGACCGGCCACCCGATCTCGGCACTGCAGTACAACGTGTTCGTCCCACTGGTGCTGGCGGCGGCGGTGCTGAGTTGGTGGTCGTGGCTGCGGGTCAGCTGGGGTGGCCAGCGCCTTGCACTGCCGATGTGGGCCAGACGGCCCCTGGCCGTCTACCTGCCGATGATTGTGGTGCTCTACGGCGTCCTGCGCAACATTCCGACAGCGCCGTTCAGTTCACTCGCGCCCTGAATCCACCGTCACGGGCCAGAAGTCGTGCCGAGGGTGGTGTCAGGTGCAGGGGATGAAACTACGGTCGTCGGGGCGACCGTCGTCGGCGCGGGTGTCGTGGCCGTCACTGATCCGGTGGTCGTCGGCCCGCTGCTGGCCACCGTTGTTCTCGGCGTCGTGCTGCCCGTGCTGACCACGGTGGTGGTGGACTTGGTCGTCGACTGCTTGACGGTGGTGGTGGTGCCGCCGACTGGCCCGCTGGAATCATCGGCGAAGTTGGTGGAAAGGCACTTCCCCGGTTGCACCGGCGCCGCGCCCAACACCAACGCCACCTGAGCCGCCAACGATTGGCGACCTGACGGAGTGAGGTGCAACCCGTCTGGCCCGGTGAGCGAACGATCGGCGGCGGTGACCGCTGCCCAATCGAGCACGATGACGTTCGGATACTTCTGTGCCATCTCGAGTATCACCGCGTTGACCTGCGCCCGCGATGGCTTGAACTCGGTGACAGTGAGCAGCACGACCGGTTGCGGCGAGAGTCGGGCAACCATCGCGTCGAGGTACTGGCGGTACACGTCCTGGTTGTCGCCGTAGTTGTTGCCCAGCAGCACGACGCTCGCGTCCCACCCTGCGGCGAGCCGCCGGTCCAGGACCTGATCGCCGAAGTCGATGAAACGTCCGGTCTCCGCGTCGACTTCCGCCTGCCAGCCCAGTGGCACCAATGCTGCGCACATCTCCCCGCCGTAGCGCCGGGAGGTGCTGGCCATCACCGAGTCGCCGATGAGGATCACCCGGTTGCCACTGACCAGCGCGCCCACCGTCTCGGCGGCGGCGACTGAAACGGTGGTGGGCCGGACCGTTGAGACCGTCGAGGATGCCGCGATCGTCGCCACGGTGGTGGAATGCTGCGCGGGCAGGCCGCCGATGGGGGCCGTACCAGGCGGGTCGACACCCTGGCCAGACGCGGCGGCACCGCATGCGGTGGCCACGGCCAAAAGGCCGAGCAGGAATGCGATGCGCCGAAAAAACATGAGTGCGTCTATTGGACCGACTGCACACCCGAGTTGCAAGTCAGCCCGACCGACAGGCGCGTGACACATGGCCACGGGCCCATCGATGCGACGAAATCGAATGCGTCAGTCGCGCGACTTCAACTGGTCGCGAATCTCTGTAAGGAGGTCGACTTCGCTGGGACCATCCGTCGCCAGGTTGCGCTTGGTGGCCTTCTTGTAGACCTTGACGATCCAGAACACGACCAAAACCATGATGACGAAGTTGACGACGCTATTGAGAAAACTTCCCCAGGCCAGGCTCTTGTAGTGCTTGCCGGTGAGGCCCGAGCAATCCTGCCCGATCTTCTTACCAGTGGCGTCGAAAATGTCGGTGCACTTGACGAACAGACCGATGGTGCCAGTGAAGATGTCCTTCACGAACGAGTCGATGAGTGTCTTGACGGCGAGACCCATGATGAACGCAACCGCGATCGACATGAGATCGCCCGTGGTCAGGAACTCCTTGAACTCCTGAACGAGACCCTTCTTTTCGGACATTACGTACTCCCTTTGCGTGTGGCTAGCTCCCGCTCCGCCGACACATTAGGCAATTCCGGCAGGCTCCCACGCGGATCGATGAACCTGGGCAGCAGCACTAACGTGGCAGTTCGATGCCTGAAGCGACACCAGCGGACCACCCCATCGATGCAACCGCGTTGGCAGACGGCGGCCACATGCACCTGGCCGACGAGTTGATCCTCGATCGCATCGACGCCCTACGCGTCCTGCGCGCCGACACGCCGGAGGAAAAGGGCGCGCTGCTGGAGCAGATCGCCGGCAGCGGGAAGCCAGAACAGGACATCGTCAATGAACTTTCGAAAGTGCGACCGCTGTGGCGTCCCGACAGGTTCGAAGAGGCGCATCGCATGGCAATGCGCTCGCTCGAGGTGCTGGACCGCAATGGTGCCCGCACGCCGGATCTGCCGCGGCTCGGGCCGCTGGTGCCAGTCGCCAGCTACATCGTCGAGCAGATGACGCGCTGGATCGTGAAGGGGCACCAGAACACGGTCGTCACTCGCATCCGAAAACTCTACGAACGGCGCGAAGCCAACTCGGCATGGGAGTCCAAGGAGCACCACATGCTGCGCCGGGCCCGCATCGACGCTGCCCGCGCCGAGCCCGGCTACAAGGGCAATCCACTCGGTGTGCCCACGTTTCTGCTTGGCGGTGCTGTGCTGTCCTCCGCTGTCTCGGTGCTGCGTGCGTTCCTGGATTGGGCGTTCAACGACACTGTCGGCATCATCATCTTCGTCGCCGTCTTCGGCGTCGTGTTCGTCGGCCTCGCGTGGGCCGCGCTCTACTCGGCGGGGGTCGCTCGGCGACGGATCCGGCTGAGCACCGACCAGCCGATGAAAGCGTTGTGGGAAACAATCGGGGCGTGCGGTTCGCCGCCGAAGGACGCCAGCTACGACTTCGCCGTCTACGCAATCGTGTTGCTCTCACTGGCGTGGGTACTGATCCCGCTCGCAATCTGGCTGTGGGTCAACAACCGATGAGCTACGACCTTGTCGTCGTCGGCATGGGCTCGGCCGGCCTCACCGCGACCGAGTTTGCCAGCGGCCTCGGTCTGCGTGTGGCCGCAGTCGAACGGGGCCGTCTCGGCGGCGATTGTCTGTGGACCGGCTGCGTTCCTTCGAAGGCGATCGTCGCAAGCGCGAAGGTCGCCCACCTCATGCGTACCGCGCACCGTGTCGGTATCGGCGCGGTCGAGCCCGCCATCGATCTGCCCACGGTGTGGCGCAGAGCCAGATCGGTGCAGGCAGAAATTGCCGCAACCGACGACAATCCGCATCGCTACCAGCAGATGGGCGCGGAGCTGTTCACTGGGCAAGCCTGCCTGACCGGCGCCAACCAGGTGACGGTGCAGCCCGACGTTGGTCCGCCCACGGTGCTGGAGACGCGGTTCGTGCTGCTCTGCACCGGCAGCCGACCACACGTCCCGCCGATCACTGGGCTCAGCACCGATTGGTGCCTGACCAGCGAGAGCCTCTTTCAGCTCAATGCACCACCGTCCAGCCTCGCCATCATCGGTGGTGGCCCGATGGGTGTCGAGATGGCGCAGGCGCTGCAGCGCCTTGGCATCGAGGTGACCGTGCTGCAGCGGGCGTCGACCCTGCTGCCGCGAGAAGAACGGTCGCTGGTCGCCAGGCTCAGCCAGCTGCTGACCGACGAGGGCGTCGTCGTCCACACGAGCGCCGACGTGCGTTCGTGCACGCGGCGCCCGGATGGCCTGGTGGACATCGAAGCCAACGTGGCTCATGACGGCCAGCGTGTGCAGCTTCGCGTCGCGGGTGTGCTGGTGGCGGCAGGCCGAACCGCCAACACCGCCGACCTCGGGTTGGTGGAACAAGGAATTCAGGTGACCGAACGGGGCATCCAGGTGGACGAACGCGGGCGTACGGCGGTGCGCACTGTCTACGCCGCGGGCGATGCCGCTGGCCGTCGATACCTCACCAACTCGGCTGGTTACGAAGCCGTTCGGGCGGTGCGCGACATGTTCTTCCCCGGCAAGCGCAGCGTCGATGCGGCGATCCCGGCGTGTGTCTTCGCCGACCCCGAACTGGCGAGCGTGGGCCTGACCGTTGACAAGGCGGAAGAGCTGTACGGCACAGATTCGGATTCGTGGCGAATTGATCTCAGCAGCAACGACCGCGCTCGCACCGACGCTCACCCGCAGGGCGCGGTCGTAGTCGTCACGGCGAAGGGACGCATCGTGGGCGCCCACGTCCTGGCCCCGAGCGCCGGCGAGATGATTCACGAACTCACGCTTGCGATCAACCGCGAACTGCGATTGGACGACGTGACAGAGTCGGTTCACGTGTACCCGACGTTGGCGAACTCGATCGGCCAGTTGGCCATAGAATCGACGTTCGAAAAGGCCCACCGGCTGCGTTGGATGATGAAGCGCCGATAATGCCGAAAGTCGTCAGTGGCCGAGGTCCTCGAAGCGATCGACGTTGCGCAGCGAAGGGAAGCTAAACCACCAGATACCCACGATCGCAATGGTGGCCACGCCGCCGCCGATCACCGTGGCCGGCGTGCCGATGGCCTGGGCCATAAGTCCACTCTCGAACGCACCAAGCTCGTTGGACGCACCGATGAACACGTTCTCCACAGCCATCACTCGGCCGCGCTTCTCGTCGGGCGTCACCAGCGGGACCAGCGAGCCGCGGATGTACACGCTGACCATGTCGGCGCCCGCAAGAATCATCAGCGCCAGGAACGCCAGCCAGTAGTTGTGTGTGAGGCCGAGCACGACGGTGGCGGCGCCGAACACGAACACAGCCAGCAGTAGCCCGCGCCCGATCCGCCGTTGCAGCGGTTTGAACGCAAGGAGCACGGCCATTGCTGCAGCACCGATCCCCGGCGCGGCTCGCAAGAAGCCGTACGCGACCTCGCCCACCCCGAGCCGCGTGTCGGCAATCGCTGGCAGCAACGCAACCGCACCACCGAACAGCACGGCGAACAGATCGAGACCGATCGCCGCAAAGAGAATCGGCGTGCGACGAACGAACAGCAAGCCCTCGATTGCGCTGCGGAACGTCGGCTTCTCATTCGGTTCGGTGCGCTCGGGCTGGCGGAGGAACCGCAAACGACCAATCTTGATGCCGGCGATGACGACGAGAACAGTTGATGCGAAGTAGGCCGCTGCCGGATCCCACGCGAAGAGCAGGCCGGACAACGCAGGCCCGAGAATGGTGGCGCCGGTCCATGTCGCCGAATACATCGCTATGACCTGTGGAATGCCGCCCTCGGGTGCAACCATCGGTGGCATTGGCCTGGTGGCCGGCGCCAAGAAGGCGCGCGCGATGCCGTACGCGAACGCGATGAAGAACAGGGGGCGTACGTCAGTCGGGTTGGTCGTGGCGTACCAGGTGAGCGCAACACCACATGCCACTTCACCACTGATCGCGATCACCGCAATTCGCTTGCGGTTGAAGCGGTCGGCCACGGTGCCCGTGACCAGCACCAGCAGAGCTGCGGGAAGGAACTCGCACAGCCCGATCCAGCCGAGGTCGGCCTCGCGACCACTGATGCTGTACGCCTGCAGACCCAGCGCCGCAGCCTGCAATGAGACGCCGGTGAACAACACACCGTTGGAGATCAGCAACGCCCGCACACCGCCGAAACGGAGCACCTCTTTGGTTGACATTCGTGGTGGGGAGATGGCCTCAGGAGTCGTCACGGCTCCACTCAAGCTACTGACCAAGTGCTACACAGGCACGATGAGTTCATTCGCAGACGAAACCAGATGGCTCGACGCAACCGACCAGGCGGGTCTTGTCGAACGAGGTGAAGCCACCCCGCTGGAGTTGTTGGACGCAGCCATCGAACGCATCGAGGCCATCGATCCAGCGCTCAACGCCGTCATCATCCGCTGGTTCGACGAGGCCAGAGCTACCGCAGCCGCGCCGCTGCCCGCAGGGCCGTTTCGCGGGGTGCCGACGCTACTCAAGGACCTGTGGGCGCACTACGCCGGGCAGCCGCTCACCAACGGAAATCAAGCGCTGAAGGACGCCATGCCGCTGTCGGCCACCGACACCACGCTGGTTAGCCGCTACCGCGCCGCGGGTTTCGTCATCGCCGGTCGAACGAACAGCCCCGAATTCGGAAGTCTTCCGTGCACGGAGCCAACCGCCTGGGGTGCCACTCGGAATCCATGGAACACCGATCACTCGCCGGGCGGTTCCAGCGGCGGCGCCGCCGCCGCGGTCGCG
>JANLPB010000174.1:0-12964 GCA_031366885.1 Ilumatobacteraceae bacterium
GTCGCCGAAGCGGTGGACCAGTTCGGTGATCGACTTGGAGAAACCCTCGGCGTCGCCGAGCAACGGGGTGATGTCACGAAACGTCACGCCCGGCTGAGGGAAGTCTGGAATGTCACGAACGAGTCGCGTGATCCAGTGAGAATTCGTCGCCATGTCGCAAGGGTAACGCGGCGCGTCAGACGCGACGCTTCTTCTTCCGTGGCCGAGGAGTGTGAGTCAGCAATGCTTCAGCGCTGACAGGTGCACCAGCCACCACCGTGCTCTCACCCTGAGCAGCGCGACGCTGCTCGCGGCGGCCACCAGGAATGCCACCGTGGACAAGGCGCTCCAGCTCGGCACCGGTGGCGTGGGGCCCGCGCAGCGGCTTGAACCGCGGCTCGCGCTCCTTGGCGATTGCAACCAGCGGCGAGGCCACGAAGATCGACGAATACGAACCGGTAATGAGGCCCACGAGCAGCGCCAGTGCGAACTCGCGCAAGGTGACTGCGCCCAGAATGCCCGAGCCGAGCACCAGCAGGGACAGCACCGGCAGAATGGCGGCGATGCTGGTGTTCAACGACCGCATCAGCACCTGGTTCATCGACACGTTGAGAATGTCCGCGTACGGCATACGCGCCGTGGCGTAGCGCTTCTGGTTCTCCTGCACCTTGTCGAATACCACGATGGTGTCATAAAGAGAGAAGCCCAGAATAGTGAGGAACGCGACAACCGTTGCGGGCGTGACCACGAAGCCAAACAGCGAGTAGATGCCCACACTGAGCAACACGTCGTGCAGCATGGCGGCGATTGCAGCGAGCGCCATCCGCCATTCCATACGCCACGCAATGAAGCCAGCAACCAACACAAGGAACACCACGAGCGCTCGTAGCGCTTTCTCGGTGATGCTCTTACCCCACGTCGAGCTGACGGCTTGAGTGCTCACGGACTCGGTCGGCACGCCGACTTCGTCTGCAAACGCCTGCTGCAGATCGCGACGAACAGCGTCTGGCTGCTCACCAACCTGCACCTCCAGCGTGCGCAGGTTGTCACTCTTGTTGATGAACTCCTGCACCTTCGCGTTCGCGCCTTCGAGGCCGTGGTCGTCGAGCACCGCACGTGCCTGGTCTTCGGTGAGTGTTGCCGACGGAACGGTCCAGACCACGCCACCCTTGAAATCCAGGCTGAGGTTCAAGCCATTGCCGACCAACGACCCGACGCTGATCAGCAGCATGACGATGGAAAAGCCGAGGCCGATCCACCGCCTGCCGTAAAAGTCGATGGCGGTCTCACCGTGGTAAAGGCGGCCAAAAACGCCACGACGGTGAGCAATCAGTGAAGCGTCGGAGGTGGCAGCCACGGCCACGTCGGCATCGATGACGTTGCTGCCGCTGCCATTACCCCTGCCGTTATCCATGTCGCTGCCGCTCATGACGCAGCACCGATCGGCGTGACTTCGATGCCCATCACCTTGCGGCGCTCCATCCATTTCGTGCGGGCCAACAGCAGCACCATCGGCCGAGTGAAGAAGTAAGCGACCAGCAGGTCGCAGGCGGTGCTCAGGCCAAGGAAGAAGGCGAAGCCCCGAACGGCACCGACGGTCAGGTACCACAGCACAAACGCACCAATCAGCGAGACCAGGTCGGCAATGACGATGGTGCGCCACGCTCCTTGGAAGCCCCGCTGAGCGCTGTTACGCAACGTCTTTCCAGACCGGACTTCGTCTTTCAGTCGCTCGAAGAAGACCACGTACGAGTCCACCGTGACACCTACCGACACGATGATGCCGGCGATGCCTGAGAGCGACAGGGCAAGACCTTGGGTCTTGGACAGGAAGGAGACGACGCTCCACAGAATGGCACCCGAGATCATCAGGCCGAGGGCGACGATAAGGCCCAACATTCGGTAGTAGAGCACCATGAAGATCAGCACCATGATCAGGCCGACCAGGCCCGAGATCCACGCTGCTCGCAGTGAATCGGCACCCAGTGTCGGCGATACGTTCTGCACCGAACGCAACTCCAGCTCCACCGGCAATGACCCGCTGTTGATGACGCGGGCAAGGTTGCGGGCCTCGCTCTCGCTGAACGAGCCGCTGATCTGCACGCTGCCCTGAAAGTTGTCCGTCTGGACATTGGCCACCGACTGCAGGGTGCCGTCCAGCTCAATGGCCAGCTGGCCGGTGGGGCACAACTGCGACTTGTTGAAACACTGTGACGCCAAGGCGTTCCAGACGTCGTTACCCGCTGCCCCATCTCGCAAGTCGACAGTGACGCCCCAGCCCGAGTTCGGAATGATGGTGGCGCTGGCGTTGTCCTGGAAGACCTCGCCGGTGCCCTGTTGCGGGCCGACCAAGCAGTACTGGGGCGGGTTGGCGCCCTGCACCGGCAGGAACTGCGAGTTCTCCGGATCGCTCTCCGGGATCGGCAGGCCATTCTTGTCCACCGCCTGAGGAGCGGTAGTCGTCGTCGCGCCAGAGGGCGTGGTGACTGGTGTCGTCGTGGCACTAATTGGCGTGATGCCAACCGTCGTCTCGGTGCCGACAATCGTGGTAGCAGTCGTGGTGGCAGTTGCGTCGACGGTGGTCGAGGTGTTGCTGCTGCTGACGCTACGGCCTGGGCCAGGCGCTGCGGTCGTAGTGCTTCCAGCCACAGTCGTGGCCGGAACGGTGGCACCGGGCACTGTGCTGCCGGGAACTGTCGTAGCGCCGGCCACCGTGGTGGTCGTCGCGCTGATATCTAGTGTCTGGCACTGGCTCATCACCGGGCGCAGGTACACCTTGCCGGTGACCTGTACCAGCGCAATGGCTTCGTTCTGGTTCTGCACCCCAGGAAGGTTGACGATGATGGCATCGCCCTGGCGGAAGATCTCAGGCTCGGCGACGCCCAGAGCATCGACGCGCTCGCGGATCTTTTCGACCGCGAGGTCGAGGCTGGCACTGCTGAAATCGGTGCCAACTTTGGGTTCCTGCGTGACCGACACGCCACCCTGCAGGTCGAGGCCAAGGGTCGGGTGGGTTCCGGTTGCCAGCACCACGAAGAACGAACCGAAGGAGGCCACCATGATGATCACCAACGAGAGAATGAGCTTCCTGCGCATGTGAGGTGGTCAGTCCCCGGTGGAATCGGTGGTGTCAGCGATGATGACGTCGTCGATCTTGGTCTGCTTGGCCTTCGTGCCGTCATCTGTCGGCACGGCCGTTTCACCCTTGGCCGTGTCGACCTTGCGCTGAATCGACTGCTTCGCAATCCGGATCTGCACGTTGTCGTCGATCTCCAACCATGCGATATCGCCGTCGAAGCTGGTGACGAAGCCATACACACCCGACGTCGTCATGACCTCATCGCCCACCTCAATTGCGCTCTGCAGCGCCACTGCCTCGCGCTGTCGACGGCGCTGCGGACGAATCAGCAAGAAGTACATCGCAACCGGGATCAGCATGAAAATGATGAGCGACGGCAGCGGGTTGGAGTTGCTTGACGCAGCAAGGAGTGGGGACAGATGCATGAGGAGTCCAGGTGTTTACGATGGAGGCCGAGGCCTCGTTGACCGACGTGCGATTGTAGCCAGGCAAGCCGGGCTTACGGCGGTCATGCCCACACGGAGAGAATCTCCCGACGCAGCGCGTCGAACCGTCCTTCCGCAATCGCCACCCGCATCGAGCCCATCAGCTGCAACGTCCACGAGATGTTGTGCAGACTCAGCAGTCGCGACGCGGTCGGCTCGCCTACCTGAAACAGGTGGCGGATGTAGCCCCGACTGTGCCGGGCACACACCTCGCAGCGACATGTTGCGTCGAGCGGCTCGTCGGAAAGGGCGAACTTCGCGTTCTTCACATGGAGCTTGCCTTCGCTGGTCATGGCGGTGCCGTGGCGGCCAATTCGAGTCTGCATCACACAGTCGAATTGATCGACACCCAGCCCGACAGCCTCGACCAGGCTGGCCGGGTCGCCGACGCCCATGAGGTAGCGAGGCCGATCGGCGGGAAGATGAGCCAGTGCCGCGGCCAACGCCGGAAGCATCTCAGAGCGAGTCTCCCCCACGCTCAGGCCACCGATGCCGTACCCGTCGAAACCCACTTCGACCGTGCGGTGGGCGCTTTCGGCACGCATCTCCTCGCTCACTCCGCCCTGCACGATGCCGAACAGCGCCTGATCATCGCGCCGGTGAGCCACCTTGGCGCGCCGTGCCCACGCTGACGTTCGCTCCAGAGCCTGACGGATGACCTCGGGTGACGACGGCAGCGGCGCACACACGTCGAGCACCATCTGAATGTCGGCACCCAGCAGCTCCTGAGTGTGCACCGCAATCTCGGGCGTGAATCGGTGCGAGGAACCGTCGTACGTGCTCTTGAAGGTGACGCCGTCATCGTCGACTTTGGGTTCCAGCGAGAACACTTGGAAGCCGCCCGAGTCGGTGAGTGTCAGCCCGCGCCACGCAGAGAACTTGCCCAGTCCACCGAAATGGGCCACGGTCTCTGCACCGGGGCGAAGCATGAGGTGATAGGTGTTGCCCAACACGATCTCGGCGCCGAGGCGCTCGTAGTCGTCGGCGCTGAGGTATTTGATGGCGCCACGAGTTCCCACCGGCATGAAGCACGGCGTCTGGTAGCTGCCGCGCGCGGTATGTGCAACGCCGGTGCGCGCCGTGCCGTCGGCGGCCTTGAGGTCGAATCGAACTGGGTGCACTACGTCAGGCTCCGATCCAGCAACATCGCGTCGCCGAAACTCAAGAAGCGATACTCCTCGCCAAGCGCTGCTTCATACAGGGTTCGCCATCTGGAGCCGACGAATGCATCGATCATCATCAGCAGCGTGGTGCGTGGCATGTGGAAGTTGGTCATCAGAGCATCGACGACCTTCCACTCATACGGCCGGTGGATGAACAACCTCGTCCTGCCTTCAGCTTCGCCGAGTGTTGCGGCACTCTCGAGTGCCCGAACGCTTGTGGTCCCAACTGCAACAACGCGTCGGGCGGCTGCACAAGCCAGCGTCACCTCGGCAGGAACTCGGTAGCGCTCGCTGTGAATTTGATGGTCCCGCGGGTCGTCGGCGCTCACCGGTTTGAAGGTGTCGAGCCCGACCACGAGTTCCACGCGGACAGTCTCGATGCCGCGAGACGCAAGCGAGTCGATCAACTGCGCGGTCAGGTGCAGACCCGCCGTCGGCGCAGCGCTCGACGCAGGCTGATTCGCATACACGGTTTGATAGCGGTCGGGGCGATCAAGGCGGGCCGTGATGTACGGCGGTAGTGGCATTTCGCCATGGGTAGCCAGTAGCGCCAGCGGGTCGCCCTCCCCAACCAGCTCCACGATCATCGTGTCGCCCGCCTCGCTGCGTCGCAGCACGCGAACCAACGGGGCTCCGGCGGCGAACAGCTCTTCATTCGGCTTCATCTTTTTCGCCGGGCGAACCATTGCCTCCCAGGTACGCCGATCACCATCAAGTGGCTCCAGCAGCAACACTTCTGCAGAGCCACCGGTCGCGCGAGCCAGGCGGAGGCGGGCAGGAATCACCTTCGTGTCGTTGACCACCAGCACGTCGCCGTCACGAAGGAACTCTCCAAGCTCGGCGACGTGCCGGTGCAAGGGTGCGAGCGAACCTTGGTCGACGAGCAGTCGCGCGGAGTCGCGCGGCTCGATGGGATGCTGCGCAATGCGTTCGACGGGGAGCTCGTAGTCGAAATCTGTCAGGCGCATGGGCGCCCAACGATACGGTTGCGAAATGTTCGATCCCCACAACGACCAGCACCGGGTGGACTCGCTCGAGGTTCTGCGCACCCATTATCGAAATGCGCACCCCGGCACTCTCGGCAAGGAACGCCCGCAGCTCGACCAGGCCACGGCCGCAGTCGCCGCCCGCTGCCGATTCGCTGCAATCGGCACCTTCGATGCCCACGGTAACGCCGACGTGTCGCCGCGTGGCGGGCCGAGTGGATTCATCAAAGTGCTGTCCCCCACGCACTTGGCCATCGCCGACCTCGGCGGCAACAACCGCCTCGACACGCTGATGAACGTCGTCGCCACCGGCAAGGTCGCCCTGCTGATGATCACGCCTGGACAGACCGAGACCGTTCGCCTCAACGGGACAGCGCACATCAGCGTCGACCCTGAGCTGCTCGCCAGCTTCGACCTACCGACGGTGCCCAAGTCAGCCATCGTGTTCCAGCTCGACACCACCTACATGCACTGCGCGAAGGCCTTCATGCGCAGCGGCATGTGGGACACGGATGTGTGGGCCGAGATGGCCGACGTCCCCGACGGGTCAGCAGTGCTGGCCAGCCAGGGCGTCGTCGAGGATGAAGCGGCAACGCGAGCCGCGCTGGCCCACGATTACAAGGCCGAGCTGGACCGCGAGGCCGGCCGCTAGGCCATCTTGGCTTGGAGGCGGCGGTCGAGTGCGTCGAGGAAGTCCTCCGTGGTCAGCCACGGAGCGTCCTTGCTGATCAGCAGCGCCAGATCCTTGGTCATCTCGCCCGCCTCGACGGCTTCGATGCACACGCTCTCCAGCGCCTGCGCGAACGCGACGACCTCGGGCGTGTCGTCCATCTGACCGCGGTAGGTCAAACCCTGGGTCCAGGCATAGATGCTGGCGATGGGGTTGGTGGAGGTCTTGTTGCCCTTCTGGTGCTCGCGGTAGTGGCGAGTCACCGTGCCGTGCGCGGCCTCGGCCTCGATGGTCTTGCCGTCGGGGGTCATCAGCACGCTGGTCATCAGACCGAGCGAGCCGAAGCCCTGGGCAACGGTGTCGCTCTGCACGTCGCCGTCGTAGTTCTTGCAGGCCCACACGTAGCCGCCTTCCCACTTCATGGCGCAGGCAACCATGTCGTCGATGAGGCGGTGCTCGTAGGTAAGGCCCTTGGCATCCATGTCGGCCTTGAACTCGGTCTGGTAAACCTCGTCGAAGATGTCCTTGAACGAGCCGTCGTAGGCCTTGAGGATGGTGTTCTTCGTGCTGAGGTACACCGGCAGACCGCGGTTGAGGCCGTAGCGCAGCGAGGCGCGAGCGAAGTCGCGGATGCTGTCGTTGTAGTTGTACATGCCCATCACCACGCCACCGTCGTCGCCGTAGTCGGCAATCGTCATTTCGACGGCCTCACCGCCATCGGCGGGCTTGTAGGTCATGGTGACTGTTCCGGCGCCAGGCACTTTCCAGTCGGTGGCCTTGTACTGGTCGCCATGGGCATGACGGCCGATGACGATCGGCTTTGTCCAGCCCGGCACCAGACGGGGAATGTTGGAGATGACGATGGGCTCGCGAAAGATGACACCGCCGAGGATGTTGCGGATGGTGCCGTTGGGGCTCTTCCACATCTTCTTCAGGCCAAATTCCTCCACGCGCTGCTCGTCGGGCGTGATGGTGGCGCATTTGACCGCAACGCCGTGGCGCTTGGTGGCATTGGCCGAGTCGATGGTGACCTGGTCGTCGGTGGCGTCGCGGTGCTCAATGCCGAGGTCGTAATAATCCAGCTCGATGTCGAGGTACGGCAGGATCAGCTTGTCCTTGATGAACTGCCAGATGATGCGCGTCATCTCGTCGCCGTCCATCTCGACGACCGGGTTCTTGACCTTGATCTTTGCCATGACAGCACACCCTTCTCACAGCGTTGAATCGCAACTTGTATCGGACTTGTATCACCATAGCTCGCCGGAAAGGGCCGTCGGCAAACGAGGTGGGCCGAGTTCTGCCACCAGTGTCCGCACACCTAGCATCAGCGATGATGGACTTTTCTTGGACAGCCGAGCAACTGGCACTGCGCGAGAAGGCCGCTGCAGTCGCGGCCGACGCCGTTGCTCGCTACGGCCGCAGCAACGACTCGTGGATCAACGGGTACTCGAAGGAGTTCTCCAAGGAACTGGCCGGCCACGGCTGGATTGGTATGACCTGGCCGGACAACCCCTACAGCGGCGCCGCCAGTCCCGCCATCGATCGGCTGATCGTAGGCGAAGAGTTGATCAAGGCCGGCGCGCCGATTGCCGCATCGTGGTTTGCAGACCGTCAGATGGGCCCTGCCCTGCTCGCATACGGGACGCCCGACCAGCAGGCGGCCTTCCTGCCAGGCATCGTTGCCGGCGAGACCACCTGGTGCATTGGCATGAGCGAGCCAAACGCGGGCAGCGATCTGGCCAGCCTGAAGACCTCCGCCGAACGTCGGGGTGATGTGTTCGTGATCAACGGGCAGAAGATCTGGACCAGCTTCGGCGCGGTCAGCGACTACTGCTACCTCATCTGCCGCACCTCGCAGGACGGCCCGCCGCACGCCGGCATCAGCGAAGTCATCGTCCCGATGGATACGCCCGGTATTGAGGTGCGCCCGATCAAGGACATGACCACCAACCGACACTTCTGCGAGGTGTTCTTCACCGACGTGCGCGTGCCGGTCGCAAATCTGGTGGGCCTCGAAGGTGGCGCCTTCAAGCAGACCATGCGCCAACTGGAGCACGAGCGTGGCGGCATCGACCGGCTGGTCAGCAATCACGCGCATTATCTGACTGCCCTCGAGCACGCGGACATCACCAACTCCGTCGTGCGCGACGAGATCGCCAAGCTGGAGATCGGCTACCGCATTGGCCGCATTCTGGTGATCCGTGAGGTACTCAAGCAGGCGCCCACCGGTTTCAGTGCGGCAACCAAGTGCTTCTGCACGGAGCACGAGATTCGAGTCGCTGACTTCGTCTCACGAGTGCTCGGCCCGCAGGCGATGTTGTGGGACGACGTGACCAAGGGCCTCGCCTACGCCCCCGGCTACACGATCATGGGCGGCACCTCCAACGTGATGCGCAACATCCTCGGCGAGCGCGTCCTCGGCCTCCCCCGCTAACCCAACATCGGCGTTCATCTGCGGTACTACCGCACCTCAGCGCCGAAGTTGGTCGGAACGGGGCGCCGCCGACACCCGACAGGCGGTGGCGGCCGGGGCTACTGGCGACTGACGCTGACGAGCACCAGCGCCAGCGCGGCCGCAATCAGGCCGATCGTCTGCCACTTCGACAGCCGCTCCTTGTCGAGCGCGAAGGCGAGCGCCACCGTGCTGGCCGGATAGAGGGAGGCGACGACGGCGACGACGGCCAACATGCCGCCGCGAACCGCAGCCAGATACAGCACGTTTGCCCCCATGTCGAAGACGCCGGCCGCCACCGCCAGTTGCATCGAACCGCGATGGCGCGCCGGACGCGCCCGCGTGAGCCCAGCGAGACCCAGCAGCATCGGAACCGATGCAAAGCGGGCAATGACCAACGGCCATACACCTGAAGTGGAATCAGCCTGATCGAGTGCGACGAACAACAAGCCGAAGCAAGCGCCGACACCGACCGCCAGCGCCACAATCCGCGGTGGTGTGTTGTGCTGGTGGGTGCCGATCGCGCCACTCACCAATGCCACAGCCGCCACCGCGATCAGGATGCCGATCAGTGCGAGCCCCCCGGGGCGTTCGCCGATCAGTAGCCCGACGACGACAGGCACCACCGCTCCCACGACAGCGCTTGTCGGCGCAACGACGGAGATCTCGCCGTGTGCAAAGCCGTGATACAGGCCGGCAATGCCCAACGCTCCGATGACGCCGGCGAACGCACTCCAGGCCCATGTGCTCGCCGACGGCACGGGCGTGCCCATCACCACGACTGCCGCAAGCACCAACACAAGACTGACCATCTGGCCGAGCGCGGCAACGATGACACTTGCCTGGCGCCTGCTGGCGCGGCCGCCGAAGTAGTCGCCGACGCCATACACGAGCGCAGAACCGAGGGCGAGCAAGACGGGCATGGGCCGATCAGTCAACCATGCCGACTACCTCTGCCGTCTACCAATCGGTGGGCTTGTAGTCCTTCAAGAACTGGCCCCACGCATGCTGACCCGTGTTGATGCCGTCGATGATCGGGTCGACGATCCGCGCGGCGCCGTCGACGATGTCGAGTGGAGGGTGGAAGTGGTGCTGCGCCGTCTTGCGTTCGGCGATGTGCACTGGGTCTTCGTCGCTCACCCATCCGGTGTCGACGCTGTTCATGTGGATGCCATCCGCGTGATAGTCGGCGGCCGAGGTGCGGGTCATCATGTTCAGCGCAGCCTTGGCCATGTTGGTATGCGGGTGACGGGTGGTCTTGAACCGTCGGTAGAACTGACCCTCGACGGCGGACACGTTGACGATGTGCTTGTCGCGATCAGGCGTGCGCAGCATCAATGGCTTCAACCGGGCATTGAGTACAAACGGTGCAACCGCGTTGACCAATTGGGTTTCCAGCAACTCCACGGACGACACCTCGGCCAGCGTCAGGCGCCACGAGTTCCGATCGCGCAGGTCGACCTGCTGCATGTCCTGATCGAGCCGACCCTCGGGGAAGAGGTCCCCGCGGCCGGCGAGATCTTCGGGTAGCAGCCCGGCCTGCGACAGTTGAGCCGAGTGGGTGACGCCAACAGGTAGTACCGGCGAGCCAGCAATCTCGTCGGACCGACCCGACGACAGCATGTCGTAGCCGCGCAAACCCTCGTAAGCACCCAACAGGCCGATGGCCGCAGACGACAGTGTCGACAGCGCCGCGGACTCGGTCTCCATCATGTGCCGGTAGAAGTCCGGCGGCCGACGCACGGTCTGGCACGCATTGTTGACGATGAAGTCCAGCCGATCGCGCGTGTCGAGCAAGTGCTGGCAGAACGCCTCGACGCTGGGCGTGTGGCGCAGGTCGAGTCCGAATATTTCGAGCCGATGTCCCCAGTCGGCGAAGTCGGCCTCGGCTGCGTACCGCTGCGCTGAGTCCCGAGGAAACCGCGTGGTCACGATCAGGTGGGCACCGGCCCGCAACAGCTTGATGCCAGCCTGGTAGCCGATCTTCACGCGGCCACCGGTCAGCAGCGCGACTCGACCACTGAGGTCCGCCGACTCGCTGCGCTTGGCGTAATTGAACGCCGCGCACTCGGGGCACATCTGGTCATAGAACGGATGGATCTGCGAATACTTCCTCTTGCAGATGTAGCAGTGCTGCGGTTGCGCCGACTCGCGCTCGTCCGCGGCCGCATCGTCGATCTTGTCCGGGCCCGCGAGCGCTGGTGCAAACACATTTGGCGTGGTGAAGACGGGCTTCGCCCGCAGCGAGCGGATGCCCGTCTCGTTGAGCGCTCCCTGGTCGCGCTGGGCCTTCTGCTGCTTCACCTCGCGTCGCTCAGCCTTGATCTGTCGACGCCGCGCCTCAACATCGGGCTCATAGACATCGCCTGCCGCGCTGAGCAACCGGGTCCGCTGGTCCAACGGCAGCGCCTGCAGTAGCGAGCGATCAGCGATGACCGTCTCCAGCAGCTCAGCGGCTGCCTGCACCCGGGCAGCGAATTCGTCAGACACGGCCGCTGACTGTAACGGCGACCACGAGCGTTGCTGTCAGAGCGACCAGGTGACGGGGTTCAGCGGATCGCCTACGTAGCGACAGTAGGTGCCGGTGTGTACTGCATGGTGGAGGTGGGCGCTCAGAGCGGGATGCTGTCGGCGAAGCTGGTCGAGCGAGTACCGAATAGAGCGGGCCACAGCCATTCGAGCCCGTTCAGAGTCGCTGCCGACGGACCGCAGGCGCCCACCCAAGCCGACAGCACTTGCAAGTTCGGCGAGCAGGAAACCGCGCTCAGTTTCTGCCAACGCCCGACGGTGCGGGTCGTTCATCCGCACTGCGTCGTCGATGTCGTCGTCCACCTCGGCCAACCGGCGTCGGTACGCAGCCTTTGCTGTCTCGTCGAGTAGCGGTATCCCGGCGCCGGACATTCCTTCAATCTCCACCGGTCCAACCGCCGCTGCGCGGGTGGGCAGCGTGCCCTGCTCGACAGCAACAAGGTCGAGGACGTGAAACTCGCGCCCCGGGTCTGCCAACAATCGCTCGATGTAGCGGAAACCCTTCAGGTCGCGAACGGCACCGTCGACGGACCCGAACGCCACATGGCGCAAGTCGCCTTCGCACTGGAACCTGCCCTCATGACTGCGCGCACTCGGCGGCACCGGGCGTTCTACGGTCCTCCCGCCAAGGCGTTCGTCCGCGAGATCCGCCATTCGGGTTGCGCCATAGGAGCGGAGCGAAACGGCCGCAGCCGATAACTCGATGCGCGCTCGGTCGAGGTTCCCAGCCCGCTCGTACACGTCCGACAGCACGAGTCGCGCTACCGCCGTTTCGTACGGCGCCCCGATATCGGCCCATGTGACGATCGCTGTCGTGCAACCGACGATGGCCGACTTCGTGTCGCCACGGAGCAGACTTGCCCGAGCCTCGGCGAGCGCCGCGCACGCGTCGAGCGCTCGGCTGGGAAACCGATCAGCTATCTCGCGAAGTGCGCGAGCCGCAGCTTCGACGGTGGGTAGGTCCAAAGCCGCTGACGCGATCTCAGCTTGCGCATCGAACAACGGCGCCAGACGAAGTTGCCCAATTGGATGACGCTCCTTCGACGGCATCGCAATCGGGTTCTCGATGGCGTCGGCAATCTCTGACAGTGCATCGTCGATGTTGCCCTGTGCGAGCCGCAAGAGAGCGAGACCCGGGTGCGGTGACCAGGCGTGGTGGTGAGCGGCGAGAAAGGCTTCCTGAGCGCCGGCGAGGTCGCCTTTTCTCAGGCGAATGTTGCCCAGTTCGGCGAGCGGCCAACCGAACTCGCGTCGCATCCACGGCCGCAGGTCGTCGCATGCACCCAGTGCTTCCTCCTCTGCTGCACTGCACGGACCAGACAGTCGGAGCAGCTCGGCCCTGTGGACGCGGCACCGTCCATGAATGCCGCCGAACGCGACGCCATGTCGCCACGTGTCCATCAGAGTGGTCCACTCCCGGGCTCGGTCGTGCATGGCCAGTCCCTGTGCCGCGCACACCAGCTCGCACATCATCATCCCCGTGGTCAGCGGATCGACCTCGCCAGACGCAAGCAGGAGGGCAAGGTCCTCAAGCTGTGCGAGACCTTCCTCCACGTCGCCACGCAGGATTCGGATGCGAGCGAGCGCAGTACGACCAATGACCACAGCAGGTGGTACGTCA
>JANLPB010000176.1:0-22787 GCA_031366885.1 Ilumatobacteraceae bacterium
GACCATACGTGTTATCACTCTTACCCCGGGGTGCGTGTGAGCACTCGGGTGGTCGTCTGGCACTCGCACTGGACGTGTGGCACTCGCACTGGGTATGGCTAGATGAGGGGCGCGCTGCCGATGATTGCTTGCAGATGGGGCCACGCCGCGGCGAATCCGGCGTGCAGCGGCAACGACGCCACGTCGGCAACTGGCACCCACGCCACCGCGTCGGTCTCGAAGTTGGCGGACGTCCCAAACCGGTGAGCGACCTGCAACACCACCGTCGTGTATTTCCAGTCAGTCGCCGGCACGAAGGCGTACTCCCCGAGTTCGTGATGGTCGGCTGGAATTTCACCGACCTCTTCAGTGGCCTCACGCAGGGCTGCCTCGTAGGTCGACTCCCCCTCGTCGATCGCGCCGCCAGCGCAACTCCACGTCCCACCTTCGTGCGCCCACGCCGAACGCATCTGCAGCATCACCAACGGCTGCTCGTCGACCGGGCGCACGACGAACACCACGCCGGCGGCCCCGAACACTCCCCACCGCGTCTGGCCGTCTGAGCAGCGAAGGAAGCCGTCGCCGGATCGGCGGTTGCCAGTCATGGCGCCCGACGCTACCGACTGGGACGCCAGACGCTCCAGCCGGGTGGGGCTATCGTCGGCGCAGTGACCCAACGCCCGGACTCGCTCGCCGTGACCCGCCTGCTTGGGGTGTGCGCAGTGCTCGGCGTGTTGATCGCCCTTGGGTTCGTCGGATTCGAAGCGCTACTGCATCGCGTCCAGCACTACCTCTGGGTCACCGTCATCGGTCACGACCCCAGCAACTTTTCCGTCATCTCGTTGGCCGCGGTCGGCGGGCTGGCACTCGGCCTCATGCTGCTGTTGGTGCCCGGCCACGGCGGCGCTCACCCCGCCGACGGCCACAACATCCTCGCCGGCGACGACGACGCCAAGATCCCGGTGCTGCTGGGGATTCTCGTCGTCGGTCTGGTCGGCCTGTGCTTTGGTGCCTCGCTCGGCCCCGAGGGCGCGGTGCTGCCGGTGGCCGCAGGCATCTCGGTGCTGATGGCACGGTGGCTGCGCATACCCGGCCCGATGGGTCCACTGGTGAAAGCCGCCGGACTCGGTGCGTTGCTTGCCGCCATGTTCGGAAGCCCGCTGGCCGGGCTCGTTCCACTGATGGAACTGATTCCTTCGGCGGCACTCTCCTCGATGGCGATGCTGGTACTGCCGTCGCTCACCGCCGGAGCGACCGCCGTGCTCACGTTGCAGGTCATGGACGAGGTGCCAATCGGGCGACTGCCGCTGGACTACATCCAGTTTCGACCCATCCACCTCGTGTGGGCGGTCGTGGTGGGCATCGTGGCGGGCGGGGCCGGGCTGGCCGTCGACCGGGCGATTCACCTGATACGCCCGATCACGCGCCGCCTTGACGCGCGAAGCATCATTCTCACCACCACCCTGGGCGGGCTGGTCCTTGGGGCGCTCTACGTGCTGGGCGGTGAGAACGTTCGCTTCGCTGGCATTCCGGAACTGCTCTCGCTGATCGACGACGAACAACACGTGTGGCCGGTGGTCGCCGCAATTGCGATCAAGGTCGCTGCCACCGGTCTCTGCCTGGCCGCTGGTTACCGCGGCGGCAAGATCTTTCCGGTCGCATTCATCGGGGGCGCAACAGGACTCGCGCTGCACCTGGCGGTGACATCCATTCCGGTGCCGGTCGCGGTGGGCGTCGGTCTTGCCGCGTCCATGGCCACGGCGCTCGGCGCGCCGGCGACCGCAGCGATCATCGCGGCCTCGCTGGTCAGCCCTGCCCTCCTTCCCCTCGCGTTGATCGGCGTGGTCAGTGCCCACGCAGTCCACTTGCTGGGCGACCAGTTGGCGAGTGCACAGCCGTTGGCGGCGGCCACCGCCGACCCACCGAGCCCCACGCACGGCACCTGAAGCGTACGGTACGGTCGGCGCATGCCTCCGTCTCGCACCCACGTCGTCGACCCTTCGCTCGCGGATTACATCACCGCCCATTCGGCACAACCCGATGACGTGCAGCGCCAACTCATGGCCGCCACCGAAGCTCGCACGGGCGGCGCGTCCGTGATGCAGATCGGCGGCGACCAGGGCACGTTCTTCGAGATCTTCGCCAGCGCGATGGGCGCTCGCACCGCGATCGAGATCGGCACGTTCACCGGTTACTCAGCACTCAGCATCGCCCGCGGGATGGGGCCCGAGGGGCGGCTCATTTGCTGCGATGTCAGTGAGGAATGGACTGCGATTGCCCGTGAGCACTGGGTACTGGCCGGAGTTGCGGACCGTATCGACCTTCGCATCGCGCCCGCTCTCGACACGCTGGCCGGCTTGCCGGCCGATCTGCGTTTCGACCTCGCGTTCATCGATGCGGACAAGACCAATTACGCGAACTACTTCGAAGCGCTCCTACCTCGAATGTGCGCTGGCGGAACCATCCTGGTCGATAACACGCTGTGGTCGCTGAAGGTGCTCGACGAGGCGCAGCAGGATCGCGACACCGTGGCGTTGCGCGAGTTCAACGCACAGGTTGCGGCCGATCCGCGAGTGCGCTGTGTCATCGTGCCAATGGGCGATGGCGTGACGCTGATTCAGCCGGTGAGCTGACTCAGCCGACCGGTTGCAGGTGCCGCGCGGCGGCACCCATCAACTGCAGGAAGTTGTCGCAATAGAACGCCTGGCGTACGGCCTCGCTGGCGTCACCAAGGCTGCGTTCGAAACGCTCGATCGGCCGGCGGCCGCCCTCCACGTGCGGGTAGTCGCTGTTGAAGAGCATCGTCTCGGCACCTGCCTGCTGGATGATCCAGCCGACGTCCTCGGTGGGATACGGCGTGAACTTCATCGATCGACGGACGTATTCGCTCGGCCGCAACTGCAGGGCCCGCACACGATCCTCGTGCTTGACGAACGCCTCGAATGCGCTCTCCATCTGCCGCATCCAGCTGGGCACCCAGATGGCGCCCTGTTCGATGACGCCGAAACGAAGGGCCGGAAAGCGGTCGAGTACGCCATCAAACACCATGGTCGCCAACGTCTGCATCGGGGGGAAGGGGATGGCCATGTAGTCGACCGAGCGGAAGTTCTCGGCGCCGCCATGAAAGTCGGGCGGAATCGGCAGCCCGTTGTTGAAGTAGTTGCGGTCGATGAGGTCGCCCGTACCACCGACGTGGAACACCACTGGAATGTCGGCCTCCTGCGCAATCGCCCACACCCGATCCAGCGAGCGGTGTGACGGCGAGTGACCGGCGGGGCAGCCGCTGGCGATCAACAGCGCGGCCGCGCCAAGCGCCACCGACTCCGCTGCCATTGCGGCCGCCATCTCGAAATCGGCGAGCGGCACGTAACACGTGGGCAGCAGCCGACGGTCGACGGAACAGAACTCCACCATGCCACGGTTGTGCGCCCGGGCAGCGCCGTACGCCAGCGGAAGGTCACCGGCGTGCTCCCAATGAAAGAGCCGACTGTTGTGAAAGGTGTTGAACAGCAGTTGGCTCTCGAACCCAAGCAGATCCAGCGCTCGCGGCCGATCCTGCGCCAGAAATGACCCGGTGGCTGCGAAGTTCTTGCGGAGCATGATGTCGTCGGCCTCGGTCGCGCGATACGCCTCGCTGCCATGCCGTTGGGTCAAATTTTGAAACGTCACGTGGAGATCCGCCAACTGCTCCTCGACGGGCCCAGTCTGGCGCAGCTCGCTGCCACCGCTGAGGTCGAGAGTTGGCAGGCGGTCGCGGATGTCGGGGTCGGCGTGGTCTCGCAACCATGTGGGCGGCTCCATGATGTGCGCATCTGCGTCGTGCACGACTCGATCGAGCTGGTTGTACGACATGGCAGCCTCCCAGGCACCCGACCGGGTTACGGTAGAGCAGCGATCCTGGAATCGTAAACCCCTCGCGTGTGGAGAAGCTCATGGGACTGTTCAGCAAGAAGCCGAAGGCCGCGGCATCCGACACTTCCGACTCAACGTTTGCGCCACCCGCCCCGGTTGGAAAGCCGGCGAAAGGCAAGAAGTACGCCGTCGATCCGGTCGACTTTCTCGCACTACGCAGTGAAATGGTGGATCTCCGCGCCCGCTTGGAAGCCAGTGAGCAGGCAAAGGCAATGGTCGAGAATCGTCTTGCTGCGCTCGACGCCACCACCACCGCGATGGCGGGCGAACGCTCCGGGGACGACGACCTGCGCACCACAGTCGCCGATCTCCAGACTCAGCTCGAGGCCGTCGCCGATACCGCGGCCTCGGCGGCTGCGGCAGCGGTCCCATCGACTCCCGTCGAGCCCGACCCGGCGCTGGTCGCTCGCATCGATGCGCTGGCAGCTCACCTGGAGGTTGTCAGTTCAGTCAGCGCACCCGACCCCACCATCGCGACGCGGCTGGAAGCGCTCACCGCGCGGGTCGACGCCGACAGCGACAACCAACGGGTCGCACAGCTGGAAGCCCGCCTCGCTGAGCTGGCGCAACAGGCGCCGGCACCGGCCGAGCCCGCTGTCGATGCGGAGACAGTGGCACGCCTCGACGAGCTCAGCGAGCGAGTGTCGGCAATCGATGCATTCGCCAGCCAGCTCTCGCAGATCAACGCGCGCGTCACCGCGCAGGCCGAGTTCGGCGCCCAGCTCGGAAGCCTGCGCGACCGCATCAGCGAGCTCACCAACGAGACCGAAGAACGCCGCGCCGCAGCCGTTGCCGCCACCGGCGACGCCGATATTCGCGATCGTGTGAATGCACTCTCGGACCGCCTCGCCGGTTCCGAAGGCATCGCCTCTCAGATTGCTCAGTTGGCCCAGCGTGTGGCAACCAACGACACCACCACTCGCCAGATCACCGAGCAGGTCTCCGCCATCGAGCAGCGGGTCAATGCCGTCAGTACCGAACTCGCCAACCAGGTCAGCGAACTCGGTCGCGATATCGATGGCCTTGCAGCACACGCCACCGACGCTGCCCGCCCCGGGATCGACGACACGGTGATCGAGGGCCTGAAGACCTCACAGGTGAAACTTGCCGCCGAGCAAGCGCGCTATGAGATTGCGTTCCGACAAGATCTTGCGGCGCTCGCCGAGCAGGTTCGACGCCGCTCGTAACTACTTGTCCAGCAGCGCAAGTGCCTTGGTCACTAGCTCGCGAGCTGCTTTGACCTTGGCGTCGTAGGTCGCCAAGTCCTTGTTCTCCAAGGCCGCGTCGGCGTCGTCGAACAACTGCTGGGCCTGCGTCAACAACTCCTGGGCGGTGGCACCGTCGGTGCTCGGGGTGGTCCCGGGGTCGGTGCCCGGGTCGACCGGGGTGGCGCCGAGCACGTCGCCGACGTTTGCCTTGAAGCCAGGGAACAGCTGACGCACGGCATCGGTGAACGACGCGCCCATCGCCACCTTGCCCTTGTAGTTGACGATCATCTTGTTGGTGAGTGGCTGGCCAGAACCCTTCGATTCGACGTAGAGGGGTCGGAACCACAGCACGCCATCGGCCACCGGCAACATCTGCAGATCGCCGAGTTGCACCGTGGAGCCTTGCTGGTTGTTGGCGGTGACATACGCCGACACGTCGGGGAACGAGACCATGGATGCGCCGACGTTGAACGGCCCGTCGATCTGAGTGCTGTCCGGAAGCGTGTACGCGACCATCTGGCCGTACGTGCCTGGGTCGCTGCTCGCCGTCATGTAGGAGACAAGGTTCTTGTACTGATCATTGGGGCTGAACGGCTGGAAAGGCCGGTACAGCTGGAACGTCGCGGCATCGCCACCGTCGGCATGGAACATCGTGTAGTAGGGCTCGAAGCGCGGCGAGTTGCTGTCGGAAGCGAACTGATCGCTACTGACGGTCTCGGTGGCAATGGTGTCTTGAGTGACGACGCTGCCCGCAGCATCCAGCAGGTTCTTGGTCTGCTCGGGTGCTGCCAGTGCAACCGACCACGCACCGTTTCGTTCGAAGAACTCGCTCGCCGGCAGCCGGTACTTCGAGTATGCGGCGGTCTGAATGCGGAACAGTTCCTCGGGGTAGCGCAGATGGCTCTGCAGACCCGCCGGCATTTCCGAGAGCGGCTGAATCAGGTTGGGGAACGCCGATTCCCATACCTTCAAAATTGGGTCACGGGGGTCCATCTCGTAGAGCGTGACCGAACCGTCGTAGGCATCGACCACCGCCTTCACGCTGTTGCGGACGTAGTTCAGGGGGTGATTCAAACCACTGCCGGCATCGAGTTGCTTGAGGTCGGCGCCCTCGCCGTACGGGTACCGGTTGCTGGTCGTGTACCCGTCGATGACCCACACCACGCGACCATCGACGGCCACCGGATACGGGTCGCCGTCGAGCGAGAGGAATGGCGCAATGGTTGCGACGCGCTCGCTGACGTTGCGGATCGAGATCAGCCGCGAACTGTCCGTGATGGAACTGGTGCCGATGAGGTTGTAGTCCCATTCGTCGAGTGCGAACGCCAGCTTGCGCAGCGTCGAGTCCAACAGCACCCCACCGTTTCCTTCGTACGCGGCAACTTCTTGACCATCGCAGGGTTGTTCGGTCACGGTGGTGTTGAGGATCGCGTAACCCGACGACGAGCTGTCGAAGTACAACTCGGGCCGCTCGACCTGGGCGATGGAGTCGTCGTACGCGGGTTTACGGTCCGCCGTGATCTGGCCGGCTGGCGACACGACGAGACCGCACCCGTGAGTATTGATCAGGTGGGTGCCCTGCCACGACTTGTTGCCCACGTTGGTGAGGTCCAATTCACGGGCGCCGACAATGACCTGACGCGTCGTACCGTCGACCACGTAGCGGTCCGGGTCGACGTCGACCACCTTCGTGTTCGGGCGCGGCTGGTCGGCCTGAAAGCGGGTTTCCAACTGGTCGGTCGGCTTCAACAGTCGGACATCTTGCAAGGCCGCAACATTGCTGGTGAGCTCCGACGAAGTGAGGTCGCCGAACTCAACCGGAGCAACCTTCACGTCCTCGATGCCCAGGGCATGCTTCGTGGCCTCGATGTTGTACTCGATGTATTTGGCTTCCTTGTCCTTCTGGTTGGGCGCGACCACCAGCGACTGCACGGCGCTGGGGTAAATGACACCACCAATCAAGGCCACGACGGCCCAAAGACCCGAGGCCACCACCGCCGGCCGCCAGCGCTGGGTCTTGAGCGTGCTGAGATACAAACCGGCGGTCAGGAGTGCAATCAGGGCCAGCAAGAGCACGGCCGGAAGTTGCGCATTGTCGACCGCGTACGTGACACCACGTACCGCGCCCCGGTTGGCCGTTGTCAGTTCGTAGCGCGTCACCCAGTAGTCGCCGGCCTTGAGAACGGCGAGCAGCGCCAGCAGGATCGCAATATGGGCCTTGGTGGCGGTACGTACTTTCGGCTTCGGCGGCTGAATGAGAATGCCCCCCGACAGCACATGAGTTGCCACGACGAGCACGGTGATGAACAGCACCGCCAAGAACAGCCAGTCGAGCACGAACGTGATGAAGGGCAGTTTGAACAGGTAGAAACCGACGTCGTTACCAAAGGTTCGGTCGGAGATTCCGAACGACTTGCTGTTGCGGAACATCAGCCAGTCCTGCCAGCGCCCTATCGCGGGGGCGGCGAAGAGCAGCCCGAACACCACGGCGACTGCGAAGCGGAACATGCGCATCCGATGGCCGAAGAACTCGTGGAACCGTTCGACGAGCGGGTGCGTGTTGGCCGAGAAGCTTGTCGGCGCCAATCGGTCGGCGATGATGAGGTTGAGCAACGCGACGACGATGAACGTGCCGGCGAAGAGCGCAAACATGGTGACCTTCGCGCCCAGCACCCCCCAAAACACGTCCGTGCGACCGACGGATTTGTGCCACAGGTACTCGACGAAAAAGGCCGAGATGAATCGCGCGGACAGCAAAAGCCCCACGAGCGCGACGGCGGCAATGATGAGGAGCGCCCGGCCCCGGTCGCCAAGGCGACTGGGCTTGGAGGCTCGGCGGGGAAGGTCGGAGGGGTTCCGCACGCGGCGAAGGCTACCGGGGCGCCCGCTGCAGCATGCAACGGCAACCCTCATGCGCTGGCGCGCAGAGATGATCCGTGGGGAATGGCTGGCCGGCGCCAATCTCCCCGGCAAGCGCATTGTCTTCCGCATCAGGGCAGGCCGGGCCATTGGGGTCTACCGACCAGCACACCTGGGTGCCCGGCACCAGGGCAACGAGAGCCCCGCGACCGAAGGCCATACGTGCCACGTCGTCGAGATGCTCGTCGATGCGCTGTGTCTTCCACTCCCGGTAGAGCGCACGGACCAGATCAGCAAGCTCACCGTTGTCGCCATCGGCATCACTGACCGATCGAGCCACTCGCACCCGCAATGGGTCGATGACCGTGCTCGCCAGCGCATCGAGCGCTGGCTGTAGAGCCTTCGCCCGGTTGATCTCGTGGAGATGGTCGCCCTTATCGCCTTCATCGACGCTTGCCGCCCCGGCCAGCGCCGCCGCCCGAAGCTCACCCTCGATAGCTGTGGCATACCGCTTGACATGGTTGGGTGGTGTCGGCAGCAGCGTGGCGAAGTCGCGTACAGGCTCCGTTCGGCGCAGGATGTGCAGCACGTCGTTTTGCTCGTCGGCCAACACTCGCTTCAGTTTGCGTGCCGCTGCCACGATGAGCGGTGTCAGCTCGGCATCACGACGCCCAAAGGGCGAGTCGTCGGTCTCGGTGACCACGCTCGGCGCAGTTGGCGACGCCTGGAACACGGAGAGCTCCTCGGCGGTCTCGAGCTCAGCCGCCGGAACCTCGACGACAGCATCGTCGGGGACGTCAATCGCTTCGACCTCGACCGGAGCTTCGACGACCGGGCTCTCCTCGATCCGCGACGCGCGCAGCCGAGCAAAGAGGTCACCGACCGTCGCCTTTGATTCTCCGTCGACTACGTCAGCCGTGTCGTCAGCCGTGTCGTCAGCCGTTTCGTCGCCAGCTCCGGCGAATTCGCCACCGAACATGGAGACCACCGACGCCAGCGGCCCGTCATCATCATCGGCGTCGTCGAGCTCATCGTCCGCGTCATCAGCCGCTTCAACGTCGTCAACGGCAACATCTTCGACGGCAACATCTTCTGCAGTGACGTCCACTTCGACTGGGAGCAGCAGCGCCACTGTCTCATCGTCGGACTCGGCCTCATCGTCGGACTCGGCGATCGTCGGCTCGAACTCCACGTCGACGTCTGGATCTGCTTCGAGATCAGCGATGACCAAACGGGGTCGCATGTCTGCGGCGGGCACCATCAACGGGACCGGACCAGTGGTCGGCGAAAGGTTGACGTATTCGGCCGGCTCGCCGAGCGGCGTCATTTCGGCCATCACATCAACGGCAGCCAGACGGGCCCGCTCGAACGCATTCAACAACCGATCGCGACCGTGGACCAACTGTTCGATCTGTTGGCGCGCCAACTCTCGACGCCGAGCAAGTTCGCCCAACACGCGCTCGCGATAGGCGCGAGCCTCGTTGACCATGTCACGACCCTGCTGCTTGGCCATCTGCAGTTCTGACTCAGCGTCGGAGCTGGCGTCCTGACGCCGGCGCGACGACTCGATCTCGGCCTCTTCGCGCAGTCGTTGGGCTTCATCGGTGGCTTCGCGCAGCACTCGCGCAGCACCATCCTCGGCGCGCATCTTGATCTGGTTGGCAGCCTCGCGGGCGGTAGAGAGAATCCGAACGGCCTCCTCGCCCAGCATGCGCGTGACCACTTCTTCATCGAGCGCAACGCCAGCGCTCGGCGCATTTCGCTGCGCCGTTCGCAGCTCACGGTCGAGAAACTTCTCGCGCTCCTGCAGCCGGGCCAGTTCGGCGGCCACCATGCGCAAGAACTCGCGCACTTCCTCAGGCTCGTACCCGCGGCGGGTTGTGGAGAAGTTGGCCGTCGACACTGCCGTCGGCGACGAAGGGTCGGGACGTGAAAACGAAATGGCCATTAGCGAAATGGTAGGTGCGATGACCCTCAAAAGGGTGGCATGGCCTCGGGCGGCGCCCGAACCGGCGGTTACGCGTCGGGGGCCGTCGGAGGATTGACCAGTTTCACTGGGTCACCGCCGATTCGCTCAAGCGCTGCCAGCGCCTCCTCAACAGTGGCGACAGGGATGATCTCCACGTTGTCACCGACCACCTTGCGGGCGGCGGCGATTCTGTCGTTTGGTCCCTGCTGATCTTGCGACGTGGGGACGAGAAAGTACTTGACGCCAACCTGCAGCACCGCCGACGCTTTCGAGTTGAGGCCGCCGATGGCGCCGACCTTGCCCTCCACGTCGATCGTGCCGGTGACCGCGACCCGCTTGCCACCCATGAGGTCGCCCTCGGTGAGCTCGTCGATCAGTGTCAGTGTGAACGCCAACCCCGCAGACGGGCCACCGATGCTGTCGGTATTGATGGCGACGTCGAGGCCATCGGGAAGCGCGACGGTGGTGGTATCGATGGGTCGAAAACCGATGATGGTCCGTGGTGGATCTTCGCCGGGCGAAAGGATCGTCTCGATCTGCCCCGACATCTCCGTGCCGCCGCGCTCGAATTCGATGTCGATCTTCTGACCGGGCTTCACATCCTTCAATGCCCCCGGAAGGTCATCGATGATCGTGATGTCAACACCGTTGACCTTTTTCAGCACGTCGCCCGGGTCGAGCAGTTCGTCGGCTGGGCTGTACCGCAAGCACTCGGTTCCGGCCGCGTTGGGTTCAAGGCACAAGAGGTAGTCGATGATCACGTTGCCCGGCTTGATCTCCACGGGGTAACCGGCTGCCTTCAACGCGACATACATCGCGTTGTCCTTCGCGCTTCTCATCTGCTGCTGACCGGCCTGAATGAGCTGCGCCTGTGACTGGTCGCCGTACTTGTCGCGATGGCTCATCAGCCTCGCCGCCGGATTGCTTCGCGCGACGAACCAATCCACCACACTGATGTTCGGCTGGGTAATGGTCACGAAATACACCTGACCGGTGGAGTCAAACGTGGGAACACCGGTGATCGACATGCGGGGTTCCACCGGCTCGGCATCTGCCGGCACGAGTGCGAACTCCATGGACTCGGATGTCGGCTGCACGCAGTGCGGCGGGCTGGACGCATCGAATTCACGGCAGCGCTGTTCCTCGACGAACACGGTGCTGGGGATGAAACTGAAGACAACCGGAGCGGCTGCGGCGGCAAGGCCGACGACCGCGAGCGGCACCGCCCATCGTCGGTGACTTGCGCGCGGCGCCCTGACCGCTGGTGCGGGCTCCGGTACCATCTCTTCTTGCGTGAACATCACTGAAGTCACCACCGCTGCTGCATGGATTGCCGGTCTCGCCATTGTGGCCTTGATCGCGGCTGGATGGCGCAAGCCTGCCAGAGCAACCGCCGATCCGGCACGCGCGCGGCGACCTTCTTCGGCACCCGCGGGTGTGGAGGTGGCAGAGATGAAGGCCCCGATGTCACGCCGGTCGCCGTGGTGGCGTCGGCTGTGGTCAGTGGTTGCGGGAAGCGTGCTTGCGGTGTGGGTCGGTGCGGTGCTCGCCACCGTCATCGGGTTTGGCACTGCCGCGCTGGTCATCACCCTGACGAACATGTTGAAGCGATGACGACGCAGCGTCACCTGCGAGAGCTGGCAATCGCCGGGCACGAGGGCGACGAAGCGGTGGCCCGCACTGGTGTGGACGCAGCCGACCCTGACGCCCGCCAACTTGCACTCGGCGCCCTCGCTCGCATGGGCGCGCTCACCGTCGACGACCTGATGGTTGCCTACCGCGACGAAGCGCCCATCGTCCGCCGCAGAGCAGCCACGTTGGCGGCACTCCGGCCGGAACTGTCGGTCCTGCCACTGCTTTCTGACGCTGACAGTTCGGTGGTCGAAGCTGCAGCGTGGGCGGCCGGAGAGCAGGAGACCGTCGACGACGATGTTGTGGCGGCGCTGTGCGAGCTCGGCGCGAGCGCCGCCGACCCGCTGGTCCGCGAGGCCGCTGTCGCCGCTCTCGGTGCAATCGGCGACGAGCGCGGACTACCGGTGATACTGCGGGCGTGTGCCGACAAGCCCAACATTCGCCGGCGAGCGGTGCTGGCACTTGCGCCCTTCAGCGGGGACGAAGTTGATGCGGCGCTGGCGGCAGCGCTGGTCGACCGTGACTGGCAGGTTCGCCAAGCCGCCGAGGACCTTGCGCCGCATATGTGAACGCGACGTCAGAAGTCGTAGCGGTAGACGTTGGTGGCTCGCTGGGTGAAACCGATGCGCTGATAGAGCCGGTTCGCTGCCTCACGCGACGGGCGACTGGTAAGGCTGACGGCCTTGGCGCCGCGGGCGCGCGCCTCGGTGAGCGCAGCCTGGTTCAGCGACTCGCCCACACCGTGCCCGCGAGCCGCGCCGTCGACCACCACATCCTCGATCCAGGCCTTCAACCCTGTGGGAATTCGGTAGAGCACCAACGTGAGCGTGCCCACGATCACGCCGTCGAGTCGCGCAAGGAAGATCACCGAGCCAGGATCAGCCACGAGCAGGGCCAACTGACCTAGATCGGGCGGCGGTGAGCTTTGGGACAGTTGCGGCAAGAGGTGCGCGAACGCCTCGACGAGTTCGTCATCAGCAACGGCGGCAATCTCAATCGCGACACTCACGACACAGCACGTTAACGGTCCGTGTTGTTGGCGGCCGTCTCCACTGCGACTTGCGATGCGCTGCCACGTATCGTGCGCCTCCATGGAACCCGCTCGCGCTCTCGCCGCTGCCCTCGAACCGTTTGTCGGCCAGGTGTACTTCTCCCCCGAGTGCCACGCCGGGTACGCCGCACTGGGTTTCGCCTCCAGCGCCAACCAGGCAGGCGGCGTGGCACTGCCCGATGGTCCTGCATACTTCACCAGCCGCGGCTCGGTGATGGGCCAGGTTCCGGGCGAAGTCGTCGCTGCCGCATTCGCCGTCTTCAACCCGGCCGCCGTCATCCCTTCGGTGCGCCACGGCTGGTCGCTGACCGACGCGGCCACCATCTGCAGCGCACGCGACCACGGTGCGATCGCACAACTACGGCGGCTCCTCGGCGAAGCACCCGCTGGCATCGAGCGCGCCCGCGCCCTCTTGACCCGCGCGGTCGAACCGTTACGTCCGGAGGGCCGCCCCCTCTACGCAGGGGTGCGTTCGCTTCCACTGCCCGACACCGACCTGGGTGCTGCCTGGCGCCTGGCCGACCTGTTGCGCGAATACCGCGGGGATTGCCACACCGCAGCGTGGGTCAGCGCAGGGGTCGATGCCACGGAGATCGGCCTGCTCAGCGAGCTGTATTGGGGGTTGCCAATGCGCAGCTATAGCCGCACGCGTGCGTGGAGCGACGAACAGTTCGAGGCTGCGCACCAACGCCTGCGCTCGCGCGGACTGGTCGACGCGATCGGTTTCACCCCAGCCGGCCGACAACTGCGCGAGGAGATCGAGATCAACACTGATAGTCAGATGGCTGGTGTCGCACGCGCGCTGGGCGGCGATCTGCAGGAGCTCGTCGGCCTACTCAACCCTTGGGGAGCGGCAATTCGCTCCGGCCACGGTTACCCGTCATCTGGCCCCCACGATCTCGCGGACCTGGCTACCTCCATCGCCGATGGCCACTGATACGGTCCGGCCATGATCCTTCAGACGCTCGACCACGTGGCAACGGACCGCTTCGCCGACCTCGCCGGTTGGCACGCCAAACCCGAGGGCCTGTGCCAAGGCGAGTTGTGCGTGCCTGCCGCCGGCAGCCTGCGCGCTGACGGCACCGTCGACATTCAGATTGCCGCGGATCGCCTCGGTATGCCGCTCGTACACGACGAGCAACACGGTGTCTGGGCGCTCGGTCCTGCCACCCTTGGCGGTACCGCGTTGACCACCGCGGCCGCGGCCGACCCACTGCTAACTACGCATGACGGGAAGCCCTTCCGGCTGTCATCGCTGCGTGGGCGCAAGGTACTGCTGGTCGCCTGGTCCAGTTATTGAGGCTGCCGCACCAGCTTGCCCGGGTGGCAGGCGCTCCACACTGAACTCGCCCCTCTGGGGCTTACCGTCGTCACGGTGGCCCTCGATGTCGAACCCACGCACACCACAAAATGGATCAACGCGGCACGACCTGCCGATGCATCGCTGGCGCACCCCAGCCTGATCGACACTCAGCACATCACCGACGAGATGTTCGGCTTCAGCAACATCCCGATGGCCGTATGGATCGACGAGACGGGCACCATCGTGCGCCCCGCCGAGGGCGCGTCCATCGAGACCAGTCCGCTGCGCAACATGGACATCCCCGAGGGGTTGCCAGAGCGCATCACACGCATGCTGACCGAGGTGAAGAAGATCCCCGATATCGCCGACGACTACCGCGCGGCCATCGTTGATTGGGCAACCAACGGCGCCAACTCGCCATATGTGTTGTCGGCCGACGAAGTTGTCGCTCGCTCACAGCCCCGCGGGGCGGACGAGGCACGCGCGGCCGCCTGCTTCGAACTCGGTGAGCACCTGCGCCGTACCGTTGGCCCTGATGCAGCCGTGGAGTGGTGGCGTGAGGCGCACCGCCTGTACCCCGCGAACTGGACCTACAAGCGCCAAGCGTGGACGCTGGTCACCACGCCCGAAGGTGCAGAGGACAACGACTTGATGCAAGGGCCGACCGACATCTACGAGGGCAACTGGCTGGACGACGTCATCGCTTCCGGCGGTGGCGAGGCCTACACCATCGTGCCGCGGTTGTAATCCAGCCACTCGGTCGCGAAGTCGACGATTGCGCGCACGTCGCACGCAATCACCTCGCCAACTCCCAGTGGCACTCTGACCTCAGCACCCGTCGCCGATGCAAACGCAATACCGGCAGTTTCGAAGTCGTGGTTGTCGTAATCGACATCGTCGTACGTCACCCACCGTCGTTCGCCGTCGACCATCATCGGCACGCCGAACGTCATGGTGTGTTCTTGCGCCCAGCGGGAGCGCGATTCGGCAAGGTGCAGTGACGTGTTGTTGGCGTGGCCTACACCCACCAGCGCAACGCGCGCATCGAGGTCGTAGAGACGGCTGAGGGGGGAACCCGCTCCGAACGCAACCTCCATCGTGTGTGGCTCGATGATCTCGACGGCCAGCGGACCATTCGCCATCAGCGAGACAGCGGGGTGTGCGCTGCGAATCGTTCCGGGCAAATGACGGAAGCATTCGGCGACCGCACCCATCGCGACCATCGGCGTCAGCGCCGCATCGTAGGCAGGCATCTCGTCGCGAATCGTCTGCCACCACGCCTCTGGTACCGGCGGTGCCTCCCAGCGCGACGGCTCACTGAGAACCGCCGACATCGACGGCATCACGATCGTGCCTGACGGCCCAACGGCTTCGCTCAGCGCGAGCACAACGGTGTGTGCGCCGCCGACCACCCACCCAAGCCGCGAGAGCGATGAGTGCACCATCACCAAGCCACCCTCGTGCACACCCGCTGCACGAAGCGCGGCAACCACGGCAGCGCGGGTGACGGGCACTTCCGTCCGCGCGATCACGGCCGACTCGCCAACCAGTGGTGCAACAGCCTCGGACATGTCGCCATGCTGCCACGCCGCCGGCTGTGCTCAAGTTGCGCCGGGTCACGGCGATAGCGTGCCAGTCATGGAGCACGTCCGCTGGCTGGCGCAACCCTCGCTGCAGCGTCCCATGGTGATCGCTGCATTCACGGGCTGGAACGATGCGGCCGACGCGGCCAGCAACAGTGTGCGTCACCTCGTCGAGGCGTGGCAGGCACAGCCGCTCGCGGAGATCGATCCTGAGGAGTTCACCGACTTCGCCACGGTTCGCCCCCACGTCCGGCTCACCGCCGAGCAACGGCGCACCATCGTGTGGCCGACAGTGGGCGCGTGGAGCGCCAGCACCCCCGGCGGTGACGTCATCTTGATCCTCGGGCCAGAGCCCGCACTGCGCTGGCGGCTGTTCACTCAACAACTCGTCGGCATCGCACAGAGGTACGACGTCTCGATGATGCTCACCCTCGGCGCGCTGTTGGCTGACGTGCCGCACAGTCGCCCAGTGCAACTCATTGGCACCGCGACCGAGCAAGACGTGATCGACCGTTTCGACCTTCAGCGCAGCCGTTATGAGGGCCCAACGGGAATCGTCGGCGTCGTGCAGGATGCATGTACCCGCTCCGACCTGTCATGCGCGTCGCTGTGGGCGGCCGTGCCCGCGTACGCCTCGCAGGTGCCGTCGCCGAAGGCCTCGCTGGCCCTCGTGAAACGGGCGTGCGAGATGATCGGAACACCGGCACCGACGGCTCGGCTGCAGGCCGACGCACTCGCCTACGACGCACGCGTCAGCGCGTTCGTCGCCAACGACGCCGACCTCGTCGGGTACGTCGAACGGCTGGAGTCGCTCTCCGATAGTGGCGAGCTGGACGACACCGACTTCGACGAGGACGACGATGATGACGAGGACGACGACGTGGTGGGCGGCGAGCTCGACATCGATGCCAACGGCGCAACCGATGCCGACGTCGAGGTGAACAGCGAGGCATTCATGGCGGACCTCGAACGTTTCCTACGCGACCAAGAGGACGGGCCCTCCTAACGCGTGGGGTGTGGCCTCAGTCGTGCTGCCCGCGCCACACTGGGCTGCGCGGCGCCTCGAATGTCGCGGCTTGCCGGTTGCCGTCAATTGCGCCGAAGGCCATCGGCCCCCACCATTCGGCCCCGATTGTTGGCTGTGGTAGTTGATCGCGCGTGAACCAGCCGACGTCGGCGGTTTCCAGCGGATGTGGAGCCAGCGTTCCGCCCGTCGCACGGCAATGGAACAGCAGCAGATACATCGCGAAGCGTGTGAAACCCATCCGTTGGCCATCGAGCACGCTGAGCAGTTGCACGGGTTCGCACTCGATACCCGTCTCCTCCAACACCTCTTTGACCACAACCTCGCTGGGGGAATAGCCGTTGTCGGCCCACCCGGTGGGATAGAGCCATACTCCGCTGTCGCCACGCTGTACCAGGAGAATCTCGCCTGCGTCGTTGCCGACGATTGCGCCGATAGCGACCTTGGGCGTGACGTAGCCGGGGATTCCCTCGCCGACCGTCTCCATCCACTCCTGCACGAAATGATCGGTCTCGCGCCGGACCTCCATGGCCTCGTCGGCGGCAGCCTTGATGTCAGCTGCGACGTGCAGCACCTCTTCGAAGCGTTCCCGCTCGTACAGGTTTTGAGTGAAGCCAAGACCTGTACGAGCGATTCCCGCGAGTGCCTCGCTCCAGCGCGCAAGATCGCGCGTGAAGTCTTGGGGCGTCGCGTCGCTCACGACCCGACCCTACTGTGATGAACCTACGAAGAGAAGACGGGCACCACTAATGGATCGGCGGTCACGGTGCCGCCATTGGATGTGACGCTGGCGGTGAAGGTCACGCTGGGCGCGGCGGCCGGAGCAAGCTCATAGGTGAGCACGAGCACCGACATTGTGCCGGGCGTCAGTGACTGAATCGAGCACGAAACGGTGCCGTCGCAGGACCAGCCGGGGCTGAAGGCGTCGACCAACGTGACGCCGAGCGGTAGCGGCATATCGAGCCGGACGCCGGTGGCCGCCGAACGGTCCGTGTTGGTGACGGTGACCATCAACTGCAGCGGGGCGCCGACCATCGCCGGCGACAGTTGCGCCATATCGACTGTCAGCCCCGACGCTGGCGCGAGCGTCGTTGTCGTTGTCGGCGTCGTTGTCGGCGTCGTTGTCGGCACGGTGGTGGCCGGCGTGGTCGTTGGCGGTGTCGTCACTGGGGTCGTCGGCGTCGTTGTCGGCACGCTGGTGGCCGGCGTGGTGGTTGGAGGCGTGGTCGTTGCCGGGGCGGGCGCCACAGTGACTGGTACGGCTGGCGGCCTCGGCGGCGACGACTTGCGCACAGTGGTGGTCGGTGTGGCGCTCGACACTGTCGTCGCGGTCGGCACGACGACTGGCGCAGTTGACGTGGTGGGCGACACGGAACTGGTGGGGGGCACAGAACTGGTGGGGGGCACGGTGGAGACCACGACCGAGTTCGGGGCGAGGCTCGCATCAACGGAACCGACAGTGCGCGCACGCACAACGCTGGTCGCCGTTGGCCCTGCTTCACGGTCACCACCACTGATCATGCCCGCGAAGGCAGCGATCGCAATCACACTCGCGGCGACGACCCCACCGACAACGACTGACTGCTTGGGCACGCGACCGACCCACGCGACAACTCCGCCGCCGTTGAGCGCTCCGAGGTACGCCGCCCCCGACACACCGATCAGCGCAGGGATCAGTGCAGCGCGCAACGTGTTGTTGGTCTCCGTGAGCTCGATCACCATCGCTCTGCAATGTGCACAACCATCGAGGTGCGAATCGACCTTTCGACGATCGCGGGAGGACAAGCCATCGCGTACGTAGGCGCCCAGGCTGGCCACACACTCACGGCACTCGGCGATCTGTTCATCGCGCAGGTGCGCTTGCAGATATGCCTGGCGCAGGCCTTCGCGAGCTCGGTAGGCCAGAGCTGCCACGGCATTCGGCGCCAACCCCAGGATTGGGGCGACCTCGGCGACGCCGCGACCCTCTACCTCGGTGTGCCACAGCACCAGCTGCCACCGTTCCGGCAGGGTGGCGAAGGCCGCCGCGGCGAACGCACCGTCCTCCTGACTGTTGGCAGCGTCGAGCAAGGCCACATTCACTTCATCGCTCATGTCGGCCGACGGTTCCTCGCGACCACGACGAACTTTGTCGTAGAACACGTTGCGCACGGCGGTGACCAGATAGGGGCGGAACGACACGTCGGGTCCACCGCCCGACTGCAGCGCCCGCAGCACCCTGGCGAACGCCTCCGACGTGACGTCGTCCGCGTCGGCGTGCGACTTGGTCAGCGATCGAGCTGCGGCGCGCGCGGACTCTTGGTGCCGGCGATACAACTCGCCAAATGATTCCGAGTCGCCTTTGCGCGCGCCAGCAATCAGCTCCGCGTCATTCAGCTCTCTCACCGCCATCGTGGTGGCCACGTACTTCGTCTCCTCGTCGACCGCACGTCAGCCCCGACAGTGCCGGAAAGCTTACGCGCGAGAAATTCCTCAGGACTCTGACGTCATAAGTGGCGACCTATGACGTCAAAAGCACGTGCAGATTCGTCGACGGGTCGTGGATATCTGGCTCCAAGACCTTCGCGTCGGTTGGGGCGAGCGTGCGGCGCGCTCTGCCAGCGCCGTTGCTCCCGTCATCGCGTTGGGTCAGTTCGACGATCTACACCTCATTGGCCATCACCTCGCTG
This sequence comes from Ilumatobacteraceae bacterium, assembly GCA_031366885.1. Lineage (GTDB taxonomy): Bacteria > Actinomycetota > Acidimicrobiia > Acidimicrobiales > Ilumatobacteraceae > UBA668. The sequence goes on from JANLPB010000176.1 coordinate 19,190, forward strand.
CCGAGGGCCACCCCCTCGACGACGTGCTGGCATGGTTTCGCCTGCTGGCCGGGCACTCGCGTTCGTTTCGACGCGTCCTGGAGCGAGGCGGCATCATCAACCTCGCCAGCGGGTGGGTTGACGGCACGCTCCATTCCGACGGCACGCTTCTCCCGAACGAGTCCGCATCAGTCACCAATTTTGAAGTGCTGCGAGTACGGGTGCAACAGCAGATCGAGCGCGCACGCAGCCTGGGCCATGCACCGGGGGCATACCTCGCCCTCGTCATCGTCGAAACAGACGGCACTGCGGCCCTCTCCGAGCGCATCATGCAGCATGCGCGAGAGACGTTCTGCGCCGGCGAAACGTTTGCCCTGACCTCGTGTGGCAAGTTGTTGATTCTCGTACTCCGCAACCACGATGTCCGCGAGCGCACCCAGCGATTGAGGGACGCGCTGCGTCGCGACATGCAGATCGCCAATACACCGGTTCGGGTGTGGATCGAACCCTTGGCCATGGCGGCCGAGCACGTCGATTCGCACCTTCTCGGCTTGGCGAGCTGTGGGTCTCTCCCGTCGACCCTCAGCTCGCCGCCTTACACTCCACCCGTGCCCCGACCTCACGCAACTCGTCTGTTCGCAGTGGTAACCCTGGCAGCGCTCGTTGCGTTGTCGGCGTGCAGCAACGACGAGTCCACCAGCGCTAGCTCTGCCCAGCTCGCCGCAGCGGAACAGGAAGGCGTCGCCACCAGCACCACGGCACACCCCGACGACGGCGCGCTGGTCATCGGCGCCATCCTCCCTCGCAGTGGCGGCGCCGCAGATCTCGGTTCGTCAATGAGCGACGCGTTGGCGGTGGGACTAGCCGAAATCAATGCTGCCGGTGGCGTCAACGGCGGTCCGGTGCGGTTGATTACTGCCGAGGAAGGCACCAATGCCGCGACTGCCGCGTTGGCGGTGCAGAGCCTTGCACCCCGGGTTGACGCCATCATCGGGCCGACGTCGTCGCTCAACACACTCGGCACTCTCAGCACGGCAGTGGACGCTGGTGTGTTGACCTGCAGCCCGACGGCCAGTGCGCTGGCTCTCGACCAATTCCCCTCCAACGGTTTGTTCTTTCGCACCATCCCCAGCGATTCGCTGCAGGCGGCTGCGATCGCCAGCGTTGTCGAGGCGTCTGGCAGCAGCACCGCCGTCGTCGTGTACATCGACGACGGCTACGGCCGTCCGTTCGGCGCGGCAACCGCGGAGGCCATCACCGCTCTGGGCACGACCGTCGCAGCCAACGTCGCCTTTACCGCGAATGCAGAGTCCATCGCCGGCGCCGTTCAAGAGGTGCTGGCACAACAGCCCGAGGTGGTCGCCGTGATCGCCGACGCAGTGACCGGCCCTGCGATCATCAGCGCGATCGACGAGGCAGCGGAGTCTCGCCTTACGTACGTCGTCAACGATGCAATTCGTCGCCCGGCCGCTACTGCACAACCGTTCGGCGCCGGGCTGGCCTCGCGGGTCAGCGGCGTGTCGCCGGTGGCCTATGCGAATTCGCCGGGCTTCACCGCCGCGTTGCTGGCGGTGGACCCCGACGCCACCGGGCTGTATGCCCACAACGCGTACGACTGCTTGACGATCATCGCGCTTGCTGCACAATCGACGGGTTCCAACCAACCGCTGGACATGGCAGGGGCGCTCCCTGCCGTCACCAGCAGCGGCTCTGGATGCACGATGTTCAGCGATTGCCACGCTGCAATTGCCGATGGTCGCAATATCAACTACAACGGCCCCAGCGGCAACCTGGCGATCGACAGCAACGGCAATGTTGTCGCCGCCAACTTCGAGCGATTCACCTTTGACAGCACCGGCCGCGATGTCGCCGCCGACATCGTCGCAATCGGCGTTGGCTGACACCGCTCAGAGCGTCGCCACCAGCTCCTCCACCGGCACCACCATGCCGGTGTAGAACGGCCCAAAGTCGGCGTACCTCGCGGAGGCCTCGTCGAAGCGCATTGTGTACACCACTTCCTTGAGGTCGTCGGGGTGCACCGCGAACAGGGTGACGCCCCACTCGTAATCGTCGAGCCCGGTGGAGCCAGTGATGTACTGCACAATTCGACCGGCGAACTTGCGGCCGCTGATTCCGTGCTCGTGCATCAGCGCTTTGCGCTCATCGAACGGGAGCGTGAACCAGTTGGCCGCCGGCTCTCGCTTCTTCGACATCGGGTAGAAGCACCATGCCGGCATGTGGTGCGCCTTGGGCGGAATGTCGGGGTACAGGCGGCCCTGCAGCATCTCCTCGGGCATGCCCTTCGAATACTCGCTGACCTCGGTGAGGCTGACATAACTGTCGACCACTTCCAGCCCTGCGTGCTGCAGCCCGGACTGCAAAGTACGCAGCGCCTGCCAGTCTTCGTGCATGGCCATGAACGCTGCATCGCACTTGTGGCCCAACGTGGACACGGCCACCACCTGTACGCCGTCGGCCTCGGCTGCCTTCACCGCAGCGACCACACTTTCACCGTCGAACATCGGTGTTGCCTTGCAGAACAAGTGCAACATGCCGCGACCAATGGAGGGCTTGACGGGTTCGCTCATGCCCTCAGGCTACGGTGCGATGCGCTCCGGCGAGTAGATGTTCAGCCGGTCTGCCCGCACAAAACCGGCCAGCACCAACCCAGCCCGGCGGGCCGTGTGCACGGCGAGCGCCGTGGGTGCGCTGACCGCAACCAACGTGCTGAAGCCTGCCGCCCAGGCCTTTTGAACGAGCTCGAAGCTGGCCCGCCCGCTGACGAACAGTCCGAGGCCGGTTGCGGGGAGCCGACCGTCGAGCAGGAGGCGACCAATGACTTTGTCGACCGCGTTGTGGCGGCCCACATCCTCGCGAGTCATCAGGACCTCGCCGGTCGAGGTGAATGCGGCCGCAGCGTGAACGGAACCGGTGCTGTCGAACAGCCCCTGAGCCACGCGGACCGCGTCGGGAATGGCGTGCAACACATCGAGCGAGATCGGCACGGTGTGGGGCAACGGCACCAGGCGAGCGCAGAGTTCGTCGATGGCGTCGTTGCCGCAAATGCCGCAGCTGGAGGTGGTATTCCCCAACCGCGGCCGCGGAGCGGGCGCACGACCGCCCGTCTCCACTGTCACCACATTGAACTCGCTGTCCACCGCCGAGTTGGTGGCGCAGTAGCGCACTCCGAGGATGGGTTGCCCCGCGAGCAAGCCCTCCGTGTGGCAGAAGCCGGCGGCCAGCTCGTAGTCGTGGCCAGGGGTGCGCATGGTGGTGCTGACGGTGGTGCCGTCGAGCTGCACCGTCATCGGTTCCTCGACGATCAGCTCGTCGGGGTGGCGCGTGGCTGCGCCAGCAACGACGGTGGTGACCAGGAGCGTCTCGCTTCGGCGACGGGCTGCCATGCGTGCGACGGTACCCGTACATTGCGCGATTGAGAACCGGCGCTGGAAGTAGGGTGACCAAAATGGACACTCAGAACAACGGGCGGATCTTGGTTGCTGAGCTGGTGGGCACGCTGGTGCTCATGCTCGGCGGCCCGGGCGTTGCCATCTTCAGCTTTCAGTATGTTGGCGTTGCTGGCGTGGCTGTCGGCTTTGGCCTGTCGCTGGCCATCATG
>JANLPB010000375.1:0-3511 GCA_031366885.1 Ilumatobacteraceae bacterium
GAAGGTGGTGAACGGCGCCGGGTCGGTGTAGTCGTCGGCGGGCACGTACACGGCCTGGAGCGACGTGATCGAACGGCCGCGGGTTGACGTGATGCGCTCCTGCAGCTGACCCATTTCGTCGGCCAGGGTGGGCTGGTAACCCACGGCCGACGGCATGCGACCCAGCAGGGTCGAAACTTCCGAACCTGCCTGCACGAAGCGGAAGATGTTGTCCACGAACAGCAGCACGTCTTGGTTCTGCACATCGCGGAAGTACTCGGCCATGGTCAGCGCCGAGAGGGCAACACGGAGGCGCACGCCCGGTGGCTCGTCCATCTGGCCAAAGACGAGTGCAGCCTTTTCGAACACGCCCGACTCGGTCATCTCGATCATGAGGTCGGTGCCCTCGCGGGTGCGCTCGCCGACACCGGCGAACACCGACACACCACCGTGGTTCTGCGCCACGCGACGGATCATCTCCGTGATGAGCACGGTCTTGCCGACGCCTGCACCACCGAAGAGGCCGATCTTGCCACCGGCGACGTACGGGGTGAGCAGGTCGATGACCTTGATGCCGGTCTCGAAGAGACGTTTCGACGGCTCGAGGGCGGCGAAGTCGGGAGCCGGACGGTGGATCTCCCACCGCTCGACGTCGTCGAAATCGGCGTTGTCCGCATCGAGCACTTCGCCCCACACGTTCCACACATGGCCAAGCGTGCGGTCGCCGACGGGCACGCTGATGCCACGGCCGGTGTCGCGCACGGAGGTGCCGCGGGTGAGACCGTCGGTCGGCTTCATGCACACGGCGCGCACGCGGCTGTTGCCGAGCTGCTGGGCCACTTCGGCCAACACGGTGACTTGCTTGCCGTCGACGTTGACGGTGAACTCCAGCGCGTTGTTCAGCTCGGGAAGCGAGCCAGGCTGAAACTCGACGTCGATGACGGGGCCGGCGATACCGACAACGCGGCCGTCTTTGCGATCTTCTGTGATGGTCATAGCAATAGCTCTTTCTTGCGTCAGTCGCGAGAGTGCTGGGTAGAGGAAACGAGGGTGTCGGCGTCGGTCAGCGGACCAAGATCCACGAGCTGGATCTTGGGCTGCGACTTGCCACCGGAGAGGGCTTCAGCACCACTGACGATCTCCATGATCTCGGTGGTGATGCTGTCTTGGCGGGCGCGGTTCATGATGCGGCTGAGGTTCTTGATCAGTTCCTCGGCGTTGTCGGTGGCGCTCTTCATCGCCCGCTGGCGGAAGGCATGCTCGCTGGCCGCGGCGTTGAGCAGGGCGGCATAGATGCGAGCCTCCACGTAGCGCGGCAGCAGAGTGTCGAGAATCGTGCCGGGGTCCGGCTCGAACTCGTAGTCAGCGGGAGCGCCCCCCGCATCGGGAGCCTTGCCGTCGCCACCGGCAACCGTCTCACGGTCGAGCGGCACCAGCGGACGCAGCACCACTTCCTGAGAGCCGGCGCTGATGAAGCGGGTGTAGACCAACTCGACGCGGTCGAACTCGCCAGCCACGAACCGCGCAACCACGTCCTCGCCGATGGCGCGAGCCTGGGCGTAGGTGGGGCTGTCGCTGAAACCGCCGTACGAAGCGGCGATGTTGTACCCACGGAACTTGAAGTAGCCCTCGGCCTTGCGACCGACAGTGACGAGTGCGTAGTTCTTGCCTTCCAGCACGTCGACCTTGACCGAGCCCTCGGCGGCACGCTGCACACCCGAGTTGTAGCCACCGCATAAGCCGCGGTCGGCAGTGATGACGACGTAGGCGGTGGTGCGCACCTCGCCGCGACCAGCCAACAACGGTGACTGCGATGAACCGCCGGCAGCGGCCAGGTCTTTCACCACTTCGGTGATCTGGTCGCTGTACGGCACGGCGGCGGCAACGCGCTGCTGCGCCTTGACGATTCGCGATGCTGCGATGAGTTCCATGGCGCGCGTGATTTTCTTCGTTGCCTGGACGCTGCGAATGCGTCCACGAAGAATGCGCTCCTGACCTCCGGCCATGACTACTCCGTTGCCAGCGTCTTGGCGCTGGCGGCTTCGCCAAGTGCCGCTGCGTCGGTGGCGGCGGCATCGGCAGCGGCCTTGGCGGCCTCGGCGCTGGCGGCAACGAACGTTTCCTTGAACGAGGCGATGATCTCGGCCAACTCGCCGGGCACATCGGCCTTCGGGTTGCTGCGCATGCCGGCCAGAAGGCCGCCCTGTGTGCTGCGGATGTGAGTCAGCAGCTCCGCCTCGAAGCGCCGCACGTCGGCGACGGGCAAGCTGTCGAGGTAGCCCTTGGTGCCGGCGAACACGACGACGACCTGTTCTTCAACGGGCATCGGGCTGTTGAGCGGCTGCTTGAGCAGCTCAACCAAGCGGTAGCCACGCTCTAGCTGAGCCTTCGAAATTGCGTCAAGCTCAGAACCGAAGGTGGCGAACGCTTCCAGTTCACGGAACTGGGCGAGGTCGAGCTTCAACGTGCCGGACACGCCCTTCATGGCCTTGATCTGTGCCGCGCTTCCCACGCGGGACACCGAGATGCCCACGTCGACAGCCGGACGCACACCGGACTTGAACAGGTTGTCCTGCAGGTAGACCTGGCCGTCGGTGATGGAGATCACGTTGGTGGGGATGTAGGCCGAGACGTCGCCGGCCTTGGTCTCGATGATCGGCAACGCCGTCATCGAACCAGCGCCGCGCTCGTCGCTGAGCTTGGCGGCACGCTCGAGCAAGCGGCTGTGCAGATAGAACACGTCGCCGGGGTAGGCCTCGCGGCCCGGCGGGCGGCGCAGCAACAACGACACCTGGCGGTAGGCCTCGGCCTGCTTGGAGAGGTCGTCGTACACGATGAGGGCATGCTCACCATTTTCCATCCAGTGCTGACCAATGGCGCAGCCACCGTAAGGAGCGAGGTACTTGAAGGGTGCCGGGTCCGAGGCCGGAGCGGCCACGACGACGGTGTACTCCAAGGCGCCGTACTGGCGCAGGGTCTCGACGGTCTGAGCGATCGTCGAACCCTTCTGCCCGATGGCCACGTAGATGCACTTCACGCCCAGGCCACGCTGGTTGATGATGGCGTCGACAGCGACCGTGGTCTTACCGGTCTTGCGGTCACCAATGATCAGCTGGCGCTGGCCGCGGCCGATGGGGGTCATTGCGTCGATTGACTTGATGCCGGTCTGCAGCGGCTCGTGCACCGGCTTGCGGCCCATGATGCCGGGCGCCTGAATTTCAACACGGCGCTGGATGCCACCGACGATGTCGCCCTTGCCGTCGATGGGCTGGCCCAACGCGTTGACCACGCGACCGAGCATCGCGTCGCCAACAGGCACCGAGAGAATGCGGCCGGTGGCCTTGACGGTCTGGCCTTCCTCGATCTCGAAGCCCTCGCCGAGCACGACGGCGCCGATGGACGCTTCGTCGTGGTTCAGCGCCTTGCCGATGGTGCCATCCTCGAAGTCGAGCAGCTCGTTGACGGCGCAATCGGGCAAGCCACTGATGCGGGCGATGCCGTCACCGACCTGCGTGACGCGGCCGACGGTGCG
>JANLPB010000236.1:0-4206 GCA_031366885.1 Ilumatobacteraceae bacterium
GTCGTGCGGTTGCAGCGTGTCCAGCAGTTCCCACGGGAACGGGAACGAGACCGGGGCGTGGTCCAGTGCTCGTACCGACCAGGGTGCAAACACGGTCTTGTGTGGAGCGTTCTGGTTGAAGTCGATGAAGATCCGTTCGCCGCGCTCCTCCTTCCACCAGGCCGCGGTGATCAGGTCGGGTCTCCGCCGTTCCAGTTCGCGCGCGACCGCAACTGCTGCGCTTCGAACTGCGTAGCTGTCGTGCGTCGGCTCTAGGCGCACGTACACATGCAGGCCGCGGTTGCCCGAGGTCTTGATGAAACTGACGACGCCCAAATCGTCGAGCAGCCGCTTCGTTTCGTGCGCCGTCTCGACGGCCATGGCGTAGGTCGTTCCCGGGCCAGGATCGAGGTCGAGGCGCAGCTCATCGCAGTGGTCCTGATCCCCGGCCCGGACGGGCCACGAGTGGAAGCCGAGGCAGCCCAGGTTGACCGCCCAGATCAGGTGGGCGATGTCGTCGACGACGAGCGCTCGCGACGGCGTGCCGTTCGGGGTCAGCACGGTGGTGGTGTGCAGCCACTCGGGCGCTCCCTCGGGGATGCGTTTCTGGAAGAAGTTGCTGCCGTGCGCACCGTTGGGAAAGCGCTGCAGCAGCACCGGCCGGTCGTACATTTGCCGCATCACGGCATCGCCGACCGACAGGTAGTACTCGATCAAGTTGAGCTTGGTGTCGCCCCGTGCCTGGAAGAACACCTTGTCCGGGCTGGTGACCGTCACCGTGTGCCCGGCGATCTGCAAGTCGACGCCCTCGCTCATCCGCCCACCGTAGACCGCCCCAACATCAGCGCTTGTTCGCTGGCGAGCGGATAGCGCACGAAAGTTCACAAACACTTGGGGCGGAGGTGGGCTGCGGCAAAGGGCTACGGTCACGCGCATGGGGACGACGGCATGACGAGCTCGATCGACATCACGGCGCCGATGCAGGGGACGATCGTCACGATTGACGTGACGGTGGGGCAGCAGGTTCGCAAAGGCCAGCAGCTGATGTTGATCGAGTCGATGAAAATGCACCACGCGATCGAGTCGACCGCGGACGGTGCCATCGAGCCGCTGGTCGCAACGGTTGGCGACACGGTGATGGAGCACGAAGTCGTCGCTCGCCTGACCCCCGGCCCGGTGACCGTCGCGGCCGTCGCTGAATCGGCGACCGAGGATCCGGCGCATATCCGTGCAGACCTCGCTGAAGTAGTCGCTCGCCACGCCATCGGGCTCGACGCGGCTCGTCCTGATGCCATCGAGCGACGTCGCAAGGTCAGCCGACGGACCGCACGCGAGAACGTCAGTGACCTCGTCGATGCGGGCTCGTTCGTCGAGTACGGACCGGTGGTCATCGCACCGCAACGCCGTCGCCGCTCGCTGGACGATCTGATCGCGCGCACCCCCGCAGACGGAATGATCGGCGGGCTGGGCAAGGTCAACGGCCAGTCGATCGTCGCCATGTCGTACGACTACACGGTGCTGGCCGGTACCCAGGGCGGGCACAACCATCGCAAGAAGGATCGTCTGTTCGAGCTGGCCGAGTCGCTGCGCCTCCCCGTGGTGTTCTTCACCGAAGGCGGGGGCGGCCGCCCGGGTGACACGGACATGATGGGTGTGAGTGGGCTGGACTGCCTGGCCTTCATGTACTTCGCTGAACTCAGCGGGCTGGTGCCGATAGTCGGTATCAACGCCGGTTACTGCTTCGCCGGCAACGCCGCCATCCTCGGCTGCTGCGACGTCGTCATCGCCACCACCGACAGCAACATCGGCATGGGCGGCCCGGCCATGATCGAAGGCGGCGGCCTTGGCGTGTTCGACCCGCACGACATCGGCCCGATCGAGGTGCAATCCGCCAACGGCGTGGTCGATATCGTCGTGCCCGACGAAGCTGCGGCGGTCGCGGCGGCCAAGCAGTACCTCGGCTACTTCCAAGGCGCGACAACGGACTGGTCGTGCGCCGATCAGCGCGAGCTGCGCCACGTCATCCCCGAGGACCGCAAGCGCGGCTACGACGTTCGCGCAGCCATCTATGGGCTGTTCGACACCGACAGTGTGTTGGAGCTGCGCTGCGACTTCGGTCTCGGGATGGTCACCGCCCTTGCGAGGGTGGAGGGCCGCCCGGTCGGCGTCGTCGCCAACAACCCGGGCCACCTCGCCGGGGCGATCGACAGTGATGGTGCGGACAAGGCGGCACGCTTCCTGCAATTGTGCGATTCCTTCGACATCCCCGTCGTCACGCTGGTGGATACGCCGGGGATGATGGTCGGGCCCGAGATCGAGAAGACCGCACTCGTTCGTCACTGCAGTCGGCTGTTTGTCATTGGCGCCAATCTCACGGTTCCGCTGATCAGCGTGGTCTTGCGCAAGAGCTACGGGCTGGGCGCGCAGGCGATGATGGGCGGCAGCACCAAGGCTCCGCACGCCACGGTCGCGTGGCCCACCGGTGAGTTCGGCGGCATGGGCCTGGAGGGCGCCGTGCGACTGGGCTACTCCAAGGAGCTGGCCGCCATCGCCGACCAGGATGAGCGCGAGAGCACGTTTCAAGGGATGGTCGACCGCATGTACGAAGTCGGAAAGGCGGTGAACGTGGCGAGCCACTTTGAGATCGATGACGTCATCGACCCGGCGGATACCAGGCGATGGATCTCGGCCATTCTCGAGGCGGCACCGCCCGCGCCTGGACGCCAGGGCAAGAAGCGGCCGAACATCGACACCTGGTAGCCGGGTGCTGCTAGAACGGCTGCCATGCGTATCGACGAAGTAGAACTCCGGGTCGTCCAGCTGCCGTATGTGTCACCGTTTCGCACGTCGTTCGGCGAGGAGATTGGCAAGCATGCGCTGATCGTCACCGTCCGCTCGGAGGGCGTCGAAGGCTATGGCGAGGGCGTCATGGACCCGTTCCCGCACTACCGCGAGGAGTGCATTCCAGGCGCGATGCACCTGCTGCGCAACGCGTTCGCACCCGAGTTGATGTCGAAGGACGTCCAGCACCCGTCGGAGGTCACGGCTCGCTGGGTGGAGTGGCGTGGCAACCCGATGGCGAAGACCGCGCTCGAGTTGGCCGTGTGGGACTGCTATGCCCGCCAACAGGGAGTGCCACTGCGCATGCTGCTGGGCGGCGAGCGCACCGAGATTCCGGTGGGCGCCAGCTTGGGTATGAACCCGGTGGACAAGACGGTCGACAGTGTCACCCGCCATGTCGAGCAGGGCTACAAGCGCGTCAAGCTGAAGATCGAACCCGGCTGGGACGTCGAGATGCTCGCAGCCGTGCGCGCCGTGCACCCCGACATCGAGCTGACTGTCGACGCCAACTCGGCCTACACGTTGGACATGATGGACCTGCTCAATCAGATCGACGACTTCGGCCTGCACTACATCGAGCAGCCGCTGCACTGGGACGACATGGTCGACCACGCGCATCTCGCGACGCTGCTGAAGACCGAGCTGTGTCTGGACGAGACGCTGACATCCCCGGCACGTGTGAAGGCTGCGTTGGATCTGAAGGCGTGCACCGTGGTCAATGTGAAGGTAGGCCGCGTCGGCGGTCTGCAGAGCGTCCGCGAGATCCACGACCTGTGCGTCGCTCGCAGTGTGCCAATGTGGTGCGGCGGCATGCTGGAAACCGGCATCGGTCGCGCTCACAACATCCACATCGCCACCATGCCGGGCTTCGTGTTCCCGGGCGACACAGCGTCGGCCAGCCGTACCTACGCCCGCGACATCACCGAGCAGCAACTCGAAGCGACCAATGGCATCATGCCGGTGCCCGAGGGCCCTGGAATCGGTGTCACGCTCGATCGTGCCTTTGTCGATCAGGTGACCGACAGCGTGGAAGTCATCACGCGGTGAGCGTCGAGTTGCGCGTGCTTCGCAATGCGGACGAGTTGGCCGTGCTGCCCGAATTCGAGGCGAAGATCTGGGGCGGCGACGATGATCGCGTGTCGGTCAACATGCTCGTCGCGTGCATCGAGGAAGGGGGTGTGGCCATAGGCGCTTTCGACGGGGATCGCATCGTCGGTTCGGTGTTTGGGTTCCGCACGTTTGATGCGCGGGTGCTGCATTCGCACTACATGGCCGTTGACCCGGACTATCGCCGTACGGGTCTGGGCGAGCAGCTGAAGCGACGGCAGGCGGAATGGTGCCTGGACAATGAGGTGACCGCAATGCGTTGGACGTTCGATCCGCTGC
>JANLPB010000251.1:0-5853 GCA_031366885.1 Ilumatobacteraceae bacterium
ACCAGGTGGCGCGACTTGACGTAGGCGATCACCGTTTCCAGGACGTCCAGCGGAATGTCCTGCGGCAAGACGGTGATGCCTCCGCGACGGGCAACAGTCTCAGCCATCCGCCGACCCGCAACCGCTGTCATGTTTGCCACGACAACGGGGATGGTGGTGCCCAACTTGTCAGGGGTGACCAGACTCACCGAGAAGCGCGAGGCGACGTCGCTGAGGCTCGGGACCATGAAGACATCGCTATAAGTCAGGTCGTAGGGAGGGGCACTTCCGAGGAATTGCATTGCGCTGGCTGCCTTTACTCAATGTCGTTGTCGTTGGCGTAGTCGTTGGCGTAATAGTTGACGTTGGCTGTTGGCGTTGGTTGACCGGTTCCGATGAAACAGCCGCCCAAGGCTACCGTGGCACCATGACGACGCCAGTGGTTCTCGTACACGGTTGGGGCGGGTCGTTCGAGAGCACCTGGCAGCGCAGCGGCTTCACCGAGTTGCTGCACGACGCCGGGCTGCCCGTCATCGGCATCGACCTCTTGGGGCACGGCACGGCTCCGAAGCCACACGAGCCCGAGGCCTACGCAGACCTGTCGGAACGGGTCCTGGATGCAATGCCCGACCAACCGGTCGATGCGGTCGGTTTCTCGCTCGGCGCCATCACACTGCTGAGAATTGCTTGCGCACAACCCAGCCGGTTTCGCAGACTGGTGCTGGCAGGCATCGGTGGCACATTGTTCGAGCCTGACGACCAGTCCGGTGAGCGAATTGCGGCCGCCATCGAAGGCACCGCCGATTCTGCCGACGTGGGTTCGCACGTGTTCGCCCACTACGCGCATCAAGCGGGCAACGACCCGGTAGCGCTCGCCGCCATCATGCGTCGTCCGCGTCAGCGGTTCACGATCGACCTGCTCGCACATGCAACCTGCCAGACATTGGTAGCAATCGGCGACAAGGACTTTGCAGGCCCTGGCGAGCCGCTGGCCGAAGCCCTCCCCAATGCAACATTGAAGACGCTGCGCGGCGTCGATCACTTCGCTACACCCGAGTCATTCGGCTTCATCGATGCGGTCCTCGAATTTCTCGAGGCCACTCCCAGATGACAGGTTCTTCCATTGAGCGTGCATTGGAGATCTTGCGTAACGGCGGCCTGGTCGCGATTCCAACCGAGACTGTCTACGGCCTGGCTGGTGATGCGTCGAATGAGACCGCAGTGCGGAAAATCTTCGAGGCAAAGGGGCGCCCGGCGGATCACCCACTGATTGTGCATATTGCGGCGGCCGAGCAGCTCGGCGACTGGGCAGCGAGCATCCCGAACGCCGCCGAGATTCTCGCCGACACATGTTGGCCGGGGCCGCTGACGCTGCTGGTGCCAAGGGCCGCGCACGTGTTGAACGTTGTCACCGGTGGTCGCGAAACAGTCGGGGTACGGGTACCTGCACACCCGCTGACCACTGAGTTGCTCGATCGGTTCGGGGGCGGGCTCGCCGCGCCATCGGCAAACCGGTTCGGCAAAGTCAGCCCTACGACGGCCGCTCATGTCGTCGCCGACCTGGGAAGCCAGGTGGACTACGTACTCGACGGTGGCCCGTGCCCGGTCGGCGTCGAGAGCACCATCGTCGATAGCACGGTGAACCCTCCACAGATCCTGCGGCCGGGCGGCATCAGTAGCGAGGACATCCGGGAGCTGCTGGGTGACGCACACGCCGATGCCGATGGGCCCAGCCGAGCGTCTGGAATGCTGACCTCGCACTACGCCCCACGCGCTCGAGTTGTGCTTGTCGCCAGCTCAGAAGAAGCAACGGTCGTGGCGACGGCAGTGCCAGGCGCCTGGATCATCGATCATTCCGACGACCTGGCCGCCTACGCGCATTCGCTGTTCGCCGAACTGCGCGCCGCCGACCAAGGCGGGGCGGAAACGATCATCGCGGTCATGCCCGCGGCACGCGGCCTCGGCCACGCAGTTCGCGATCGGCTCACCAAAGCCGCCGCCCGCTGATTCACACACGCACGTGTCATCGCCTGACCTCGGTGTGATCCGGTCCGACACGCGACACGTGCGCTTGTGAAGCAGGCTGGCGCTACACGTCGCCGAGGCGGTTGAGGTTGGCGACCCAGACGTCGCGGACCTCGTCGATGTCTGGTGCGGGGTCGCCCTCGATCGCTGCCACCATCAGGCTGACGGTGGTGGCACCGGCATCGGGGACGAGGTCGAGCCGGCACCAGCACGGTGTGGGGTCGTGAAGAAACACCTCGAGAAGATAGGGCGGATCATCGACCAACACCTCCCCCATCCACGAGGTCACCACTGACAGCGCCTCGTACGCTTCCACCGGCAGCACGTCGATGGTGAACGACGGCGCATCGTGCTGCACTCCGCGAACCGTTCGGCGCCCTCCGCGTGCGTTTCCCAAGTGCGGATCCGACGACGGAGATGTCGCAACGGACGGAGCCGGTATCGGTTCTGCGACCCGTCGAGCGGCTTCCTCGTACGCCGCATTCAGCTCCTGCATTGCTGTCGCATCGCCGCCGTGGTCTGGATGCATCTGTTGTGCCAATCGACGGCGTGCCGCAGCCAACTCGGCCAAGGTCGCGGACGGGTCCACACCAAGCAACGCAAACGGGTCCCGGCTCACGATGAGTAGGCGGCGCCTCGAAGCGCTGCGTACTGCGCTCGAACGTCGACACCCGACGGGGCCGCCGTCGGTTCGAGGGCCGTGACCGCGCCAAGCGCCCACCGCTGTGCGACCTCGGCGTGTGCCTGGCTCAACGCGACGGCAGCGGCCTGAACGCACGCACCTGTCGCAACCGCTTCGTCTGCGTCGGCCGTTCCGACGGGAATGTCGCAGAGGTCGGCGAACACGGTGCGATACGCCAGCGATCGCGCGCCTCCACCCACCAGAACGACCCGATCGACTGGAGCCACAGCCCGTATTGCGTCCAGGGCATCCAGCAGCGAGCAGCACACGCCCTCGACGGCAGCGCGAGCCATTTGCTCGCGGGAGACGTCGCTGCGCAAGCCGGCCATCCAGCCGCTGGCTCCAGGCAGGTTCGGCGTGCGCTCGCCGTCGAAATAGGGCAGCAGAGTGAGACCACCTGCTCCGGCCGGGGCGGCCAGGGCGAGGGCGATGAACTCGTCGCGGCCGACCCCCAGCACTCGAGCCACAGCGTCGGTGACCTTGGTGGCGTTGAGCGTGCAGGCCAATGGAAGGTAGCGACCGGACGCATCGGCGAACCCGGCGACAAGTCCGCTGGGGTCGGCGGTTGGCGTATCCGACACCGCAAACGCAGTCCCCGAGGTACCGATCGAGATCACAGCGGTGCCGGCCGCGAGCCCGAGCCCGAGCGCCGCGCCCATGTTGTCGCCCGTGCCGCACGCCACTGGAATTCCACGCCAATGGCCAACGACCTCCGTCGGCGCCGCAACTCGCGGAACGGCCTGCGACCAGTCGCGGTCCCTGTCCACGATTTCGAGCAGATCCCACCGGTAGTCGCCTGTCAGCGGCGACCAATAGCCCGTGCCCGACGCGTCACCGCGATCGCTGACCAGTTGTCCGGTCATCTTGTAGGTCAGCCAGTCGTGGGGCAAGACGACGTGCGCGAGTCGCGACCATGATTCCGGATCGGTTCGGTGCAACCACGACAACTTGGTGATGGTGAACGCGGCCACGGGCACACTGCCAACCGACACTGCCCACTGGGCCGGGCCGCCCGGCAGTTGTTTGCACAGCCAGCCGGCGTCGGCGGCAGACTCGGTGTCGTTCCACAGCTTGGCCGGACGAAGTGTTTCGCCACTTGCGTCCAGCGTGACCATGCCGTGCTGCTGGCCCGCAACGCTGATGCCGACAACCTCGGCCTTGCCAGCATCGGCGAGAGCCGATCCGTAGGCCTGTTCAAACGCGCTCCACCACGACATCGGATCCTGCTCTGAGCGCGGAGGGGTTGTAGCCGGGTGAGGGGCAGCCCCACGCCCCACCACTCGACCAGTGACCACTTCACGAAGCTCGACCTTGGTGCTTTGCGTCGACGAATCGACCCCTGCGACGACCTTCACGGCTAACGGCCGACGAACTTCGGGGTGCGCTTTTCCATGTACGCCGACACGCCCTCGCGGAAGTCGTCGGTGCGCAACAGCGGAAGCAGCTGCAAGAACACGTGGTGCACGTTCTGCTCGAACGTCTCGGTTTCAGCAGCGCGCATCATCCGTTTGATCGCTCGCACGGCGAGCGGAGCATTCGCCGCTATCTCACCGGCAAGGTCTTGCACCGCCTCGGCAAACATGTCGTCGGCAACGACGTGGTTGAGCAGTCCGAGTTCGTAGGCCTCGTCGGCCTTCAGTGTGCGGCCGGTGAAGGCGATCTCGGCGGCCTTGGCGTACCCGATCATCCGCGGCAACAACCAGGTACCGCCGCTCTCAGGCAGGATGCCACGCTTGGCGAACCCGGGGTTCAGCTTCGCGGACTGCGTCGCGACGCGGATGTCGCAGCCCAATGCCAGGTCGAGGCCGTAGCCGGCAGCACCACCGTTGAGCGCGCAGATGGTGGGCGTATCGAGGTTGTGCAGCACTGTCGGTGGCGTGAACCGCAGGTCGATCTCGCCGGGGATGCCTCCGCCGCTGTCCATGCCACCGAGCGATCCCTTGGCAGCACCCATCTGTGCAGCCATGTCGAGTCCGGCGCAGAAGGCCTTGCCGGCACCGGTGATCACGATGCACCGGACCTCCGGATCGCGGTCAGCTTGGAGCAGGCGTTCCGAGAGCTGATCGAGCATCGCAGCAGAAATGGTGTTCATCCGGCCCGGGGCGTTGAGCGTGATGGTGGCGATGTGCTCCGCCACCTCGTAAAGAACTTCGTCGGGGACGGAATCGACAGGGTTGGACATGCACAGAACCGTAGTCGTCCCGTCATCGAATTCGCTGAGTGGTCCTTGTTCCTACGTGCGCTATCGACATACACTGCGCGTCGTGAATACCACCGGGCCGCACCGTGCGGCTTGGCTCCTAGGGGGAGAAACCCAAATGCAGAAAACCAGCATGCGCCGCTTCGGCGCATTGCTCGCAGGGCTTGCCATTGTGGCAGCGTCCTGCGGCGACGACAAGAAGGACAGCTCGGCCGACACGACCACGGCTGCCGTAGTCGAAACCACCGCAGCAGCAGTGGAGACCACGGCTGCCGCCGTCGAAACCACAGTTGCCGACACCACGCCCGCTGCAAGCGGTAACGAGATGGCTGGTATGAAGGGCACCACCCCGCTCGTCGAGCTGAGTGATGACTTCAAGACCCGCGTACTCAGCACGCCCACCGGCTCTGCCAATGGTGGCCTCACCGACTTCAACTACGCCGGCGAGACCTACGACGCAATCATCAACATCGCTCTGGCAGCGGAAATTGCTGGCACCGATGGTTCGGCCATGGCCGACCAGATCGTCGGCGTCACCAAGGACGGCGAAAAGTGCACCAGCTACGCAGATTGCTTGGCATTGGTCAAGGCCGGCACCGACATCGACTATGACGGCTACTCCGGCCCGATCACGATGAACGGCAATGGCGAGCCCCTTCAGGCCAGCTATGGCGTGTTGGTGTTCGGCGAAGGCAACCAGCTGGACGATTCGCTCCTCACCTTCATCACCGCCGAAGCTCCGGAATCGGCTGTCAAGCCGCTCCAGACCACCGACGTCCCCCGCGAGGGTGACGGCGTGCTGGCATTCGGTGGCCTGCTGCCCCAGACCGGTTCGCTTGCGTTCCTCGGGCCGCCGGAGTTTGCCGGTGCAGAACTGGCAATCGCTGACATCAACGCCGCTGGCGGCGCACTTGGCAAGCCTGTCACCTGGTCGCCTGGCGACTCGGGCGACACCAGCACCGACATC
>JANLPB010000268.1:0-13452 GCA_031366885.1 Ilumatobacteraceae bacterium
GCCAGGTGCGGTTTTCGACCAGCTGAAGAGCGGTCGGAACAACCCGGGAATGTTGCCGGGCTCTGTCCAGTCGCCCGTGCGTTCGGTGATGAACTGATACACGGCAGCACCCAGGATCGGGCCCCACAGCGAACCGGCGCCACCGACCACCATGATCACCAGGAACGTGATGGCCCCGGCAACGGTGAGCAGCTGCGTGTCTGGAGTGACGGTGCCGGTGCGGATGGCAGACAGACAACCCGGCAGCGCGCACATCGCCGCCGACAGTCCGAACACGATGCCCTTGGTGACAGCGAGATTGACACCCATCACGGCGGCTGCGGTGCTGTTGTCGCGAATGGCCAGCAGCGACCGACCCTTCCGGCTCTTCACAATGCCGCGACAGATGAGATACACGATGGCGACGATGACGAGACCGACCCAGTAGTAGAACGGCTTGACGTTCTGACCGCGAAGGTTGCCCCACGGGTTCCAGCCGAAGATCTCGTACGTTGGGTTTTGCTTGGTGAACTTGAAACCCGTCTTGTCGATGCCTTTGGAGCCGCCGGTGAAGCCTGACACTTTCGGCCACTTGATGAACTGGGGAAACACCAATCCGAGCGCAAGCGTGACAAGCGCCAGGTACACGCCCTTGATGCGAAGCGCCGGCAGCGAGACCAGCGCCCCGATGACGAATGCCACAACGAACGCGGCTGGAAGTGTGTAGAACGGGCTCCAACCCCAGCGCGTGACCATGATGGCCGTGGTGTACGCACCGATTCCGAAAAAGGCCGAGTGCCCGATGGAGATCTGGCCGGCGTAGCCCAACAGCAGGTTCAACGAAAGTGCGGCCGCCATCAAAGTGAACGCCGTTGTGCACGTCTCGATCAGGCTGTCACTGCCCTGTGTTGGAATCCACAGTATGACGAACGACAGCACCGCGGCGGTGACGATGCGCATCGCCCAGCTGGCCGGCCCACCGGACTTGATCGTCAGCAACGGGCTCATACTCGTTCCACCTTCGAGGTTCCGAACAGTCCGGAGGGTTTCACCAGCAGTACCGCGACGATGACCAGGAAAGCGACGCCGACCTTCATCTCCTGCCCGACCCATTCGTCGGCGTAACCCGCAGTCATGTTCTGGATCACACCAATGGTCAGCCCACCGATGACGGCACCGCCGGGGCTATCGAAACCTCCGAGCGTCGCGGCGGCCGATGCGTAGATGAACACGGTGAACATGAGACCGAGGTTGACATTGGTGTTGATGCCCGCGAACACCACGCCGCCCAACGCACCGATGGCGGCGGCGATGCCCCAACTGGCCATCAGCACCGTGCTGGTTTTGATGCCGACCAGTTTCGAACTCTCAGTATTTGCGGCGACGGCACGCATGGCGAGGCCAAGGCGAGTGCGGTTGAAGACGAGGAAGAGCAATGCGGTCAGGACCAGTACAAGACCAATGACGCCAAGTGACTGGATCTTGATGTCGGCACCGAACACGGTGACGAAGTCGTCGGGCTTGTTGGGGAACAGGCTGGGGTATTGCAGCTGCTTGCTGCCTACCCCGGTGTTCGGCAACGACTGACCGCCCCAGATAGCGCCGTCCAGCCAGTTGAGAAACTGAAAGAGACCGATGGTGACGATGAAGACTGCGAATGGTGACTTCTTTGCGATGGGCCGCACCAGCGCGACTTCGGCAGTGGCGCCGATCACGAAACCCACCACCATGCCCAAGATGACGGCGAACCCGATCGGGATGCCCCATTCGCCAAGCTGGTAGACGACGTAGGCGCAGAACAATGCCATCTCGCCCTGTGCGAAGTTGAGATGGCCGGTACCGCGGTAGATGATGACCAGTCCGAGAGCGATCAGCGCATACACACTGCCCTCGCTGAGGCCATCGACGAGTCGTTGCAAGAAAAGTTCCATCAGAACCCCAGGTACGCCTTTCGAATCGCATCGTCAGCACCAAGTTCGGCCGCACTGCCGGACGCGACGACGCGGCCGGTCTCCAGCAGGTACACCTTGCTGGCCATGTGCATCGCCAGGTTCGCGTTCTGCTCGACGAGCAGAACCGAGAGGCCCTCGTCGCGGTTGAGCCGCTCGATCACGTGGAACAGTTCTTGGGTGATCAGCGGCGCCAAGCCCAAACTCGGCTCGTCGCACAGCAGCAGCTTCGGGCGGCTCATCAGCGCACGGGCGATGGCCAGCATTTGCTGCTCTCCGCCGCTCAGGCTGCCTGCGCGCTGAGCGCGCCGTTCTGCAAGCCGCGGGAACACACCAAACCACTTGTTGATGTCGGCGGTCACGCCGGCGCTGCCGTCGCGTCGTATGTACGCGCCGGCACGCAGGTTGTCCTCGACCGACAGTTCGGGAAAGGTGCCGCGGCCCTGAGGCACTTGTGCAACACCACCGCGCACAATGACGTCTGGTCCGGCCTTTTGGATGCTGCGACCTTCGAGCTCGATGATTCCCTGACGGGGGATGACACCGCTGATGGCCCGCATGGTGGTTGTCTTGCCGGCACCGTTCGCACCCAGCATGACAACGATCTCACCTTCGTTGACTTCCACGTCGATGCTGTGCAGCACCGTGACCGGGCCGTAACCGGCGGTGAGGCCTTGTGCACGAAAGAGGGTCATGACGTCGTCCCCAGGTAGGCCTCGATGACCTTGTCGTTGTTCTGCACCTCGGCGGGTGTGCCGTCGGCAATCTTGCGACCGAACTCCATCGCGACGACCCGGTCGCTGATGCTCATCACCATCGACATGTGGTGTTCGACCAGCAACACCGTGAGTTGGAACTGGTCGCGGATGGTGCGAATGGTGTCACCCAGCTCGTCGACCTCGCCGTGGGTGAGGCCGGCGGCCGGTTCGTCCATCAGCAAGAAGGTCGGCTCGGCGGCCAGCGCCCGGGCGATCTCGAGCCGCTTCAGCGTGCCGAAGGGCAGTCCGACGGCCGGTTGAAATGCAAGGTGACCAAGGCCCAACTGATTCAGCAGGTCGCCGGCACGGTCACGTGTACGGCGGTTGTCGCGGGCGACGCCCACTCGAGTGATGGCCTGCGCGAAGCCGACTCGTCCCTGGCTATGGGCACCGACCATCACATTTTCCAGCAGGCTCATTGTCGGGAACAGGGCCAGGTTTTGGAAGGTGCGGGCGATCCCCAGCTTGGCAATGCCGTGCGCCGGTACACCCAACAACTCCTGCCCGCGGAACTTCACAGAGCCCACCGTTGGTTGGTAGATGCGGCTGACGACGTTGAACATTGTGGTCTTGCCGGCACCGTTTGGCCCGATGAGACCACAGATGTGGCCTTCCTCGATACCGAACGACAATCCGTCAAGTGCCACGATTCCGCCGAACCGCACCGTTACATCTTCCACCTCAAGCAACGTCACGCTGACCTGTCTCCTCCCCCAAATGAAGTGACAGCACCGTAGCCGCTTCACACACCCTGTGACGAACGTCGCTCGGAGTTGCACTCGTGAATCTCAGGCGCCATTGACGAGACTGGGCACATGAGTGCACAAATTCCGACGTTCTCGCTTGCGGACTGGCGCGCCGCCAGCAACGAACACGAGGTTGCCGATCGGCTCGTGGAGATGTGCCATGGCGTGGGGTTTTTGTACCTCACCGACCACGGAGTTCCGCGAGAATTCATCGAGCACTACTTCTCCGTGTTGACGGAGTTTTTCGCATTGCCGGAGGCGACGAAGGCGCTCATCGACAAGCGTCAGTCGCCGCACTTTCGCGGGTGGGAACGCATAGGCGCAGAGCTCACCGGCAACCGCATCGACCACCGCGAGCAGCTCGACGTCAGCACCGAGCACACGCCGTACGCGACAGACGTCGAGCCGTACCTCCGATTGGACGGCCCGAACCAGTGGCTGCCGGAGAACGAGCTGCCGGGTTTCCACGACGCAATCGAGGAGTTCTTCGACCGTCTCGGGGCGGTGGCGTGGGAGCTCATGGAAGTGATGTCGGTCGGCTTGGGCCTGCCTCGTCAGCACCTGCGCGCGGTCTTCGGTGAGCGGCCGCTGTCCTTCGCGAAGTTGATCAGCTACCCACGAACACCGGCGGGTGAAGCAGGGGTGAACGCGCATCACGACGCCGGCTTTCTCACCCTGCTGCTCCAGCACGGGGTTGGTGGCCTTCAGGCGCTGGCACCCGATGGCGAATGGATTGACGTCGACCCTCCACCGGGGGCGATCATCGTCAACATCGGCGAGATGCTGCAGGCGATGACCGGCAACTATTTTGTGGCATGCACGCATCGTGTCATCGCCACCGAACCCAGGTACTCAACCGCGTATTTCCATGGACCGGATCTGCGCACTCCGCTAGAGCCACTCGAGCTGCATCCACGCTTTGCTGAGGCCGTCGCTGCCAGCCCGCGCCACCGCGGCGCGGGCTTCATGGCTCAGCGTCATGAGCTGCTGACCGGGCAGGCCGATATCGCGAGCGAGAGCGCCGCCATCTTCGGACAGCAAATGTGGAACTACTACGTGCGCAGTTACCCCGACATGGTCGAGACGCACTATCCCGGTTCGGTTACTCGAACCAGTTGAGCGTTGCGCGCATGGCGGCGTCGAACTCCTCGAACGTCATCGCCGTCTTCGCTCCGACGATCAGCTCGGCGTCGGCACCGACGACGTATCGCAGCGTTCCCGGCAGTTCCGTGGCCGCCTGATAAATGACGTCGGCAACCTGCTGCGCCGGCGCAGGCTCGCCGTTCACCAGGCTTCGCTGCGCAGTTCGAAAACGCTGCCAGCGCTGATACTCGTCGGTGTCCGGGCCCATCGCCGCGGACACCAGGCTGTTGTTGCCGAGCTGGGTAGCGAACTGGCCCGGCTCGACAACCCGCATACGGATGCCCTGCTGCGACAGCTCGAAATGCATCGCTTCGGTCAACGCCTCGACTGCGTGCTTCGTCGCTGCGTACAAACCGCCGTACGGCGCACCGACGAGCCCGGCCACCGAGCCGACGTTCACGATGGTGCCACCACCATTCGCAACCATGTGTGGCACCACCGCGCGGGCCACACGCACCACGCCGGTGACATTGGTGTCGAACTGCCACGCAACCTCTTCATCGCTGGCGAGGTGCACGGCGGTGAACAGCTCGATGCCGGCGTTGTTGACGATGATGTCCAACGAGCCCGCAGCCCCGCTCGCCTGCGCGACGGCAGCATTGACGCTGTCGCTGCTGCACACGTCCAGCGCAAGCTGGGTGATGTCGGTGCGCTCGTTCAGCGCAGTCGACTTCCCGAGTGTTCGCATGGTCGCGAACACTCTGTGCCCGCGATCCGCAAATGTGAACGCTGCCAGCTCACCGAAACCTGTGCTGCACCCTGTGATAAGAACGTTCGACATGACCTGACGGTAGCCGCCGGCGGTTGCCCTGTTCTCGAGTCAGCCGTCGACGATCTCGCGCAGCATCTCGATCTGCTGCACGGCGTCGGGACCGACGGGGTTGACCGACAGGACGGTGACACCGGCCTCCTTGAAGGCTGCAACCCGTTCCTTCACGTAGCTCTTCGGGCCAACGAGGTGCGACAGTTCCAGCCATTCGCCGGGCAGTGCTGCAGCAGCTTCGTCCTTCTTGCCGTCGAGGTAGAGGTCCTGCACTTCGCCGGCTTCCTTCTCGTAGCCGTACGCGCACGCAATGTCGTTGTAGAAGTTCTTGCCACGCGCACCCATGCCGCCGACATACAGCGCCATGCCGGGGCGTGCCATGTCGAGAATCTTGGTGCGGGCATCGCCTGTGAGTGACTCATCGATGGCCAACATGCCGCCAGCAGAAATGTCGAGACGCTTGAGAGATCGGTCGCGCTTGGCGGTTCCCGCTTTCAGCTGGCGGCCCCACACGTTTTGGAACTTCTCGGGCATGAACATGATGGGAAGCCAGCCATCGGCCAGCTCGGCTGTTGCCTCGACACTGCGGTCCTTCAAGCTGGCCCACCAGATGGGGATATCGGAGCGCACGGGATGGTTGATGATCTTGAGCGGCTTGCCCAGCCCGGTGCCCTGGCCATCGGGTAGCGGCGCTTGGAATGTCTGGCCCTGATAGTTGAACTTCTCTTCGCGCTTCCAGATCATCCGGCAGGCTTCGATGTACTCCTTGATGCGCTGCATCGGCTTCTCGTACGGCACACCGTGAAAACCTTCTATGACCTGGGGGCCGCTGGCACCGAGGCCCAGTATGAATCGACCGTCGCTGACGTAGTCGCAACCAGCGGCGGTCATCGCCATCAACGCGGCCGTGCGCGAGTACACGTTGACGATGCCGGTGCCGATCTCGACGCGCTCGGTCTTGGCGGCCAAATAGCCGACCTGGCTGATGGCGTCGAAGCTGTAGGCCTCGGCAATCCACACCTGGTCGAGGCCGGCCTTCTCCAACTCGACGACTCGGCTGACCGCTTCCTTGAAGCCGCCGCCGTAGTTGATGCCCATCGAAAGTTTCATGAGGCGACCCTATGCGTTACCCGTTGAGGTTTCCGGATCGGAAGCCTTCGAGATCGAGGGTGACGTAGCGGTAGCCCTGCGCGCGCACCGCCTCGACGACGGCCGCTCGCTTTTCGATCACGGTGGCGAGATCCGCGAGCGGTA
This sequence comes from Ilumatobacteraceae bacterium, assembly GCA_031366885.1. Classification (GTDB taxonomy): domain Bacteria; phylum Actinomycetota; class Acidimicrobiia; order Acidimicrobiales; family Ilumatobacteraceae; genus UBA668. The sequence goes on from JANLPB010000268.1 coordinate 6,593, forward strand.
CCTCCAGCCGGGCAGTGTCGCCGTAATGGCGAACTCGCAATTCATGAAAACCAAGTCGGCGAAGTGCGGCCTCCGCACGATCGAGCTGGCTGAGCAGCGAGACCGAGACCTCGGTACCGTAGGGAATGCGGCTGGCGAGACATGCCATCGCTGGCTTGTCCCACGTTCGCAAGCCGAGTTGACGGGAAGCGGCGCGGACATCGGCTTTGGTGAACCCAGCAGTGACCAGCGGGAACGCTGCGCCCCCCTCGGCCGCAGCCTTCTGGCCCGGGCGATGATCACCGAGATCGTCGACGTTGACGCCCAACAGGACCGTCGCGTTTTCGGCAAGTGCAATCGGCGTGACGACGTCCATCAGCTCTGCCTTGCAGTGGAAGCAGCGGTCCGTGTCGTTCAACCGATACGCAGCGCGTTCCATCTCGTGTGTGACCACGGGCGTCCACCGCATGCCCCACTCGTCGGCAAGTCGGCGGCAGTCATCCTCCTCATCGCCCGCCAGCGACGGCGAGACAGCGGTGACCGCGTGCATGGCGGATGACCCCAACGTGCGATGTGCCACTGACGCGAGAAAAGCCGAATCTGCGCCACCGCTGAAGGCGACGACCACACGGCCCAGCCGCCGCAGTTCCGCTTCGAGGGCGGCGAGTTTGCCGTCAAGATTCACGGGTCAACCCTACCGACCACGCCTCGTTCACAATCGCACGTGTCGCGCTCCCACCGAATCACACCGAGGTCAGCAGATGACACGTGCGCTTGTGAACCGGCGTCAGGCGTGTTGGTGGCGGTGGTGCAGGTCGGGGACGTGAAGGTGCGCGTGCACCATCGGCTCGTGTGAGTGGCGGTGCTGATGTCGCCCGGCGACGGCCAGATCGTGCCCGTGGTCGTGGTGGCCATCAGCGTGGTCGTGCTCGTGGTCGTGCTCAGTCGCCTCATGGCGATGGGGGTGCTCGTGGTCGCTGCGCAGCACAAAGGACACCCCCGCAATCGCCAACATCATCGAGAGCACCTGCTGTCCAAGAACGGGCTCACCAAAGACTGTCCAGGCAACGACTGCTCCAACGAACGGGGCCGTCGCAAAGACGAGTTGCCCGCGGGCTGCGCCAATGTCGCGCGCTCCCGCAACCCACAGTGTGATCGACGCGCCGTACCCGACTGCTCCGACAGCGAGCGCGGCCAGCACTCGCCCACCCGACGGCCAACCATCGAGCGACAGGCCGATGATGAGGTTGACACTGCCCGCTACAACTCCCTTCGCCAACGTGATGTGCACGGGTGCCAACTCGTCCAGCTTGGCCGTCACGTTGTTGTCAACTGCCCAGCCGAGGCACGCTCCGGCGACGAACAGCGCGCCGGTCCGAAGCTCGGCACCGCCGGACCACGCCAACCCCACACCGGCGGCGACCACGAGACATGAGCCAACGATCACACGACGGCCGAGATGTTCTTTGAACAGGACTGCGGCCAGGACAATCGTGAATACAACTTCCAAGTTGAGGAGCAACGACGCGGTCGCCGCTGATGAGCTCTGCAGGCCAAAGGCCAACAACACCGGTGCCACCGCGCCACCAACGACGACTGCCACCGCCAATCGCGGCGCCGCACGTCTGGCCTCAACCCGGGTGGGCCGCCGGGCACCGGCAAATGGCAGGACTGCAAGCGCGGCGCCGAGGTACAACAGACCCGCCAGCGTGAATGCGCTCATGTCACCGGCAAGGCGCGAAGCAGCCGGTGCGGACGCTCCGAAGAGCACCGCTGCCAACGCACATCGCCCGTTGCCGCGCTGGGTCATTCTGCGCTGCTCAACGAGGGCGTCATACACAGAATCTAGGCGACGTCGTCGAATCGGCGACTACCTTTGCCTCATGGGCATCCGCGACGGCAACCGCTATATCGTCACCGACGACGAGCTCGAACACTTCCTCAGTGAGGGTTACGTGCACCTGCCCACTGTCCTCACTGAGACCGAGGTGTGCACGCTCGACCCCGTCTACGACGCGTTCATGCGCGGTGACATCGCGGTCCCCGGCAAGGACCTCAACGACATGGTCACCGGCGAGCACGGCACCGACCCGACCTCGTATGCACTCTTCAATGTCATGGTGCCGCGTCGATACTTTTCTCAGTGGCAGGGCAACATCTTCGAACAGGTCAGCCACACAATTGCCGAGCAGCTCTGCGGCGAAGGGATGATGCTGGACTTCGATCAGCTGTTGGCCAAGCAGCCGGGCCGCGAGGACGCCATCTTCGCCTGGCACCAGGACCAGGCGTACTGGATCAACACCGACGACCGCCGTACGGCGACGTGTTGGTTGGCACTCGACGACACGAGCCCGGAGAACGGCTGCCTGCAGTTCTTGCCGGGCAGTCACCGTGAGCCCGTGCGTGCGCATCACCCAGCGGACGGCGACCGAGCCAAGCAGCACACGCTCGTCACCGACCTGCGCCCGGGCGAGACGCCAATGCCGATTTCGATTCGGCGCGGCGACATCACCGTGCACAACGAAGGCGTGCTGCATGGGTCCGGCGGCAATCGCTCAACGCACAGTCGACGGCGTGCCTACATCAACGCCTATCGCTCCATCGATACCGTCCGCCGCGAGCGCGAGCTGGGCTTCACCCACTCGCACAACGACGACCAGCAGGTTCTCAACCGAGTCGACGGTTTGCTCGCCACGGACTGATCACGGTGCGGGCCAGTGCAACGGCGGCGACAATTCGGCGATGGCTTGCGCTGCTCTCAGCGGCCCGCCATTCCGCTCACTCTCCTTCGCCACATCCGCCATTCGCTCGCCCGCGTTCGACGTCAGCAATTCCTCCACCGCTGCTCTCAGTAGCTCGGGCGTGAGCGAGTTGGGGGCCAGCGCCGCGCCCACACCAGCGCGCTCGATCGCGGCCGCGCCAGCGAACTGATCGGTGGAGAAGGGCAGCACAACCATGGGAACGCCGGCGGCCACGGCTTCGGTGACGCTGCCGTTGCCACCGTGGTTGACGAACACATCGGTGTGCTGCAACAGTGCTACCTGCGGCACATGTCGAGCGAAACTGGTGCCGCTCGGCAAGTCGCCAAGGTCGCCGATCGACGTACTGCCATGGGCAATCGTCAGTCGCCAGCCACCGGCGTGCGCCGCCCGCACAGCTGTCTGTAAGACATCGCCACGGGCGCTGAGAAATGAGCCGAGCGCCACCGTCACGCGCGGGCCGGCGCCAACCGGCAACGGAAACAACCCGAGCGCTTGCTCTTTCGCCAGCGACCCGACGAACACCGAGTGTTCCGGCACAGAGCGCGCGGACGAGTGAAGGCGTTCTGGATAGGCGTAGATGGTGGGTCGACCAGGAGAGCGCGTGAGGTCGTCGATGGGCGGCGCGTCAGGAGCGCGACGACGAAGAAACTCGTCCGCCGCTCGCGCCAGTTCCTCGACCGCCTCGCCGCAGCGAACCTGGAGGTCGGCGAGGTCATCGTCGCTTGGTCGCATGCTTGCCGGCCACTCGTCGGGGAGCCCGAACATCTCACCGGTGGATGGCAATGCGCTGGGGTGGCCGAGCACCACCGACGCGCACTGGGGCCCCATGGCATGCAGGGCAACGCGGGCGCCGAATGCGACGTGATCAACCGCAATTCGATCTGGCCGCACCTGCTCGACGATCTCACGTAGGCGATCGAGCACATCATCTGGTTCGTGCATCAAATCATGCCGCCGCGCATCAGCCTGGTAGCGAAGCGTCGCTACCGGGCCGGCGCGGGTTGCGTCGAAGAACGCGCGTAGGTGGGCGTCCTCACCCGCTGGCTGCGACTTCTCCTCGATCACTCCGGGGTTGCTGCCCCTTCCCAGTCGCAACTCGGTCCACGTCAACCCTGCATCCGTGACCATGTCACGCACCGCCGGACCCGTTGCCACAATCGCCTCGCCATACTCAGCGTTCCACGCACGGCCGATCTCGATCAGCGGTCCTGCATGGGAGGCGTAGTCCGGACTGACGATCAAAAGTCTCATCTGCGTGTGCGCACCGCTGCGACACCGCTGTACACGCTTCCAAGGGTTGCCGCCATCAGTTCGATGCTGAGGGTGGAGCGAACCATGTCTCGCGCCCGCTCTTGACGCCCAGGTTTCGGACCGAGCGCGCGACACCGATGAATTCCGTCGCGCAACGCCGTCACCGAAGAGGTGTCGCACACCACGCCGGTGTCATCGTCGACAACGAAGGTTTGGGGACCACCCCGCCGCGGGACGACGACGGGCGCACCAGCCGCAAGTGCCTCGACGATGGCAAGGCCGAACTCCTCCTTGTCGCTGGCACAAATGTACGACCCCTTGTTGGCCGCGACGAATGCCAGTAGCTCGGCGATGTCGGTTGGAGGCAGGTGCCCGGTGAGCGTCACCAGGCCGATGGGAGCAGGGCGGGCCGCGGCTTGGATGCGTTCGATCGTTGATCGTTCGTCTGCTGTCGGGTGCCGAAGGTCGCCACCGACGATGACCACGTTGAGCTCACCGGCGAGTGTTCGGTCGTCCGCCACCGCCTCGACGAGACGATGGGCGCCTTTCGACGGATGCAAACGTCCAACTGTGAGTAGCCAGGGCAGGTGGCGGCGTTCTTCGGGAATGGCGGCCAGAACGGCCCGTACTGCCTTGCCTGGCCCGCCACCGCGCAGCGATATCCGGGCGCGGTCCGCGGCAACGACGTCGACGCCTTCAGGAACCGACGTGACCCGCTCGTCCGTCACCACGTCCTCAAGACCGACCAATTCCTTGAGTTCAGCGCGGATCGTCGGTCGGGGCAAGAGCACAAGATGGTCGGCTTGGCGAGCGACGCGTTCGACGAGGCGAGCACGAAACCAGTACTGGTGTGCGGCATCTTCGACACCGAACTGATCGCGAGTCAGCCGCCCGTTGGCTTGCAGACCATCGAGCACGATGTGTGGGTCCGGGGCCGCTGTGAACACGACGGCCTGCCCCAGCCGACGAGCAACTGATGCTGCCGCCAGCGTGCCGACGTCGGCCATGCGGAGGTGCCACACGACGCGCTGACCCCGTAGCGACGTTCCCAATTCGAACAACTGATTTTCGACCTGCAGCCGGTACTGCCAGGCTTCACGTGATGGCAATGGCCCGTCGGGCCCAATCGACAATCGTTCGACGCGATGACCTTCGCTGATGTACTCCGACGACGGCTCGTAACCGTTCGAGCGAGTGACAGTGATGACTTCGGCAATCGACGGCTGGGCCGCCAGCGCAGGCCCGAGCGAACGCAGTAGGGAAGCCACGCCGCCCGAGTCACCAACGCCCAAGGTGGAACCCGCGCGGTCGATGCGAGCGTGCACGCACGGTTGCACGACAACGAGGCCTCCACTCAACTCCGAGAGCGGATGCTCGTCGGCGAATTGAACGCGCGGCGAGCTGACCGCTTCCCTCATCGACTCGTACACGTTCGCGATGCGGCGACGCGTGGCCCAGTCGGAAGTGTGACGGCCTGAGTTGGCAACAACAGTCATCGTCTCGGCGTCGAGACGCGCCCATTCGATCAGCGTCCGCTCAGCCAGCATTGCTGGAAAGCCACCATCCATGAAGAGCCGCAAGAGAGCTTCGACGGCATCCGGTCGAGGACGCCGCGCCGCAAGCGACCAGGCCGCATGAGCCGCGTACGGTTCGACTGCGTCGCCGACAATGCCGATGAGTACGTCGTCAGCCAAGCCGTCAGCAACGGCGCCAAGGGCGTGGATCGCCGCGAGGGCCGACACGTCATCACCTTCACGAATCACTTCGGCAAGACACCGCGCCACCGACGATGGCCGTGGTGCGTGCGCCGCGCTGACCCGTAGTTCATCTGCCCGACGCAGCGCGACCGACAGGCGCGGCTCGCTGACAACTGCCTGGATGGCCATCAGCAGACCGCCGTCTGCGCGGCGTTGCAGGGAGTTCAACATTGGGGGGCACCTACCTGATCAGTTCACCGTCGACACGAGAATCACTGCGGAGCAGTACCCCGCGAGACTTCGCTGCAAACCGATGCCCTCGTTCCTAGTTCGTGCTCCGCTGGCCATCCACTTGGGCGCGTGAATGCCCCTCGCTCGCGGTGTGCCATTCGGCACGCGTCAACCCGTATTCGACGTCGCCTTCTTCATCACCAGGAATGCGCACAGGCCACTCACTGTCGAAACAACGGACGAACAGCAGGCCGGCCTTCTCCATGACGCGTCGAGAGCCGATGTTGATGGCCATCGTGTGTGCGTAGACACGTTCGACACCGGACTCGCGGAACCCCTTGTCGATGAGAGCTCGCGAGCCTTCGGTCGCATAGCCGCGTCCCCAGGCGGCTCGCCGCAGGCGATAGCCAAGCTCTGGCTCCAAGGGCCCTGCACCCTCGCCGGGTCGATAGTGGAACCAGCCGATGAACTCGCTCGTCGACTTCTCGATTGCCGCCCAAAACCCGTATCCCTCGAAGTTGACGTAGTACCGCAGCCACCACTCCATCGTCTCGTTGAGGTCGTCGAGGTCGACGGGCGCACCGTTATCGATGTAACGCTTCACCTCTGGATCGCCGTCCAGCTCAACAATCAGCCCGATGTCATCGGCCGTGAGCTGACGCAGAATCAGCCGATCAGTTTCAAGGAAGACGTTCATCGTGGGCGCCACTTCACCATTTACAGCGAGTCGGCGAAGCCTTTGATGTCCCTCAACGTTGCGTGGACAACTTCCGGCATCGCGATCTCGAAAAGGCAATCGCCGGCGTGGCAGGTGCCGTTGACCGTGCGGGCCGCCACTTGCACTCCTGCTGCGGCAAGCTTGCGGTAGTACGCCAACCCCTCATCTCGCAACGGGTCGAGTTCGTTCACCGAAATGATGTGCGGCGGCAAACCGGCCAGG
>JANLPB010000275.1:0-5641 GCA_031366885.1 Ilumatobacteraceae bacterium
AGTCAGCGAACGTTGCGAACGCCCGACCCGCAAAGGCACCAGCTCAGCCGTACTTTCGCGAACGCCGGCGAACAACGGCGAACGCAACGAAGGCGTTTCCTAAACCGCAGGTCGCAGGTTCAAATCCTGCCGGGGGCGCAAAAAAGTGGCTGTGAGCTGGTCATTCTGACTTTGTCCGATTTCATCAGCTGAACCGATTCGGCCCGGTGATCTGACGTGGTGCGCCAGCCGTCCCCGTCACTTCGGGGAAGTCGGTCGTTTCCGAAGTCTGGGGGCGATGCTGGTGGTACACAGCCATGACGATGAGCTGTCGGTTTGTGGCGCGGTAACCCACGGCGTACGGAAATCCGGTGGTGGCGACCTTCCGTTCGACGAAGTGGCCTTGGTCGTAGCATTCCCATCCGCTGACGACGTCTTCCTCGGCGAGCGAGTGGAGCCGGAAGGGCTCATGCGTGCTGGCGCTATGCGCGACATTCGTCGGCGCGCGAGACGAGGTGTCCCGCGTGACGAGCCCGGCCTCGCCGGAGGCCGGCATTGTTGCCCGACGTTCGGTTTCAGCCGACCACAGGTGGTCCACCTCGGCGTCTTCAACGCTCTTGGAGTCGAGGCTCGGAAGCAGGCCAGAGGCGAGCAATGCTCGGTCTTCGAGCGGGAGCGTGAGTGCTTGCTCAAGGAGGGTCTCGGCCGCTGCGGTCACGATCAAGTCATACTTGATGCCGTTGGCGGGGCCGGTTCGCAGAACGATTGCAGAGCCTTTACCGAACAGCGCCGATGCAGTCGTTGTTGACGTCTGAAGAGCTCAGCCAGCGCCCGTGCAGGCGGGATCGCACGAGGCAGCCGTAGGTGAAGCTGAGGTGCAACGTGCCGAGGTGAGTGCCACACCAGTTCGGGCTGGCCAAGGTCACAAAGCGGGTATTCGCCGAGCGCGCAGAGTTCGATCTCGTCGCCCAACTGATCTGTTTGATCCAGGACGCCTGCGGGTACCAGTCAGCACTGCGTGACCGACGGACGTACCCACAATTCCTGATCGTCGAGCAGGACACCACGAACGGGCCGACCGGATTTCGTACGGCGCCCCTTACCAAAGGAATGATGATGACCAAGATGAGAACACGCACAGTCTTCGCGGCCGCGGCCGTGGTCGGACTGGGGTTGATCGCTCTGCCCGCTGGGGCTGGCGCCAAGTCCAACAAGACAACTGTCCACGCCAACCTGACGTCGCTCAACAACTCAGGTGTGACTGGCAGCGCAACGGTAACCGTCAACGGCAATAAGCTCGACGCGTCGATCGATGCGACTGGACTGTTGGCCGACGCCCCGCACGCCGCGCACATCCACTTCGGCGCAACCGCCCAGCATGAATGCCCCACCCAAGCCGCCGACGGTGGCGACGGCCAACTCAGCACAGGTGAGGGCCTTCCCTTCTACGGACCAGTCGTCGTTTCCTTCACAACCTCTGGAGACACAAGCCCGGCCAGCGTCCTCGCCATTGATCGTTTCTCCACCGCGCCAGGAGGCGTCATCAACTACGACCGCAACTCGATCAAAACCCAACGAGCCGTCGCCAAAGCAATCGCGGCTGGTGAGGGCGTCGTAGTAATCCACGGCGTCGACTACAACCACAGCGGTGCCTACGATTTTGAGGCCGGAGTCAGCGACCTCAATTCGTCATTGCCGGCCGAGGCGACCGACCTCGCGGCGTGCGGCGTGCTCAACGACTAAGCCTCGCCGGGCCGTCGCGTCGGTGGCAGAGCTAACCCAAGTGTTGGCGCGTTGGCGGCTACCTCCCGTTCGACTGGTTGTGGCCCGAGATGCCTTCCGACCGGAAAGGAATTGACATCGTTCGACGACATCCATGCAAGTCTCGGAGGCGCTCGGGTTGACGACGAGTTATCGGTCTGCACGGCGAGCGGGCTGGTTGCTGTCATCACACGGTCGATCATTGGGTCACGACTAGGCCCCGATTCCCCAACCCGGTCTCAAGTCGCGGACGCGAACCATTTTCTGCCCTATCTCCCGCGAAGACTCCGTGCTCAAGTGGAGAGCGGATGAGGAAACCAGAGAATCCGACAGCACCTGGCGGGGTGGCCGGTAGGTGACCGATTGCGTCTGGCCTAGGGTTTGTGCAACGATACCAACTCGTGTTTCTTCGGCCCCAGACCCCGGCAACTAAGGAAAATACGGACCTCATAATCGCTGGGTAGCTGAGAGGACATTCATGATCGATAACGCCGTGTCGACGTCGGGAGTGTTCGATGACGGCGAGACGACCCTCGATTGGACAGTCGTGGCCGATCCTGCCAGGTCGGCGATTGTGGAGGGCCTTGATCGTGTCGCGCTCGCCAAATCAGCGACGCTGCAACGTGTCGTCGATCTCGCGGCGACCTTTGCGGAAAGCAAATTTGCTCAGATCTCGCTGATCGGGGACGCCCAATATGTGCCAGTCGCTCATGGCGCCGCCCCCTCGCTCGAAGGCACATCAATTCCGGACAGCTTGTGTTCGGTCACCATGGCAGCAGGCAAGAGCGTGATCATCGGTGACGCCGCCGCACACGCCTGGTTTCGGGACCTGCCGCCCGTCGCGTCCGGACAGATTGGCTCGTACCTTGGTGTTCCACTGCGCAGCGCTGACGGGGTCATGCTCGGGGCACTCTGTGTCTATGACGATCACGCCACGGTGTGGCCGAACCACCTCGCTCGCGCGCTGGAGGACCTGCTGACGTTCGCCGCGACTGACATTGAGCAGATCACCAGAATTGACGCACAGGAGCATTCACTCGAACAGCTCGCTACTGCGATCCAGCACATCGTCGCGCCGCCCCCAATGGCCGTCCCTGACGGCATCGAGATCGTTGGGCGTTACCGATCAGCAAACGTTGGCGGTGACTGGTACGAGTGGACATCGCTCGGGCACACCGAGATTGCGATCACCATCGGCGACGTGTCCGGGCATGGACTGGCCGCGGTCGCGAACATGGCCCGACTGAAAGCGCACGTTCATGCGTACCTCCTGGAAGGCCACGACCCCGGAAAAACCTTGCAACTCGCCAATGCAGCTTTGGAGCACTCCGCCCAGATGGCGACCGTTCTCGATTGCCGGTACCGACCGAAGGACCGTCTGCTCACGTATGCGTCGGCCGGCCATCCGGCACCGCTGGTGCTGCGCGGCGGTGAGGCCTTCTTCGCTGAACTCCAGCCCGGCCCACCGCTTGGCTTCGGTTTTCTCGCACCCCGGAACCACTCGATTTACCTCCAGATCGGCGACACAGTTCTGCTGTGCACAGACGGGCTCTACGAACAGCGACGAACACCCGTTGACGACTCCCTCGAAGATCTCCGACAACGCGCGATCAGTGCCGCGCTCACCTCGCCGACACTTGACGATCTCGCGGACGCCCTGCTGCGCATCCCACTCAGCGACACCAACGACGACGCATGCCTCATGGTGCTGCAGCCCCGGCCCGAGCCCTGACCAGCGGCCAGCGCCTCGGCGAACCCCACTGGTCCTCGCGTACGTGGCGAAGGCCATCGGGCACCCCTGACGCGTGCCGACCTTGTGAATCGGGTGATCGAGCAGTTCCTGCGGACTGATTTTGGTCTGACCGATCAGAGCTGGTGAGCGAGCGGACCAAAGACGTCCGCGATCTGATGGCCGGCCTCGAGCGGGTGGCGCAACGGTCGATCGAGGAACACTTCGTAGACGTTGTGGTTCCCCTGGCGAGACCGTTTCACGTAGCCGGCATCGACCAGGTCTTTGACGATGCTGTGCACTGCTCGTTCGCCGATGCCGACCAGCCTGGCAATCTCGGCCAGTCGCACCTCAGAATTCTGGGTGATGCAGACCAGAACGTGCGCGTGGTTCGTCAGAAATGTCCACGACGGAAGTTGCGCCGGTGCGGATGGCAGCTCCTTGGGCATGTCGCAACCGTAACCGCACGCCGGGTGAGTCGAATGTGTTCGGCTTGACATGCTCCCAGAACCATGGTCTACTCACCATGTTCTAAACAACAGGAGATGCTGATGAGGGTGCAGACAGCGTGCGTGGAGATCGACTGCGAGGCCGACAGCGGCGAGGTGGCTGACGTGTTGCGTTCCCTGACGTCCGGCGGGCCGTTCGCGGTGTCCGATGTCGTGTCGGCCGGCTCGTCCCGGCTGCGTTGTCACTTTCGGTTGGCCCGTTCGGACATGGCGGTGGGGTATCGCAGCGTGATTGAGCTGCAGCACCGCATCGATCGTGAGTTCCACATCGTCAGCGTCGATCAGCACTCCACCAACTTCTCGAACAAGGACCTCGTACCGTCATGACTTCCACATCTGCCCGCACCGTGACCGTCATCCCCGGAGACGGGATTGGCCCTGAATGCGTCAACTCGGCGATCGACATCGTCAACGCTGTCGGCGTCAACATCGAGTGGGAGGAACGACACGCCGGCGAACGGATCTTCGAAGCCGGGGTCGCGTCCGGAGTGCCGGAGGACACAATCGAGTCGATCAACCGGACCCGTGTGGTGCTCAAGGGCCCGCTTGGGACACCGGTCGGGTACGGCGAAAAGTCGGCGAACGTGACGCTGCGCAAGTTGTTCGAGACGTACGGCAACATTCGACCGGTCCGTGAGCTGCCCGGTGTGAAAACCCGTTACAGCGGCTCGGGGATCGACCTCGTCGTCGTCCGTGAGAACGTGGAAGACCTCTATGCCGGGATCGAGCACATGCAGACCCCTGGTGTCGCGCAGTGTCTGAAGCTGATCTCCCGGAAGGGGTGCGACAAGATCGTGCGGTTGGCATTCGAGTTCGCGCGAAGCGAGGGTCGGCGCTCGGTCGCGTGTGCGACGAAGTCGAACATCATGAAGCTCACCGAGGGCGAACTGAAGCGCTCGTTCGAACGGATCGCTCCGGAGTACCCGGAGATCGACGCGTGGCACGTGATCGTCGACAACTGCGCCCACCAACTGGTCAAGAAGCCAGAACAGTTCGACGTGATCGTCACCACGAACATGAACGGCGACATCCTCTCCGACCTCACATCGGCTCTGGTGGGCGGCCTCGGGTTCGCTCCGTCAGCAAACCTCGGCAGCGACGTCGCGATCTTCGAAGCAGTACACGGCTCGGCCCCCAAGTACGCCGGGAGGGACGTCATCAACCCCTCCGCAGTGGTGCTGTCAGCCGTGATGATGCTCAAGTACCTCGGCGAATTCGAAGCCGCCGAAACCGTCGAGCACGCGGTCCTGTCCACGCTCCAACAGGGAACCATGACCGGCGACGTTGTCGGCTACGACCGAGGGGTGTCAACCAGTGAGTATGCGAAAGCGATCATCGCCAATCTCGGTGCACGCGTCGACGGCTACACGGTTCGCCGTGCCCAACCGATTCTGATTCCTCCGGCATTGCGCGATCCGGTCATCGTTCGCCCAACGAGTCGTGAGATCGTCGGGACCGACATCTTTGTCGAGACCGGTCTGTATCCCGAACAGCTAGGCCCAGTCCTCGAACGCCTCGCCGAAAACAGCGCGCTTCGGCTGAAGATGATCTCCAACCGCGGAACAAAGGTGTATCCCGACGGCAACCGCAACATCGACGTCGTCGACCAGTACAGATGCCGGTTCGTCCGCCGCATCGACGAGCCCCTCGCGCTGGCAGCGGT
>JANLPB010000297.1:0-5459 GCA_031366885.1 Ilumatobacteraceae bacterium
CGTCAGGCCGGCGATGAATGCAGCTTCTGCGGTTGGGATGAAGAGTTGTGTGGGCATGGTAATAAAGCCTCCGAGTGGTCGGAAGTATATCTACCGAGGCACTGGTGCGCAAGCGGACGCTTTTGCCCGTTTTCGTCATGCCCGCGATGTTCATGCGGCGGCGCCGATAGCATCAACTTTGCTTGCCAAGCAGCATCAATTTCTCTTGCGCGAGCGCGAGAGCAAGCCCGTGCCCTCGCTCAGTCGGCCATGATCCTATACATGATAAGTATCCTTATCATGATGATGATAAATAGCTAAAAATTCGGAGGGTCTGGCATCACACTAGTCGTGTTGACCGTCTACAGTCAAATTGACATAAAATATCCGTGAGAGTACGATGCTTTCACTCTGCCCATCCGTCCGCTTCAATCCACCGCGCCGACCGTACCGAACGCACCAACCGCACTGGGCCAGCCAGCCAACTACCCACCCACCCACGACCCGCACCATGAGCGCCGTCCTGCACCCCGAGACCGCCAACCCCGTCGGCGTCAACTTGAACACGGCCGCCGCGGCCGAGGCCGCGCTGCGCACCTTCTGGCGTCTGGCCGACGCGTGGAAACTCAACACCGCCGAGCAGATCGCGCTGCTGGGCGTGGCGCGCACCACGCTGTACCAGTGGAAGCAGGGCAGGGTGGGGCCGCTGGACCGCCATGTCCTGGAGCGGCTGTCCTATCTCTTCGGCATCTACGGCGCCCTGCAGATCCTGTTGCCCGTGCCCGAGCGAGCCAACGAGTGGATTCGCAAGCCCAACACCGCCCCCTTCCTGGCGGGCAGCTCGGCGCTGGACCGCATGATGGGAGGGCAGGTCGCCGACCTCTTCGTGGTCCGTGAGTACCTGGACGCCGAGCGGGGCGGCAAGGCTTGAGCAGCGGCTTGGATGCGAAGTCGGCGGCGGCGCTGGCCATCAGTTCGGTGGCCTGGCTGCCCTGCCACCGCCTGATCGCGAGCCGGTTTCCGACCGTCGGCTTGTATGACCAGGTCGCTGCACCCCAAGACCTGGATGTGGTCTTTGCCATCGAGGCGCTGACCAACCCTCGCGTTCGCCAAGAGTTGGGCCAACTCAGCCTGGTGCCACCTGCCGATCGCGTGGCAGGCCCCGGAGCGACGCTGATCATGGCGGCTTTCACCCACCTCAACCCCCTGGGCTCGCGCTTCAGCGACGGCAGTTGGGGCGTCTACTACGCGGCCGAGTCGCTGGAGACCGCTGTGGCGGAGGTCAGCCATCACAGGGGGGCTTTTCTGGCGCGCACCGCTGAAGCGGCCATCGACATAGATCTGCGCTGGATCCAGGCCGACCTGATGGACAAGCTGCACGACATTAGAGGGCAGGGCGCTGCGATGCCTGCGGTCTATGACCTAACGCACTACGGCGCCAGCCAGGATCTGGGCCGCGCCCGGCGCGCGCAGGGCAGTGCTGGCATCGTCTTTGAGAGCGTGCGGCGCCCGCAAGGCCAGTGTGTGGCGATCTTCAAGCCCAGGGCGCTGAGCAAAGCCCGCGCAGTCGGCCACATCGGCCTGCACTGGGACGGGCGGGCGATCTCACACTGGTTCGAGAAGGGAGCGCCCCATGCGTTCTGACCTTAGCGCGGCAGCGCACGGAGTCGCCCCCGAAACGGCCCGCCTGAGTATCAGCATCAGCGCCAGCGTCAGTGCGGCACGGCAGCGCAAATTGCACGTCGGCCACTTTGCATTCATGCGCTCGGTGGTCCAGGGGCTCGATCCTCGCGAAAGCTGGGAGCGATATTTTCGGGTCGAGGGCGAGGCGACCGACGCACGCACCGTGCGTGCCACCATCGCCTGGATCCGCGATGAGTTTGCTGCCGTCGCGAAACGTCAGGATCGGTACGGCACGGCTCGGCTGGTGCGCATCGACGCCAGCCGCATCGCTGATCCGTCGCCCGACCTGCCGAGCCTCGAAGCCTTCGCCGAGGCACATGGCCTGGAACACGAGCGCCAGGCCGACCAGGTCGTCGCGTTTGAGGCCGAGTACGGCCCGGCAACGCAGCGACTGCGCCGGCGTTCGCGGCTGATTGCCCGCCAGCTCGAAGCGCTGCGCTGGCTCGAAGGCCTGGTCGCCCAGTCCCCGAAAGCCGGCGACTCGGTCGCCGCCTGGCTGAACCCGACGCTGGCCAGCCACCTGGAGGCGGCCGACATCTTCACGCTGGCCCAGCTGGTCGAGCGCATCAACGGCATGGGCCGGCGGTGGTACGCGGGCATCAAGGCGATGGGGCAGGGCAAGGCACTGCGCATCGTTGAGTGGCTGCAGGAGGTGGCGAATGCGCACCACGACAGCATCGAGCTTCAGCTCGGCCGCCATGTGGCGGTGGCGCGCAGCAAGCTCTACGCGCACGAACTCAACGCCGTGGTCGCTCCGGCCACCGCCATCCGCCCCTTGAAAAATTCATCGTGCCGGCCGAGCTCGACGGTAGCCGCGGCCTGTACCGCCGCCCGCAGGCGCAGTGTCTGCTGAAGGCGAGCAATGACTATCAGGCCATCCTCGCCTGGCTGCGCTCCAAGCACGGCCTGACCCCCGATCAGAAAGCGCACCTTGCGGCCCGCCGGCGCCAGCGCCACATCGGGGGTGGAGGCAGTGTCGAGCAGGGCTTGGACTGGCTGCAGGCGCTGTCCAACACCCAGCGCGCCTACCGCAAGGAGGCCGAGCGCTTCCTGCTCTGGGCGATCACGCAAAAGGGCAAAGCGCTGTCCTCGATGAGCAACGAGGACTGCACCCTGTACCGCGACTTTCTGGCCGACCCGCAGCCGCGCAGCCGGTGGTGCGGCGACCGCGGGCGCGAGCGATGGTCGCCGCTGTGGCGGCCGTTCGAAGGGCCATTGTCGGCGTCGGCGCAGCGTCATGCGGTGACGATCCTGAAGAATCTCTATGGCTTCCTCGTCGATCAGAACTACCTGATGGGCAACCCGTGGTCGGCGGTGGGCGTGCCACGGACCTCGGGGCCGAAGGTGAATGCGGGACGGAGTTTTAGCCTGGCGCAGTGGGCGTTCATCGAAGGGCAGTTGACGATGCTGCAGGCGACCTCGGCGAACCAGCGGCTGATTTTCGGGCTGCACCTGCTCTACGCCACCGGCCTGCGCTTGTCGGAAGTGGTGGCGGCCACGGTCGATGACCTGCAGTGGGTCGAGTACCCGGCGGATGCGTCGGACGATCAGCCGGTGGAGGGCTGGCTGCTGCGGGTGATCGGCAAGGGGCAGAAGGAGCGCGAGGTGCCGGTGCCGGCCGATGTGGTCGGTGAGCTGGCCAGGTACCTGGCATCGCGGGGGCTTGATGCGGACCCGGAGGACATGGGCAATCAGGGGGCGTTTCTGCTGGGCAAGGCCAGTGACGCGGCCGAGCGTGCGCCTAGCTTGAACACGGGCCAGCTGCACGACCCGCGCGAAGGCATTGCGGCGACGACTTTCTACGACCAGATCAAGGCGTTTTTTGCGGACTGCGCCGGGGTGCTGCAAGGGCAGGGCGATGGGAAGGGTGCTGAGCGATTCGCGGGTGCCAGCACGCACTGGATGCGGCATTCGCACGCGAGCCATGCGATCGCCGGTGGCATGCCGATCGAGATCGCGCAGCAGAACCTGGGGCATGCGTCGCTGGCGACCACGACGGTGTACGTCACGACCGAGAAGCGGCGCCGCATGAAAGCGGTCGAGACGTTCTGGAAAAGATAGACGCCAAGCCACATTGGATAATCGTCGCATGGCATCGATCTCAAGTCGCAATCTCGTCGACGCGGTGCTGCGCGTCGAGCGAATGACCTTTCAGGATCGCGAGCGGCTTACCGAAGAAGTCCACGCCCGCCAGCCCAACCTGTTCTTCTCGGTGCTTGTCCTGCAGCGGTATGGCGCCACCCTTGAGCAAATTGAGGTGGTGCTGAACCTGTTGCTCGTTTTCTACGAGGCGATGAAGGGCAGCGGCAGCAACTGGCCGGTCATCTCCGAAGAGGTTCAGGAACGTTGCCTGAAGCGGATCTCCGGGCGCGTGCGCTTCATCGAGGGCCTGACGCCACAGCTACAAGCGCAGGCCACCTCGGACGCCGTCGGCGACCATCCCGAGCAGCAGTTGCTCGCATACGCTTTTGGCAAGTTCAAGGAGAACGGCCTCCTGGGCGTCAAGACCGAAGCGGAAAAGATGCTCATGCTGGCGGCGCTGAATCTGGTCGAGTGCATCGCGGAAACAACTCCGCGAATGACGAAGTGAAACCGCCGGCAAGGTCGAGCCGCGTGAAGGCGCGAAAGCGATTCAACCGGCTTGGCTATGACCGCTGTCCGGCAGCGCCCTCAGAACCCTGGCCGGCCGAACCCGACCCGACCCGCCAGCGACATCCACGGCATTGAAATCGTTGCCCTGAAGCCGCCGGTCAGACCAAATTGTTACGCCCGAGGGTGGTCTCTCGGCGGAGGGCACACCTCGGTCGGTGGTTCTCAGGGCGATTTGATACGCGGAGCAAGGCTCAAGATCGTGCGGTCTCACCGCCCCAGGGTCTCATCGTGCAAGCCATCGGCCGGCAGTTCCAGCGGGCGCCGGATTGGATCCCGCTCCACCACGAACGCCGCCGCCCCGGGCAGACCACGCTGAATCGCCTGGTGCGGCAGCATGCGGCCACCTTCATCGCGCACACCGAGGTGAGCACCGGGCCGAGATGGCGCGCTTGATCAAGGACGAGTTCGACGCCTTCCTCGAGTGCGGCATCCTGGCCCACGGGTTCCTGAGGCTACGCTGCGGCGAGTGCGGCCACGAAAAGGTGTTGGCGTTCAGTTGCAAACGGTGCGGGTTCTGCCCCACTTGCGGGGCGCGCCGGATGTCGCAAACCGCGGTGCATCTGTTGGATCAATTCATCCCCGGGTACCGGTGCAGTAATAGGTGCTGTAGCTGTCGATCCCGATCGGTGTACTGCCGGCCTCCCAACCCGAGTTGGTCACGGCGGTGCTGTACGTGGTGCAGTGCGTCGTCACGCGCCATCTGCTGGACAGCGCCCATCTCAAGGCCGACGAAGACCACTATGCCGTCATCATGCTGATTCAGCACTTTGGGTCCTCCGCCAACCTGAACATTCACCAGCACGGCCTGGTGCTAGACGAGATTTATCGGTGCGGCGCCGTTGGCGTACCCACGCACATCGAGGCCGGTGGGCCAACAGATTGCGAGATGCACCTGCTGCTGCAGGCCGCTATTGCCGGGCTGCTGAAGATGCTCACGCGCCGGGGCGTGCTGTTCGAGTACATGGGTCGGACCTACCTGGCCAAGACGGATGCCGACAGCGAGCAGGCACGTTGCGGCCGCTGCGGGCGGTGGCTGCCATTTAGCGCATCGCCTTCGGCCCGCGGGCCGGGCAGAGGATGCTGACCTTGCGAGGCGCGATGCCGGGTAAGCCCCAGCGCGGCGGCCCCTGTGCGCCGACGTCGAC
>JANLPB010000386.1:0-7114 GCA_031366885.1 Ilumatobacteraceae bacterium
TGGAGAAGACAAGTCGGTCACCACGGTTGGAGAACTGGCGTGGAAGAAACCCGTCCTTGGCGATGATGCTGGACAGCCGCGGGAAGTCGGCGTAGGCAGTGTTGGCGGCCAGGATGAGGATGGCGAAGGTGGAAATCTGCATGATCCAGAACAGCAGGCCTTTGCCGCCGTACACCTGCTCCGCCATGAGAGCGATACCGGTGGGGTCGTTGTCGCCGCGCACCGGCTTGAGATGGGCGGCCAACACGGAGATGCCCACGAAACAGGTGCCGAGAATTGTGCCCATCCACATGATCGTGGAGGCAGCGTTCTTGCTCTCGGGCTTCTTGAATGCGGGTACACCGTTGGAAACGGCCTCGACACCGGAAAGCGCCACGGCACCCGAGGAGAACGCTCGCAGCAGCACGATGATTCCGATGCCCTTGACGCCCTTGGAGAACTCCGCCGCCTCGTGGCTCACCTTCGCAGGATCGATGGGGTCGATGTTCTTGAGAATGAAGACGCGCACGAGGCCGACGGTGATGAGCGCAATCAGTGAGACCACGTAGATGTACGTGGGCGGAGCGAACAGGGCTCCGGATTCCTTGAGACCGCGCAGGTTGGCGAGTGTCATCAGCACGATGCACCCGAGACAGATAGGGACGGTCCACTTGTTGTCGAACCCGAAGGCGGAGCGAATTGCGAGAACGCCGCCGGCCACCGACACGGCAACGGTGAGGATGTAGTCGACCAGCAGCGACGAACCCGCGATGAGCGCCGGAATGACGCCGAGGTTCTCCTTGCTGACGATGTAGCTGCCACCACCGCTGGGGTACGCAAAGATCGTTTGTCGATAACTGGTGATGACGATCACCAGCAGCACCGCAACCACGATGGCGATTGGAACCAGCTTGGTGAAGGCTGCGTAACCCGCACCGGCCCCGAGCAGGACGATGAGGATTTCATCGGTGGCATATGCGGTGGACGAGATGGCGTCGCTCGCGAAGACCGGCAGTGCGATCTTCTTGCTGAGCCGCTGGTGACCTTCATCGGCACTGGCGATGGGGGTGCCGATCACGAGACGCTTGAGAGTTTGCAACATAGGTGTTGCGGAGCCTATGTCGGGTTACAGTTCCATCCGCAATGCCGCCGTCGTGAGGCCTCTGGGGCCCCGGGGCGGCAAGGAGGAAAAGCGTTGTGCATGTTGTGATCGTGGGTTGTGGCCGAGTCGGCTCGTCGTTGGCCCACAACCTGATCGGCGAAGGGCACACCGTTGCCGTCATCGACCGTAAACCGGCCGCGTTCGAGCGCCTCGGTGACGACTTCACCGGCGAAAAATATGTCGGCATCGGTTTCGACCGCGACCTTCTGGTGAAAGCTGGAATCGAGAAGGCCGAGGCACTGGCAGCAGTGACCAACGGCGACAACTCCAACATCCTCGTCGCCCGTGTCGCTCGCGAAACGTTCGGAATCGAGCGGGTCGTTGCTCGCATTTACGATCCGCAGCGGGCCGCTGTGTATCAACGGTTGGGAATCGCGACGGTGGCGCCGGCGCTGTGGACCACCGAGCGCGTGCTGCGCAGGCTGGTGCCCGACGTGCTGGCAGTCGAGTGGGTTGATCCCTCTGCAAAGGTCTCGCTGGTCGAGCGCACCTTCGGTCACTCATGGGCGGGGCACCGGGTGCTCGAGGCCGAGAATGCGGGCATCCGTGTCATGGCTGTCAGCCGCCTCGGCTCCGCAATGCTGCCCACCGCCGACTTGGTCGTGCAAGAGGGCGATGTGGTGTACCTCGCCGTCGCTCACGACGCCATCGCACAGCTCGCCCAATTGACCATCAACCCGCCTGCGGCACACTAGGAGCCACTGATGAATGTCGTAATCGCAGGTGGAGGAAGTGTTGGCCGGTTCATCGCCGAACAGCTCGTTGGCGGCGGTCACCATGTGACCATCGTCGACAGCGAAATGCGCGTCGTCGCACAGTACGAGGGCACCATCGAGGGTGTCCACTGGCTCAAGGGCGACGCGTGCGATTTCGGCGCGTTGAAGGCGGCTGGCCTGGAGCGAGCCGACGTGATTGCGTCGGTGACCGGCGACGACGAGGACAACCTCGTCATCTCGCTGCTCGCCAAGCAGGAGTTCGCCGTTCCCCGCGTGGTCGCACGCGTCAACAACCCGAAGAACGAGTGGATGTTCAACGAGACGTGGGGCGTCGACGTGTCCGTCAGTACGCCACACCTGATCACCGGTCTTGTGCAGGAGGCGGTCTCGGTTGGTTCATTCGTGCGGCTGCTCTCGTTCGAGGGCGGCAAGGCCAAGCTCGCGGAGGTCACGTTGGCTGAGAACTCGCCAGCGGCAGGGCGAGAGATCGCCGAAGTCGGCTTCCCGCGCGACACCACCGTGGTTGCGGTCCTGCGTGAGGAAAAGGTCGTAGTGCCCCGCGGCGACACCATCTTGCGCGTTGGCGACGAGGTGCTCATCCTCGTCACCGCCGAAAGCGAAGACGCTGCGCGCTCGCTGCTCATCGGTTAAGCAAGCCGGGTACCGGCGGGCACCACGCCTGCGGTCAGTGCTGGGGCAGCAGTGTGTACGCAGGGTTGAGCATCACCAGGCGATTGCGCTCTTTGCGGGCAACGCCCTCCAGCACCAGAGCACGGTTGTGGTCGACCCCACCAAGGTGGCGACGGCCAGTGAAGACCGCCACGACTGTGCCGGTGCCATCGTCAACCGTGATCTCGAAGGTGCTGACACCTGAGAGGGGAGTGACGCGCATGCGCGTGATCTCGCCGCCGACCCGAACGGGCGCGCGAGCCTCCATTTGGCCGATGCACGTCAGCCCAAGGCCCACGAAGCGGTCTTGCAGCCGGCGATCATCGAGCTCGTCGACAGAGGTGCGCAGTCGTTTGGTGAGGTCGCGAAGGCCCATAGCTAGATGCTAGGCCGATGTCCACGCGCGCAGCGCTCACCTCGTTCCTCAACCGTCGCGCACCTTTGAATACGGTTCGCTCTACGGCTTTCCCCATGTCCGGTGTGTAACCAGAGGAGTAGTTTTATGACCATGCCCTTGATCGACGATCAACCGCTCGACCACGTCTTCTACCCGGAGAGCGACGACGAGCCAATGGCGGAGAACCATCGTCAGGCGGAGATCATCCGCACCCTGATTTTGGGGTTTCAGCGGCTATATGCCGGCAGACCCGGTTGGCGGCGACAACTTTTGGTATCCGGTCAAGGGCCAACCCAAAATTGTCGTTGCGCCCGACACGATGGTGGTGGTGGATCTTCCCAAGCCGCCAGACACCCGGACGATGGGCAGCTACCGCCAGTGGGAATTCGGCGGACGGGTTGCTCTCGCCATTGAAGTGCTGTCGCCCAGCAACACGTGGGCAGAGATGGTTCGTAAGCGTCAGTTCTACGACCGTCATGGTGTCACTGAATACTGGGCGTTCGACCCCGAGACGGGCGGTCTCGAAGCCTGGATGCGTGAAGGTGCATCGCTGCGCGAGCTGTTGCTGGGCGACGACGGGTTTGTCAGCCCTGCCACTGGCGTGACGGTGAAAGTCGTCGATGGCGAATTGGTCGTCGCCGACCCCGGTGGTCAGCGGCGCTGGCTGTGCCCCCCGATGAGGCCATGCGCGCCGAGGTCGAGACCGCGCGGGCCGACGAGGCAACCGAGCGCGTTCGTCAGCTGGAGGCTCGGCTGGCGGCCCTACAACTCAACAGCCCAGGCGACGACCCGCCGTGACCTCGGGCAGCAATGTGGAATACGCTCACCACATGTGCCGCAACATCACCACACTTCGCGGGCTCGAGCCGATCGCCACGCCTGTCGAAATCGAAGCCGCCGCGCGGCAGTACGTCCGCAAGATCAGCGGTGTCCAGAAGACATCGCCCGCCACGGAAGCTGCGTTCGAAGCGGCGGTGGCCGAGATTGCCCACATCACCGCGCACCTACTGGCTGACCTGCCGCCGCGCAAGCAGCCGCCCGCGACCCTGCCCCCATTGCGTCGGGTCACGGTGTCGCGGGCGAGCTGACGGTGTCGGTGAGAAGCCCGTCGAGCACGTCTTCCTCGACTGCTCCGAAGAGCTGCTGCATGCCGCCGTTGGCGTCGATGATCACAAGTGCGGGCTGCGACGGCACTTCGAATCTGGCATAGACCTCACCGGCATTATCGCTGATCTGGGGAAAGGTCAGCCCGTGCTTGTCGATGAACCCCTGGAAGGCGGTGTCAGAACCGAACCAGGCGACGCCGACGAAATCGACTCTTCCGGCCCACCGCTTGCTCGCCGCCTCGACCGAGGGGGCTTCCTTGTTGCAGGTGGTTCAAGTCGGTGCCCAAAACCAGAGGGCCACCGTGTGGCCAGTGAACTGTGTGAAGTCCAGCTGGCCACCACCGACGAGTGGCGCCGTGAATTGCAATACATCGGGTGTCGCCGCGCCGGCCGCAACCGTCGCTGAGGGCGAGCTTTCAGCTGACGGCGACGCGTTGGACTGAACTGCTGAATTGTCGCCACACGCAGCCAACATTGCGACGACGAGCGAAACGAGGAGCAACGGACGGCGCATGACTGCCGACCCTAGTCCCGTAGCCTGAACGGCGTCATGCGCACCCGAACATTGCTCCTCTTGGCCGTGTCGTGCGGTCTTGCAATACTGCTTGCTGGCGGCATTCAACTGCTGCGGCTGGCCAACCAAGATGCGCCGGCGCCCTTGACCGTGGGCGATGCAGGCACGGCCGGAGATGCCAAAGTCACCGTGGTCAGTGCCCGCGAGGCAGGCGACAGCTTCGTGGTCACAGTGGCAATCGAAGGCGTCGACGACACCAACGGGGTTGACGGATTCACCCTCGTGGGAGTGGGCCTCACGGAGAAGCCGCTCGCCAGCGGCGCCGACGACTGCACCGGCTTTACGGTGGCACGCGTCGAGTGCACGCTGACCTTCGCCAACGGCGGCTTCGAGACCAGCGATCGCCAGCTGTTGCTGATTCGCGCTGAGGATCAAGTCCGCTGGAAACTGGTGTAATCGCCACCACCCACCGCGAGGCTTGCGCCCAGCGGGTACCGTTGCCCCCGCAGTCTTCGGCCACCCCCGACCAGAGTGGAGCTCACACAACCATGGATCAACAGCAGTTCGACCTCGTGGTCATCGGTGGTGGCCCCGGCGGCTACGGCGCCGCGTTGTACGCCACGTCAGCCGGGCTGAATGTGGCGCTGGTCGAGAAGGGCGCTCTTGGTGGCACCTGCTTGAACCGTGGTTGCATTCCAGCGAAGGCGTTCCTTGAGTCGGCGGCGGTGAACCGCCACGTGCAACATGCCGGTGAATTCGGCATCGAGTCCAGCCCACCGGTCGTCAACTTTGCGACGGCTCAGGCCCGTAAGCAAAAGATCGTCGACGGAATCGTGAAGGGTCTGGCTGCCTTCATGAAGTCGAAGAAGATCACCGTGCTCGACGGCGTCGGCACGCTTGGGGCCAACCGCACCGTCAGCGTCGCCCACTCCGACGGCACTGTGAGCACCGTTACTGGCACGAATGTCGTGCTCGCCTCAGGCAGCGTGCCTCGCACCATTCCGGGCTTCGAACCCGCCGGCCCCGTGATGACCAGCGATGAAGTGCTGATGCTCGATTATGTACCGGCGCGGGTGGCGGTCATCGGCGGTGGCGCCATCGGTTGCGAGTTCGCCAGCACCTTCGCCGACCTTGGTGCTCAGGTCACGATTTTGGAAGGCCTCCCAAAGATCCTGCCGGGCCTCGACGCTGACGTCGCGAATGTCGTCGTTCGCAGCTTCAAAAAGAAGAACATCGACATCAAGACTGGCGTCAAGGTGCTGGGCCACACACCCAACGGCCTCGGCGGCACCACCGTGCACTTCGGCGCACCCGACAGCGATGCGCAGAACCTCGAGGTCGATGCTGTTGTCGTCAGCGTCGGTCGCCGCCCCTTCGCCGATCAGCTCGGTCTGCAGGGAACGGCAGTGTCGGTCAGCGACCGGGGTTTCGTCGATGTCGACCAGTACTGCCGCACCGCCGAGCCGGGTGTGTACGCCGTCGGCGACCTGATCAACACGCCGGCGCTTGCCCACGTCGGCTACGCCGAGGCCATTCTCGTGACGAAGCACATCCTTGATGAAGCCCCCAGTCCCATTCGCTACGACCGAGTTCCGTGGGCCATCTATTGCCACCCCGAGGTGGCATTCGCCGGTCCGAGCGAGGAAGCTGCCCGCGAGGCTGGCTTCGATGTCGTTGTTGCGAAGCACCAGTACCGGGCCAATGCCCGTGCACAAATACTCGGCGAACTCGACGGGCTCGTGAAAGTGATTGCCAAGAAGAACGCAGACGGCAGCGCCGGCCAGGTGCTCGGTGTGCACATGGTGGGGCCATGGGTCACCGAGCAGCTCAGCGGCGGCTACCTTGCCGTCAACTGGGAAGCCACGGTTACCGAGGTTGCCGAGTTCATCCAGCCACACCCAAGTCTCACCGAACTCTTCGGTGAGACTGTGCTGTCGCTCACAGGCCGCAGCCTGAACGCGTAGCTACATCACCCCTTCGCAACATCACACCGCAACAGAATTCGCAAACGAGGAGCACTCCACCATGGCCGACGTCACCCTCCCTCAACTGGGCGAGACAGTCACCGAAGGCACGATCACGCGCTGGTTCAAAAAGGTCGGCGACACCATTGCCGCCGACGAGCCGTTGTTCGAGGTCAGTACCGACAAGGTGGATACGGAGGTGCCGTCGCCGATCGCCGGTGTCGTGACGGAGATCCGCGCCGCTGAAGGAGACACGGTGCCCGTCGGTGCTGTCATCGCCGTCGTCGCCGCCGCCGATGCAGCTCCGGTAGCGGCACCAGCCGTGGAAACACCTCCGGCGGTGGCAGCCCCAGTCGTGGCAGCCCCAGTCGTTGCAGCCCCAGTCGTTGCAGCCCCAGCCGTTGCGGCCCCGGCTGCGCCAGCTCCGGTGGTCGCAGCTCCGGTTGCAGCGGTCGTTGAGGCCCCAGCCGCCGACAGCACCACGGCACCGGCGGGCACCGGCTTTCGGGTGCGGCCCCGACCCCGGCCCTGGTACCGGCGCGGGCAGCTGGCCCCCTACACCTACGGCCCGTTTACGGGAGCCAGCTGGTCGATTCGGCTGTAGGCC
>JANLPB010000324.1:0-4620 GCA_031366885.1 Ilumatobacteraceae bacterium
AATCGCTGTCGTAGAGCGTCTCGAACATGTCGTCGATGAGGCGCGCAACCTTGCCATTGACCTCGGTAATGACAGACGCCTGCGACTTCAGTACCGGGTCGCCGTAGGTGCGGATCTCGTACGCCATGATCCATAAGGCTATCGACCACTGACGTGACGTGCGCTCACACCTCGGTGAACATCAACACTCCGTCGAAAAGGTCCAGTGTCGGCGTCTTGCAATCACCACTGCAGGAGCTTTCAGGTCCTGTTGCCGACACGTCCACCGAAGCGGTGGACACGTCGACGCCACCCGCTCCCCGAAGCGTCAAAGTCAGTCGTCCGTCGAGCCAGGTACCAAGCGACGGAAGGGTCAACGGCGCTCCTAACCCACCCGACGGGATGACAATGCTCACACAGGGCTGCACCTGACCATTGTCGAGGCACAGCTCGATCACGGTCACCGACGCAAGCCTGGAGGCGTTGTGGACGGTGAGCATGACTCCATCGCCACAGCCTGTTCCCTTGCAATCGCCTGCGCACGCTGAGAGCACTGCCAAACCCGATACCAACCATGTCCGAACTCTCGATCGCGTCACGATGCCTCCTCGGCAGGATTTTGCGTTGGTTTGGGCCGGACACACCGCGGCACTCATAGTCTCGCGGCTTTAGGCTCCTGGTTCGCTATGACTGCTGCTGGGTCGCACTACTTCGATGAGGAGCCGACTACCGACTCTTCGCCGCGCGTGGTGCAGCTTTCGTTGCCGGACATGCATCTCAGCTTGACGACCGACCGCGGTGTCTTTGGCTATGACCGCGTGGACTCGGGGACGAAACTGCTGCTGTTGCAGGCGCCCTCCCCCAGCGCCACCGGCAACCTCCTCGACATCGGGTGCGGCACAGGAGCGATTGCTCTCACCCTGGCCCGACGCTCGCCCACCGCCATCGTGTGGGCCGTCGACGTCAACGAGCGCGCCCGCAGCCTGTGTGGCGACAACGCCGAACGTAACGGCCTCGGCAACGTGCGGGTGTGCGCTCCCGACGATGTGCCCGCGGACATCGTGTTCGAAACGATCTGGAGCAACCCGGCCATCCGAATCGGCAAACCGGCGCTGCACGCGATGCTGCTGCGCTGGTTCGATCGCCTTTCCCCGTCTGGCTCTGCCGTTCTCGTCGTGCACAAGCATCTCGGCAGCGACTCACTGCAGACCTGGCTGGGCGCACAGGGCTATCCCACCGCTCGGCTCAACTCGTCCGCCGGCTACCGAATCCTCGAAGCACGGCGCGTCGCTTACTGACGAGGTGGGTCGACTGCGATTCGCAGGCGGGAGCCTTTCGGCCGAGGGGTCTCGGCGAGGGCGTGGCCCAAGGTTTCCCATGTGTCCGCTCTGATCAGCGCACCCTTGGCGGTGGTGGCGAATTCCAAACCGACCGCTTCCGCAAAGTCAATGGCACCGGCGCCTTCAATTGCGGCCAGGGCACGAAACGGGGGCAGCCCGAGCAGTCGCCGCCGCGCCAGTTCGCTCTCGGCCACACACTCTGGTTGCGCCCGCTGGGCCGACACGATGACCTCGTGCTCCGGCACGAACGTCTGCACGATCAACTTGCCTCCAGCACGACGCTGACCGACCAGTCGACCAGCGCGCACCAGCAGCGCCATGGCCTGTTCTGCTGCCCGGTAGCGGGGGGCGAGCAGTTCGGCGTCAAAGTCCAGAAATGCGACGACATCGACGCCGCGGACTCGATGGAGCACGGCTTCCGTACCGACATACACATCGCTGTCAGGTAACTCGTCGGTGTCGCCCGTGACCGAGACCACCGGACGATTGGCCGCTGCCTCCAACTCCTCGCGGAGTCGCGTCACACCTGGCTTCATCAAGGCCATCGCGCTGGAGCCACACTGCTGGCAGACCAGCGGACGTACGGTGCCGCAGCGCTCGCACACCAGGGTGCCGTCGTCGCGCTGGGACACTGCTGCATCGCAGTTCGTGCAGCGTTGCATCGAGCGGCATGCCCGGCACGCCAGCAGCCGCGCGCGCCCGACGGTGTTGATCACACACACAACGCGGGTGGACGAGTCGCGTAGTGACTCGATCAGCTGCGAGCTGACCAGCGACCGCTTCCACGGCTCTTCATCGGTGCGGTCGACGACATTGATGAACGGCCAGCCGGCGACGGAGTCGGAAACGGAAGCGCCGGTCACTCTGTCCCCCGCCCACAGCAACGCGGCGGCCGTGGGGATGGGCGAGATCAGTACGCACGCAGCGCCGGCCTGTGCCGCACGCTCGATCGCGACATCGCGAGCGTGCCAAGTTGGCGATCGTTCGTCCTGCAGCGCCTCGTCGTGCTCGTCGAGCACCACGATGCTGTGCAGGCCCGGGCACGGTGCCCACACGGCGCTCCGGCCACCGACGACGACATCGACGCCTGCCGCAGCCTGCGCCCACTCCTCGGGCAGCAACGCCACCCGTAGTCCGACCTTGCGCAGTCGACTGGCAATCGCACGCGCCGCCAACGGGGTTGGATGCACCACGATGCACGGGCCGCAGCGGACGATCTCTGCGACCAGCGGCAGCGGGTCGACCAACGGGGGGACCCGACGGACACCACTTCCAACTGGCTCTCGACTGGTGACCGAGCGCCGCGTCGGGGGCAGACCGGTCACCATCGTCGCCGGGGACGCCGCCACTAGGAACGGGCGAACACGCGGAGCGCCCCATCGGACCGCCGCCCAACGCGCCAAGTCGATGACCTCGGCGGGCGGACCCACAGATGAGAACTTGGCGATCTCGACCAACGATGACGCGGGCCGATCGACCTCGGGCGGCCCGAGCGCAACCACCCATCCGCCGATGCGACGACCATGCAGTACAACGCGAACCAGCGAGCCCGCCGCGACTCGATCGCGGAGGCTCGCTGGCACGAGGTAATCGAATTGTTTGTCGAGCCCAGTCAGGTCGGGGACGACCCGAGCGACCAGCGGCTCGATGTCAGTCAACGTGGATGCTCACCGACTGTGGCTCAGACGCCGACGGCGCGCATGAAGTCGTCGAGACGGCTGACCTGTTCCCAGGTGAACTCGGGAAGGTTGCGGCCGAAGTGGCCGTAGGCAGCGGTCTTGCGGTAAATCGGGCGCTTCAGGTCGAGGTCGCGCACGATGGCGCCCGGGCGAAGGTCGAACACGTCGCGCACGGCCTGCACGATCTTTGCGTTCTCGACCTTCTCGGTGCCGAAGGTCTCGACCAGGATGCTGACCGGATGAGCCATGCCAATTGCGTACGCCACCTGAACTTCGCAACGCGTTGCAGCGCCGGAGGCAACGACGTGCTTAGCGACCCAGCGGGCAGCGTAGGCCGCGGAACGGTCGACCTTGCTGGGGTCCTTGCCACTAAAGGCGCCGCCGCCGTGACGGCCCATGCCGCCGTAGGTATCGACGATGATCTTGCGGCCGGTGAGGCCGGTGTCGCCGTGGGGGCCGCCGATGACAAATTTGCCGGTGGGGTTGATGTGCACGTCGTACTTGTCGTCGGCAAACTGTGCGGGAACGATGGGACGGATGACCTGCTCGATGAGATCAGGACGAATCACCGTGTCGCGATCGACGCCGTCCTGGTGCTGCGTGCTGATGAGCACATGCGACAGGCGCACCGGCTTACCATTCTCGTACTCGACAGTCACCTGGGTCTTGCCGTCGGGGCGCAGGTAGGGCACGGCGCCAGCCTTACGAACTTCACTGAGGCGCTCGGCCAACCGATGTGCCATCCAGATCGGCATCGGCATCAGGTCCGGAGTTTCGTCGCAGGCATACCCGAACATCATTCCTTGGTCGCCGGCGCCTTGCAGTTCGAGTTGGTCCTCGGCGTTGCCCGTTGACCGAACTTCCTCGCTCTTGTCGACACCCTGGGCGATGTCGACACTCTGCTCGTCGATGCTGACGATGACGCCGCATGTGTTGCCGTCGAAGCCGTACAGCGCATTGTCGTAGCCAATGCCGTTGATGACTTCACGAGCAAGCTTGGGAATGTCGACGTAGGCGGACGTCGTAATTTCTCCGGCAACCACGCACAGGCCCGTGGTGAGCAGCGTCTCACACGCAACACGACCGTGGGGATCCTCGGCCAGGATGGCGTCGAGAACAGCATCGCTGACCTGGTCGGCCATCTTGTCGGGGTGGCCCTCGGTCACGCTCTCGGAAGTGAAGGTATAGCTGCTCACGGGGTGAGGCTCCTAAGAAGTTGGAAGTGTGGACTGTGACACGGGGGTACTGCCACGAATCTCGACCACAGTATCGAGAACCGCCTTGGCGATCGCTGTTTTGTCCGCGAGTGGCACGACGGTCGCCGCACCGCCAGCGACGAGCAAGGTTACGGCATTCGTGTCGTGTTGGAAGCCCACGCCGGCAGCGCTGACATCATTTGCGACGATGAGGTCGAGGTGTTTGCGCAGTAGCTTGCCCGCAGCGTTCTCCAGCAGGTTGCTGGTTTCTGCGGCGAACCCGACCAGGGTCTGCCCGACGGGTTTGCGAGCGCCGAGGCCGGCCAGGATGTCTGGGGTCGCCTCGAGAACAATGTGAGGAATGCCTGCGTCCTTCTTGAGCTTGCCGTCGACGGCAACCACCGGGCGGAAGTCGGCGACCGCGGC
>JANLPB010000385.1:0-7122 GCA_031366885.1 Ilumatobacteraceae bacterium
CCAACACCGCCTACGCCGACTTCCCGCGGCTCTCCAGCATCATCGCCAAGGACGGGTTTCTGCCACGCCAGTTCGCCAACCGTGGTGACCGACTTGTCTTCTCCAATGGCGTCATCTTCCTCGCCGCGGTTGCGTCCGTACTGATCATCATTTTCGACGGTCAGATCAGCGCGCTCATTCCGCTCTACGCATTCGGTGTGTTCACCGGCTTCACCCTCAGCCAGAGCGGCATGGTCGTGCACCACATTCGGCTCAAGGAGCCGCGATGGAAGATCAGTCTCACCATCAACGCGATCGGCGCGGTCACTACCGGCATCATCGCTGGAATCGTGGTGGTCTCGAAGTTCACTCAGGGCGCTTGGATTCCGGCAGCACTGATCCCGATCATGGTGTTCTTCTTCCACTCAATCGGCAAGCACTATGCCCATGTGAAGAAGGCACTCGTGGTACCGCCGGGCTACAAGTCACCGCGTCGTACGCATTACGTCGTGGTGCTGGTTGGCAAGGTGAACCGTGGCGTGCTCGACGCGGTGCAGTACGCCCGCAGTCTCAACCCCGAACGCATCATCGCACTGTCCATCGTGCAGGACCCTGAAGAAGAGCGGGCGCTGCACGCTCAGTGGGATGAGTACAACGTGCCCATCGAGCTGCACACCATCTCGTCGCCGTACCGCGAGCTGACCCGGCCTGTCATTGCCTACCTCGACGAGATCGACCAGGAACGCGACGACGACATCATCACGGTCGTCATCCCCGAGTCGGTGACAAAGGTCAGCAGCCAATGGCTGCACAACCAGTCGGCGTTCGCGCTCAAGGCACGCCTGCTGTATCGGCCCGACACCGTGGTCGTCAGCGTGCCCGTGCACATCGATGTCGACTCGGAGACAGTCACCGACTAGCGCGCCATACCGCCAATCCGTCGCAGGCCACGACACGGCCTGCACCGTCGGCGTACCCTGGACGTATGCGCGTGATCATCTCCGGGGCCAGCGGCCTCATCGGCTCTGCACTCTGGGGTGAGCTCCGCAGCGATGGCCACGACGTCGTCAAGCTGGTTCGTCGTCCTGCAGGGGCTGATGAAGTGCAGTGGGATCCTGCCGGCGGCGTCTTGCCGGTGGACGCACTGGAGGGTGCCGACGCTGTCGTACACCTCGCCGGTGCGGGCATTGGCGACCACCGCTGGACCACCGAGTACAAGGCGGAAATTCTGTCCAGCCGGGTGCGCTCGACCACGTTGCTTGCAGAGACGATTGCGGCCTGCACAAACCGCCCACCGGTATTGCTGAGTGGCTCGGCAATTGGTATCTATGGGCCCAGCGACGGACGCGAGCTCGACGAGCAGTCTCCGTTGGGCTCCGGCTTTCTCGCCGACGTTTGCAGGCAATGGGAAGCGGCCGCGCTGCCGGCGGCTGCCGCCGGCACCCGAGTGGCGTACCTGCGCACCGGCATCGTGCTCACCCCGAAGGGCGGCGCTCTGAAGAAAATGCTGCCGTTGTTCAAGTTTTTCGCCGGCGGGCGCTTCGGCAAAGGCACGCAGTGGCAGAGCTGGATCTCGCTGCCCGACGAAGTGGGCGCTATCAAACACCTACTCACCGCCGAGGTCACCGGTCCGGTCAACTTGACGGCACCGAATCCGGTCACGAACGCAGGCTTCGCCAAGCTTTTGGGGCAGGCGCTGGGTCGCCCGTCGGTACTGCCCGTGCCGTCGTTCGGCCCCAAGTTGTTGCTGGGCAGCGAGCTGGCAGACGCATTGCTGTTCACAGGGCAGAACGTGCTTCCCACCGTGCTCACCAAGTCGGGCTACCGGTTCCAGCACTCGCGGCTGGACGCCGCGTTCGCCGACTTGCTGGGTTAACCGGGGCCGCTTCGCCTCAGCGCCTACTGCTCGGCGGTGTCGACTGCCGACCAGCGCTGCAACGCAGCATCCAGGTCGAGCGGCCAAGTCCCGACCTTCGTCGGCCAGTCCGCACGGGGTACAGCCCACATGATCTCGAACTCGATGCCGTCAGGATCCCGTGCGTACAAACTCTTACTGGTGCCGTGATCGCTCTCGCCCACGAATGAGCGGGCGGCGACGAGGCGGGCTCGTAGCTCGACCAGCTCCTCGAGTGTGTGGACCTGCCACGCCAAATGGTAGAGACCGACCGACTGCGGGGCCACCGCGCGAGGGCCAACGCTGAACAGCCCGAGATCGTGGTCGTTGTCAGAGCCATCGGCTCGAAGGAAGAACGCCTGGTCGCCAAGATTCGCCACGGTGACGAAGCCGAGGACGTCGTTGTAGAACGCAGCAGACACCTTGGCGTCGGCGACGTAGAGGACTGCATGATTCAGCCGTTTGATGGACATGGTGTTCTCCTTCGAGCCGTGGCTCAACGCGTCATGAACGGTTGGTTCAGGACTTGAGTGCTTCGATTTCGAGTGTGATCTTGACAGTGTCGCCCACCACGAAGCCACCGGCTTCCAGTGCGACGTTCCACTCCAGACCGAAGTCCTTGCGGCTGATCTCGGCCTCAGCAGTGAAGCCTGCCTTGGTGTTGTTCCACGGGTCAACAGCAACACCGTCGAACTCGAGGGCGAAATCGACCGACTTGGTGACACCCTTGATGGTCAAGTCGGTGTGCAGCACGTAGTTGCTGCCCTTGGTGTCGATGCCGGTGCTGACCAGGGTCCACTCCGGGTGGTTGTCAACGTCGAAGAAGTCGTCACCGCGAAGGTGACCGTCACGGCCAGCGTCACGAGTGTCGATGGACTTGGCCGTCACAACGGCTTCCACCTTCGAGTCCAGCGGGTTGTCGCCCACGGTGATGGTGCCGGCGAAGTCGGTGAACTGGCCGCGAACCTTGGCGACCACGAGGTGGCGAACAACGAAGCCAATGGTGGAGTGGCCGGCGTCGACGGTCCAGATTCCGGGGGTGAGTGTGCTGAGGTCTGACATGACCGTGCTCCTTGTTGTGGGGTTAATAGTTGAGGACACAAATGATTGTATATGTGAATACTTGTGTTCGCAACTGTTTCCTGCAACAACTCTTTTTGATAGGCTGACGGTATGACCACGAACTGGCTCACCGCTACCGAACAGACCGCGTGGCGCAATTTTGTCAACACCATGCCCGACCTCGATGCAGCATTCGAGGCCGACGTCGCGGTGCATGGCATCACCATGGGCGACTACACCGTGCTCGTCCTGCTCTCCGAGGCCGAGGGGCACCAGCTGCGAATGTGCGACCTTGCCGCATCGCTGCGCCTCTCCCCCAGCGGCTTGACGCGACGCCTCGACGGCATGGTCAGGGCAGGCTGGGTAGACCGCTCGGCCTGTAGCAGCGATCGACGAGTGATGTATGCCCATCTCACCGCCGCTGGCCTGGAGAAGATGAACGCTGCAGCGCCAGACCACGTCGACAGTGTGCGGCGACACTTCTTCGAGCCGCTCGGCCCCGAGGGTGTGCAGCAGCTCAGCGACCTGTTCAGCGTGATCCACCAACACCTGAACGACAGTCAACACCTGAACGACAGTCAACATCTCGACGGGCAGCCCGCCTGACCATGACCGACTCGTTGCAACTCCCGCACGGGTTCCGTGCGCACGTCGTCAACATCGGCATCAAGGACGAGACCGATGACTTCACGGTGGTCGCAGCCGATATGCCGTGCGCGGTGGCCGGGATGTTCACGCAGAGCTCGTTCGCTGGGCCCAGCGTGCTCGTCAGTCGCCGCCACGTCGCTCGGGGAATGGCGCGGGCAATGGTGGTCATCTCCAAGAACGCCAACGTTGCCACTGGTCCACAGGGGCTGGCCGACGCCGAGGAGGTCGTTGCCGGCGTGGCCGCCGCACTCGGCTGCGCCGCCGACGAAGTTTTGCTGGCCTCGACGGGAGTGATCGGGCGTACGTATCCCATGGAGAGCGTGCGCGCCGGGCTGTCAGCCATCCCGACACCGCTGCCGGGAACCGACGCGGCGGCGGTCGCCCACGGCATCATGACCACCGACACGGTGGCGAAGTCGGCCAGTGCGTCCGTCGGAGCGGCATGCATCGTCGGGGTCGCCAAAGGCGTCGGGATGATCGAACCGAACATGGCAACGATGATTGCGATGTTCTTCACCGACGCAGCCGTGCCGCAGCCGGCGCTCGACGCCGCGTTTCGTCGCGTCATCAACCGCACGCTGAACTGCGTCTCCATCGACACCGACACCTCCACCAGCGACACCGCGGTCATCTTTGCCAACGGTCTCGCGGGCGCTGTCGACGCCGACGAGTTCGAAACCGCCCTCTACTTCGTGGCCGAGTCGCTGACAAAGCAGATCGCCCGCGACGGTGAGGGCGCTACCACGCTGCTGGAGGTGACGGTCGATGGAGCGGCCTCGCAAGAGCAGGCCAGGCGAATTGCTCGCGCCATCGTCAACTCACCGTTAGTGAAGACCGCCGTTCACGGTGCCGATCCGAACTGGGGTCGCGTGGCGATGGCCGTTGGTAAGGCGAGCACCTCCGATGAGGTGAACCAGGACTCGGTCGTCATCCGGTTCGGCACGCAGGAGGTGTACCCGGCGCGGCTCGACGAGGACGGTCTCCACGCGCTCGCGCAATACATGCGCGGCGACGAGGTACTGATCCATGTCTCGCTCGCCACCGGGGGCACAGCAGCAGCAACCGTGTGGGGCTGCGACCTCACCGACGGCTATATCCGCATCAACGCCGACTACACGACGTAGTCAGACCGCGTCGCCGCCGTTGACGTTGATGACGTTGACGTTGATGCCGTTGACGTCGATGCCGTTGGTCTACTTCGGTGGCATCCGAATGCCGCCGTCGACGCGAATGGTCTCGGCGTTCATGTAGCTGTTGGTGACGCACTCCACAACCATCGAGGCGAGCTCGCTCTGGAAGCCGAGACGCTGCGGGAACAGCACACCCTTTTGAAGGTTCGCTTTGAACGCTTCGCTGTTGTCGCCCTCGCCGTAGATCGGGGTATCGATCAGGCCAGGGGCAACCGTGTTGACTCGCACGCCAACGGCGGCCAGGTCGCGGGCGATGGGCAGGGTCATGCCGACCACGCCGCCCTTCGATGCCGAGTAGGAGGCCTGGCCAATCTGACCGTCGAACGCCGCGACCGACGCGATGTTGACGATGGCACCGCGCTCTCCGTACTCCAGCGGCTCGGTGGTGCTCATCGCCGTGGCGGCGAGGCGAATGCAGTCGAAGGTGCCGACGAGGTTGATGGCGATGACCTTCTTGAACGCGTCGAGGTTGGCCGCCGACTCGTACTGGCCGTCCTTGCCGACGGTGCGCTGCGCCCAGCCAATGCCGGCCGAGTTCACCAAGACGCGCAGCGGGCCCATGCTCTTGGCCATCTCGATGGCGTTGACGATGTCGTCGGTTTTGGTGACGTCCACCTTGCAGAACGCACCGCCGATTTCGTTGGCGAGCTCATTGCCCTTGTCCTCCTGCAGGTCGGCGACGACGACCTTGGCTCCCTTCGAGGCGAGCAGGCGGGCGGTTGCTGCACCGATGCCAGAGGCACCACCCGTGACGATTGCGCTGACTCCATTGATATCCATGCGCCCGACGTTAGGCGTCAAGGCTGCACTCGGACCAAGCGGACCGCGAGCCGGGCAAGGACAACAGGGGACGGGGGTTAGTCGAAGAGGCTGGCTTGGGCACCCGCGGGTTTGGGCGGGTTCGCTGCCTCGACGGGAGCAAAGGGGCCGGCGCTGGCAGCGACCGCGAGGCGATCGACGAGGTCGTTCATCGGGTCGCCGCTGTGGCCCTTCACCCATCGGAACGTCGGCTGACGCTGCTGCACGAGCTCGACGAGGGGCATCCAGATGTCGGTGTTGGCGACGGGCTGCTTTTGCGAGTTCTTCCAGCCGTTCGCCTTCCATTTCACCCACCAACGGTCGCGAAAGCAGTGCACGACGTAGGTGCTGTCGCTGACGATGGTCAGCTGTCCAGGCAAGGACCGCAGCGCTTCCAGCACCGCCTGCAGTTCCATTCGCTGATTCGTGGAGTGAGCAGCGCCGCCGGAACCGTTCGGCTCGCCGCCCGGCGCAACGGCCCACGCCCAGCCGCCTGGGCCTGGGTTGCCGGCGCACGCACCATCGGTGAACACGATCGTCGGCTCGTTGCTCTCCGGGTCGCTGCTCGTGCTCATGGCCTGCGATGGTAGAGGGCATCGCGTCCAACCCGGCGCATGGCCGACGCACCACAGAACGGCCACTTCGCGCCGGTTACCCGCTGGTAGCGGTGGCAGACTGCCACCCATGATCTTCGACGGTTACGTCAACCAACTCCCAGACTCAGATCCCGGCGAGACCCAAGAGTGGCTGGACAGCCTCGACGCGGTGGTCGATGTGCACGGCAAGACACGTGCCCGCTTCCTGTTGACCAAGCTGCTGGAAAAGGCGCGTGCATCGCAGGTCAGCTTTCCGGCAACCGTCAGCACTCCGTACATCAACACCATTCCCCGCGAGTCCGAGCCGTGGTTCCCTGGCGACGAATTCATCGAGCGCCGCATTCGTGCGTTCGTGCGCTGGAACGCAGCGGCCATGGTGGTGCGCGCCAACAAGCACGCCGAGGGCATCGGTGGCCACCTGGCCACGTTTGCCAGTTCGGCCAGCCTCTACGAGATTGGTTTCAACCACTTCTTTCGCGGCAAGGACGACGGCAACGCCGGCGACCACATCTACTTTCAGGGCCACGCAACCCCGGGTGTCTATGCCCGCGCCTTCCTCGAGCGCCGATTGGAGACCACCGACCTCGACTGCTTCCGCCGCGAGATCGGGCGCAACGGCAAGGGGTTGAGCAGCTATCCGCACCCACGGCTGATGCCCGACTTCTGGGAGTTCCCCACCGTGTCGATGGGCCTCGGCCCGCTCACCGCGTTGTATCACGCTCGCTTCAACCGGTACCTGCAGAACCGCGAACTCGACGACACCAGCCAGAGCCGCGTGTGGGCGTTCTTGGGCGACGGGGAATGCGACGAGCCCGAGACGCTCGGCGCCATCTCACTGGCCAGCCGCGAGAAGCTCGACAACTTGGTCTTCGTGGTCAACTGCAACCTGCAGCGCCTCGATGGCCCGGTACGCGGCAACGGCAAGATCATCCAGGAGCTGGAAGCCAGCTTCCGC
>JANLPB010000001.1:0-5385 GCA_031366885.1 Ilumatobacteraceae bacterium
CAGTCGTTCGCGGCCTTCGCCCACACGAGTTGTAGGTACCCAATCGGGCGGTCGCGGCGCATGATCAGGTGCGGCCATACGTGCTCAGCAACCAGCGTGGCGGGGTTCCAGTCGGCACGAATTCGGTCGAGCGTGTACACCTCGTCGCGGCCGTACACCCATTCGAGCACCCGCTCGTCGGTCAGCCACGGCAGCATTACTGCCGCATCGGCGTCAGTCAACGGTCGCAGCCACAACGACTCACGCACGATGGAACTTCTCGTGGATTGCGACGGCCACCGCATCGGGCAGGAATGACAACGCTTGCAGGTCCTCCAACGAGGCCTTCTTCACCGCGTTCACGCCGCCCATGGCCTGCGTCAGCTTCTTCTTGCGAGCCTCACCCAGACCGGCGATGCCGTC
Organism: Ilumatobacteraceae bacterium; assembly: GCA_031366885.1. Lineage (GTDB taxonomy): Bacteria > Actinomycetota > Acidimicrobiia > Acidimicrobiales > Ilumatobacteraceae > UBA668. The sequence goes on from JANLPB010000001.1 coordinate 403, forward strand.
GAGCGAGGACGTCGTCATCCGTTTTCCGCGCAACTCCCGATGGAACGTGTTCGCGAAACGGTGCGCCTCGTCACGGATGCGCTGCAACATGAAGAGCGCATCGCCACCGCGAGGAACCTCAATGGGCTCGCTGCGACCAGGCACGTACACCTCCTCGAACCGTTTGGCGAGCGAAGCGATCGGAATCTCGTCCTGTAGACCAAGTGCGCGCACGACTCGTTCGGCGACGGCCAACTGACCCTTGCCACCGTCGACCAGCAGTAGTTGCGGCGGGTAGGCGAACTTGCGAGGACGACGACGTTCGCCGTCGATCAGTTCCTCATCCAGCGGTTGGTCGCGTTCGTTGAGGTAGGCCTGTAACCGACGAGTCAAAACCTCCTCCATCGCGGCGTAGTCGTCGTTGCCCGGAACGTGCACCTTGAAGCGGCGGTACTCGCGCTTGTTGGGAAGGCCGTCCTCTAGGACCACCATCGACCCGACGTAGTCCGTGCCCTGCAGATGCGCCATGTCGTAGCACTCGATTCGCAAGGGGGCTTCGGGCAGCGCAAGGAGGTCCTGCAACTCGGTGATGGCTCGGCTGCGGGCGTTGTGGTCGCCGGCGCGCCGCATGCGGTGGCGCATGAACTCTTCCTTCGCGTTGCGCGTCACGGTCTCGTGCAGTTCGCGCTTGTCGCCGCGCTGCGCGACGCGTATCTGCACGCGACTGCCACGGAGATGCGTCAGCCACTCCTCGTACGTGGCGCTGTCCTCGGGTTCCACTGGCACGAGCACCTGCTTGGGCACTCCCGCCGGTGGGTCGTCACCATAGAGCGCTTCCAGAATGCGATCGACCAGTCCCCCGGGCGTCAGCTCCTCAACCTTGTCGAGCACGAAACCCTTGCGGCCGACGACGCGTCCCTTGCGCACAAAAAAGACCTGGACGGCGGCCTCCAACTCGTCGTCGGCAATCCCGATCAGATCGATGTCTTCGCTGCGTTCGCCGACCATCTGCTGCTTCTCGATGGCACGGCGAACCGCCATCAATCGGTCGCGCAGTCGAGCCGCGCGCTCGTACTCCAGGTCGTTGGCAGCCCCAGTCATTTCTCGCTCGAGACGCTTCACAATGTCGTCGGTGTCGCCATCGAGGAAGTCGCAGAGTTCCTGCACCAACTGGCGGTACGCACTCTCGTCGATCTCGCCGACGCACGGCCCGCTGCACTTCTCAATATGGAACAGCAGGCATGGCCGTCCGAGGCGTTGGTGCTCGTTGAACTTGCCAGGGCTGCAGGTTCGAATGGGGAAGCTCCGCAGCAGCAGGTCGAGCGTGTCCCGAATGGCATATGCGTGCGCGTAGGGGCCGAAGTAGCGCGTGCCCTTGCGTTTACGGCCGCGCATCACCAGCGCTCGCGGAAACTGCTCGTCCAGCGTCACGGCCAAAAACGGGTAGCTCTTGTCGTCTCGCAAGCGCACGTTGAATCGAGGGTGGTGCTGCTTGATGAGGCTGTGCTCGAGCATCAGCGCCTCGACTTCGTTGCGCACTTCAATCCACTCGACAGAGGTGGCGGTGGCCACCATCTGAGCGGTGCGCGGGTGCATGTTGCGCGGGTCTTGGAAGTAGTTGGAGAGCCGCTGACGCAAGCGGGAGGCCTTGCCCACGTAAATGACGCGGCCGTCCTTGTCTTTGAACTGATAGGACCCCGGTGTCTCGGGAATCGTGCCGGCGGGCGGGCGCGTGACCATCACGACGACTCTACGGGCAAGCGACAGGGTGTCGCGGATAGGGTTGCAACGTGCCCGGTCGTTACCAATTCTCGCTTCCTGAACGCCCAACCCGCGACGGGTGGTTCAAGGTCGGGCAGGTCGACGTCACCACCACGGCCCTTCTGGTGGGCCTGGGCATCATCTCCATGTTTGTCTACGCGATCAAGCGCGATCTGCTGCTGAAGCTCGCATTTCTGGGGCCACTGGTGCGCAACGGCGAAGTCTGGCGCCTGGTCACCTGGCCGACGGTCAACCCGCCGACTGAAATTTGGGTGGTGCTCACCCTGGCATTCTTCTGGTTCGTCGGGCACAGAATTGAAGACTCCATCGGACGTCGTCGGTTCACCACCCTGATAGCGCTGATGACGGTCGTTCCGGCGGCATTGGTCTCGCTGGTGCAGTTCGAAGCGGTGTCCTACGCGTTCGGTCTCGGCATTCTGGGGATCGGGCTGCTGGTCATCTTTGCGTTGGACAACCCGGGGGCGATGTTCTTCTTCGGAATTCCGGCGTGGGCCATCGCAGGCGTGTACGTCGGAATCGACGTGCTTCGTTACCTCGGCGACCGCCGCTTCGAGACGCTCTTTCTCGAGTTGGGTGTCATCGTGGTCGGCCTCGTTGCTGCCCGCCAGTACGGGCTGGTCAGCAATCTGGAGTTCATTCCCAAGGTCGGCGGCGGCAAGTCGGCGAGGAAGACTGTCCGGGCAACGAAACGCCAAGGTGGTGCCACCGTGGTGGCGGGTCCGTGGCCGGTCGCTGATACTGGTCACTCGGCGATCGATCAGTTGGAGCTGGACGGTCTGCTCGACAAGATCAGCGCGCACGGCATGGACTCGCTCTCGCGCACTGAGAAGGCACGTCTCAACGAGCTCAGCAAGAAGCTCCGCGGCCGCTAGTCACCCTCGAATCCCAATTCGAGTGCCACGGCGCCTGTCCGAGTGCCACGGCGCCATGCGAGTGGGTACGCGCCCCCCGGGGGGCGCGTACCCCCGCGGTTCGCCCCGCTCACTCGTACTGGCGGCGTGGCACTCGGACCCCGGGCTGCAACGCTGTTCGGGATCTGGGCAGCGCTACCCAAGGCCCACAGGGCGGGGACGAGTTCGCAGCGCGTGGGTGTACGCCACCACCAAGAGGCCCCCGGCCATGAGCGTTGCAGCGTTGGCGAGCATGTGATAACCCCACGCTTGCTTGACGAAGCCGGAGGCGAAGGCTGCCATTCCACCGCAAAAACTCATGGTGAGGTCGGCGGTGCCTTGCACTTCCACCCGAGTATTCGGCGGCACCGCACCAGTGAGAATGCTGCTGCCGGCAATCAGCCCGATGTTCCAACCAACACCCAACAAGAAGAGGCCGACGAAGATCAGCGATGGCACGTAGCCCGCCACGACGGCGACAACGGTGCCCGCGGCCAGCACCACCGCACCCACCATCACCGCGCGTACTTGGCCGACGAAACCGACGAACCGACCGACGAACGGCGCAAATGCGTACATCCCCGCAATGTGGAGCGCAATCACATACGCCGACAGATCGGCATGGCCGTGGTCCTTCATGTGCGAGGGGGTCATCGTCATCACCGCCACCATCGCGGTTTGAGAGACGACCATCGCGACCAGACCGAGCGTGGCCAACTTGCTGCTGCGAATGACGGCCGACGAGAGCCGCACCTGCTTCAGCGGGCGAACTCGCTCGGCATGCGGGTCGAGTTGACCATTGACCGCCAACGGATCTGGGCGCAATCGCCGAGCAATGACGGCGAGCGCTACCAGAAGGAACAGTGCCGCAAAGAAGAAGGGTCCAATGAACGGATCGAGCCCCAGCGACGCTCCCACGCGCTTCTCCCACGGGGTCAGGATCGGCCCGAAGACTGCACCGAGGGTGCCGACCACCACCACGCTGGCGATGGCCTTCGCCCGATCGTGCTCATGCGCGAGGTCGGCAGCGACGTAGCGCCCCTGCAGGGTTGCGGCTTGAGCGCCACCGAACAGAACCATTCCGGCGAGAAACAATGGGAAGGAACGCAGCTGACCGCCGATGCCGGCGACCACGGCGCCGACCGAACCCATCCCAAATGCGAACATCAGGCCCGGACGACGACCGTTGCGACGCATGAATGCAGAGAGCGGCACGGCCAGTAACGCCGAACCCAGAGTGAACGCGGCGGCACCGGAGCCGGCGAAACGGTCCTTGCCGTGCAACAGGTCTTTCGCCAGCAGCGCACCAACCGCGACCACCCCCGCAACGGCGGCTTGCCCCGGCACCTGCGCAAGGCGCAACGTGACGAGGGTGCGGCGCTGCAGCACCGAGTGGTCTGAGGCAGCGTCGACCACCAGTGGAATGTCAGTCACAGGGTGACGGTAGCAACCGCGGTCAGCCGTCGAGGAGTGGTTTCAGGAAACGCCCGGTGTGGCTTCCGTCGACTCTGGCCACAGTCTCGGGACTGCCCTGTGCGACCACCAAGCCACCGCCGCTGCCGCCCTCTGGGCCGAGGTCGACAATCCAGTCGGCAGTCTTGATGACGTCGAGGTTGTGTTCGATGACCAGCACGGTGTTGCCCTGATCGACCAATCGGGACAGCACGGTGAGCAGCCGTCGCACGTCTTCGAAGTGGAGGCCAGTGGTGGGCTCGTCGAGCAGGTAGATGGTATGACCGGTGTTTCGCTTGGCCAGTTCCGTGGCCAGTTTCACGCGCTGGGCCTCGCCACCCGACAGCGTTGGCGCCGATTGGCCGAGACGCACGTAACCCAGCCCGACGTCCATCAGTGTGCGCATGTAGCGGTGGATGGCCGGCTGATTGGCGAAGAAGTCGACCGCTTCGGCCACGGGCATGTCGAGAATTTCGGCGATGTTCTTGCCCTTGAACTGGATGTCGAGCGTGTCGCGGTTGTAGCGAGCGCCCTTGCACACCTCGCAGGGCACGTACACGTCGGGCAGGAAGTGCATCTCGATCTTGATGGTGCCGTCGCCACTACACGCCTCGCACCGCCCGCCGGCGACGTTGAAGCTGAACCGACCGGGCATGTAGCCGCGCACCTTCGACTCGGCGGTAGTCGCGAACAATTTGCGAATGTTGTCGAACACGCCCGTGTAGGTGGCGGGGTTGCTGCGCGGGGTGCGGCCGATCGGCGACTGATCGATGTCGATCACCTTGTCGAGATATTGCAGGCCGGTGATCTTGTCGTGCTTGCCCGCGAGCATGCGCGCGCCGTTGAGGGTACGCGCGGCGCTGGCGTAGAGCGTGTCGAT
>JANLPB010000066.1:0-2277 GCA_031366885.1 Ilumatobacteraceae bacterium
AAAGACGGTCCGCGACCAGTTGCTCGCCAGCCAACAATTCGACACGCTCGACCTGCGAACTGAAGGCGGTGGCTTTGCACTGTTGTTTCAAGACGGCCAACCCTCCGCTCCCGACGCCCGCTACCCGATCGAAGCTTTTCCGCTGGAACTGCGCACCTCCGTCACTCAAGGTGGGAATGGACGCCAGCGCTTCGAATATGAGGGGAAGCCGTACGTCGCCGTCGGCATCAGCATGCCCGCCGCCGATGCCGAGTACTTCGAGGCCTTCCCGATGGAAGGCACAGAAAGCAGTCTGAAGGCGATCACGACTGCCCTCCTGCTCGGCGCCGGATTCACGATTCTGTTCGCAGGTTTCGCCGGCTGGCTGACCAGCCGCCGACTGCTCCGCCCGTTGTCACGCGTTGCTACGGCCGCAGGCGAGATCGCCTCCGGTGGACTCGATGCACGAATGCCACCCGAGACCGACCCGGATCTCGATCGCCTGGCCAGCTCATTCAACGACATGGCCGACGCAGTGCAGACCCGTCTGGAACGCGAGGCCAGATTTGCCAGCGACGTCAGTCACGAGTTGCGGTCCCCCATCACCGCGCTGACTGCCGCCGTCGAAGTACTCGATGGAAAGCGCACCGACCTGCCGCCGCGCACGCAGCAGGCTCTGGACGTGGTCGTCAGCCAGGTTCGTCGTTTCGACAGCATGGTGATGGACCTGCTCGAACTGTCCCGCATCGATGCCGGTTCCACCGAACTACACCGTGAAGAGGTCGACCCCCGCGAACTGATTCCTCGCATCGCCCAGCGCTACGGCTTCGGAGAAGTCGACATCGACATCGACAAGCGGGTCCCTGCACTTGTTCGGCTGGACAAGCTGCGCTTCGAACGAATCCTCGCCAACCTGTTGGAGAACGCCAACTCGCACGGCGGAGGCCCGATCCGAGTCTTCATGGAGATGCGTGGTCGCAATGCCATCGTGGTCGGTGTCGACGATGCCGGTCCGGGCGTCGCCCGCGGCGAGCGGTCGCGCATCTTCGAACGCTTTGCACGTGGCAGTGCAGCGCGTCACCGGGTGGGCACCGGCCTGGGCCTGGCCCTCGTTGCGGAACATGCGCAGGCACACGGCGGCGAGGCCTGGGTGGAAGACCGCGCGGGCGGCGGCGCCCGCTTCATGGTCAGCTTCATGGAGGTCCTGTGATGTTCTGGCGTCTCGCAGCCATCCTCGGTGTGCTCGCATTCGCCACCGTTGCGTGCAGCATCGTCGATGACGGCCGCGTCGAGCGCGTCAATCCTCCGGCGGAACTCACCGACACGCTGCCCCCAACCACCATTGCGACCACCACCACGACCGAGGCCGTCACTACCACGATTGGTTTGGAGACGAGCACCACCGGCGTGCAGGCTCAGACTGTCCTCGTGTACTTCATCGCCAGTGGAAAGCTCAGCCCCGTTCTGGCGTCGGTAGCCGCGCAGTATGGGATGGCGCAGCTCATCGCGCAGTTGATGGATGGCCCGCCCGAGGGCGGAGTCGGGCTTGGCCTACGGAGTGCCCTTCCCACAGAGCTGGAGGAAATCACCGCAACCCCCGACGGTGCCGGCGTCGCTCAGGTCGTGTTGCCGGAAGGCTTCTTCGACAACATTCCCGCGGGCGACCAGCGACTGGCTGTCGGGCAGATTGTGATGACTCTTCTCGACAACACCCCTGGCGTCGGCCAGGTCGCCTTCAACCTGCAGGTCTCGGGAGCCGAGGGCGAGCTCATCCCCGCTGGCCAGCTGCTGACCCGCGCCGATTTCCTCACCTTGATGGCCGACGGTCCGTTCCCCTCGACTGCCTCGACGACATCGTCCACCTCCACGACACTGGCACCGTGACCGGCCGATAGCCTGTCCAACCTCATGCGCAGCGGATTCGTCACACTCGTCGGTCGACCAAATGTCGGCAAGAGCACACTGGTCAACGCCATGTGCGGCCGCAAGGTCAGCATCGTCAGTGACAAACCACAAACCACTCGCCATCGGGTGATGGGCGTCTTGAACAGCGAAGAGTCGCAGCTCGTGTTCGTCGACACGCCCGGTCTTCACAAGCCGGTTACCGCACTTGGCGAGCGAGTCAACGCAACGGCGCTGGACAGCGTCAACGAAGTCGATGTCGTCTGTCTCGTCATCGACGCGACCAAGCCGTTCGGCAGCGGTGACAAGTGGGTTGCCAGCCACCTCGACATGTCGACGGCGGTCATCGTCCTCAACAAGATCGACGCCGCCAAGGAGCACACCGTGCTCGCCCAG
>JANLPB010000126.1:0-8144 GCA_031366885.1 Ilumatobacteraceae bacterium
TACGCACGGGTCACGGCAACCATCGATGCCAATGCCTGGCCGCAGGTGACCAGCGCACTGCAACACATTGTCGACGGCATCCGGTCCGGAGTTTTCGTCGCACGGCCGGAGAAGTCGCAGTTCAGGCTCAGCTTCGTCCCCTGCGAATACTGCGACCCCGACCACCTGGGCACCGCCGAGCGGTGGACCCAGTTCGAGCGCAAGCTGGCCGATCCACGCGTTGCGGCTCTTTTGGGCATCGTTGGCGACGAGTCAGAGGCGACCTCCGGTGACTGAGCAGCTCGACCTGTTCGCCGTAGCGGGGGCCCCACTGTCAACGATCCCACTGTCAACGGATGCCCTTCCTCCGGCACCGGACCAGGCCGACCGCAACCTTGTCTGCAGCGCGCTCGACACCACGCTGTTCGTAGAGGCAGGAGCCGGCAGCGGCAAAACGACGGCACTCGTACAACGCGTCGTCAACCTGATCTTGAGCGGCGTACCCGTTGTTCGTATCGCGGCCATCACCTTCACCGAGAAGGCTGCCGCCGAGCTGCGCCACAAGATTCGAGGCGCATTGGAAGCAGCTTCGCGTGGGCCCGACGGCGCTCACGCAGCCCTCGCGCTCGACGACCTCGATCAAGCGCCAATCGGCACACTTCATGCGTTTGCACGCCGACTGCTCAATGAGTTCCCTGTCGAGGCGAAGCTGCCGCCCCAATTCGGCGTGCTCGACGAAGTGCAGAGCGCCACGGCGTTCCAGGAGCGCTTCACCGACTTCTTGGAGACGTTGCTGGACAACCCCGAGTCCGTCCGCCTTGTCGACCTCTGCCAGCACGACGGTTTCGGGATCGACAAGGGCGGTCGCATCATGGCCGAGGACTTTCAAGCCAACTGGGATCTCGTCGCCGACCGCGTGTCATCAGCTCTGCCCGCGCACGTCGCCCAGGCGGCACTGCAGGCCGACATCGCCCGCGCGTGCTCTTCGGTCGGCGCCTTCGACCCTCCGCCCGACGACACCCAGGTCGCGGTCTGTGCGGAGTTCGCCAGCCTCGCCCGCGTTCTGGCGGGCGAACTGCCGCTCAGTGAGCTGCTGCGCCTTCTCGGCGAACTGGCCAAGGTGAAGCCGAGGGGCGAAGCCACCAAATGGAAGAAACACCACGGGGCGGCGACCGTGCTGGCGGAGTACCGCTTGGCTGTCACCAACGCTGCCGGTGCCGCCGCCGATGCCATCACGCGCTGCAATGAAGAACGCCGGCTCACACTGGGCGCCCTCTTGCGAGTGTTCACACTCCAATCAGTGGAGATGCGCCAACGTGAGGGCGAGCTGGAGTTCCACGACCTGCTCGTCTTTGCCCGTCAGCTCGCGGCCTCCAACGACGACGTGCGCGCCCAGTTGCACCAGCGGTACACGCACCTGCTCCTCGACGAGTTCCAAGACACAGATCCAATTCAGCTGGAGCTGGCGGTCCGAATCACTGCACCTCCCGCGAATCAGCCCGCCGACTGGACCACGCTCATGCCGCTGCCTGGCCGGCTGACCGTGGTCGGCGACCCGAAGCAGAGCATCTATCGCTTCCGCCGCGCCGACATCGCGCAATTCCTGCGAGCCAAGGAACAGATCGGCGCTCAGCGAGCAACGTTGTCGGCCAACTTCCGCAGCGCCGAGCCGGTCATTGCGTGGGTGAACGCGACCATGGGCACGCTGATCCAGCACGAACCCGACGTGCAGCCCGCCTACGAACCGCTGCTTGCCGCTCGCCAGGGCGGCCACCTACACGGCACGGTGACCGTCTTGGGCGCGCAGCCACACACCGACCTTCCGCGCGCTGCAGCCGAAGTGCTGCGCGAGGAGGAGGCCGCTGATGTGGCGGCGGTGGTCGTGCAAGCGATGAGCGAAGGCTGGCCCGTCTGGCGAGATGGAGAGCTACAGCCGTGCGTTGCGGGCGACATCGCGATTCTTCTTCCGTCGCGCCTTTCGCTACCGGCGCTGCAAGTCGCTTTGGCCAGCCGCGATGTTCCGTACCGGGCGGAGAACAGTTCGCTGGTGTACGCCGCTCCGGAGGTTCGTGCACTGATGCTGGCGCTGCGTGCCGCCGACGACCCCACCGACGAACTGGCCATCGTGTCGGCCCTGCGCACACCGCTGTTCGGCTGCAGCGACCGACACCTCTACGAGTGGAAAGTCACCCACGGGCAATCATGGCAACTCGCCAACGACCCGCCCAGCGAGCTCCAGTCGCACCCGGTCGCTCGTGGCCTTGCATGTCTTCACGACGTCGCGACACGGATCAAGTACAGCACCCCTTCGCAGCTGATGTCATGGCTGGTGACCGAACGCTGTGTGATGGAGCTTGCGCTCACTCAGCGCGATAGCCGCGACGTGTGGCGACGCGTCCGCTTCGTCATCGACCAGGCGCGCGCCTGGAGCGAAGCCGGCGGTCACGGCGTTCGCCGCTACCTGCTCTGGACTCGATTGCAGGGCGACGAGGGCCGCTTCGTCGCGGAGACGGTCCTGTCGGAGACCGATCACGACGTCGTTCGCATCATGACGGTGCACGCGGCAAAGGGGTTGGAGTTCCCCATCACCATCGTGTCAGGGCTCACTGCCAAGCCGAATGGCGTTCGTGGTCGTCGAGTGGTGTGGCCCCCGGGAACGTGGACGCTCAGCGAGAAGGACGATCCCACGTATGTGCAGTTCGCCCCTGTCGACGAGCAGATGAGCGTGGCGGAGCGGCGGCGTTTGCTGTACGTCGCATGCACGCGCGCGATGGACCATCTGGTCGTCTCGCTGCACCGCAGCGACAAGCCGAACGGCTCCGCCGCCAACGAGCTGGCCGTCGCCAGCGAGCAGGCCAGCCACGTGGCATTCGTTCGCACAGATGGCGTGCTGCCCACGCCGACCCTGGCAGCCCAGGAGCTTCCGTGGGCCGACGAAGACACGTGGTTCGCCACCTGGCAGGCCGACCTCGTTGCCGCCAGCCGCCCCGCTGCACTCAGTGCCACTGGGCTCGCAGCGGCGATGACACAAACCCACCCAGATCGCGTCCTCGAGCCAATGGCATCGCAGGACCCCGGCTTGCTGAAGGAGCCGGTAGATCTCGACTTGCCGCCGTGGCAGCGGGGTCGCTACGGCACCGCCGTAGGTCGTGCCGTCCATGCCGTGTTGCAGTTCGCCGACCTGCGCACTGGCGCCAATATTCCGCCTCTGGCCGCTGCCCAGGCCGCCGCCGAGGGTGTGATTGGTCACGAGCGCACCATCGACCGGCTCGCTCGTTCTGCGTTGCAAGCGCCCATCGTCGCCCAGGGTCAAGCCGGTCAACACTGGCGCGAGCTGTTCGTCGCCACCCAAATCGCCGGCACGGTGGTCGAGGGGTACATCGACCTGCTCGTGCGTCACCCCTTACGAGGGTTGGTGGTCGTGGACTACAAGACCGACCAGGTCGCGCCGGGGCCGGAGCGCGCGCAGCGATTGACGCGCTACGGCATTCAGCTAGGTGCGTACGCGCTTGCCCTCGAACAGCTACTGGGAGAGCCCGTCGCCGCGGGCGTCCTAGTCATGTGCCGTCCGTCCGGTGCCGCCGAGGAAGTCGAGATTCCTGATTGGACGGAGTTGCTCTCCGATCTACGGTCTCGGTTGCTCGACGGCGGCTGACGACTCGCGGTGCCGGCGTACGGGCCGCTGCGGCTTCGCGGTGGGTTGGGCCAACGAGATGTCGCGCAGCGACCGCCCAAAGGCAAACAAGGTGTGTTTCACGAGAACGAGCACCAGCAGGATCACAAAGGCAACGGCGAGCGGCCGGAGCACGGCCGACAGCAGCGAAGTCCCTTCACCGTTGAGCGGCGTCAGTACCCCCGTGTCGACAGCGTTGCCATCGAACTCCAATGTCCGTACCGGATCTTGCACCCGTGGGCAATCAACGTCACTGTCGTTCGCACCAATCACCGCGTCGCCACCGAACAACGGCGCGGCCTCGCGCACCGTGCTGACCAGCTGACCGGTGGTCGCGTCGACGGCTACTCCGACGATGTAGCGCGTGCCGATGGTCAGAAAGTGCGTTTCGTCACCGTAGTGGACATCGACCAACCGGCCGCTGACGAAACCATCCAAACTGCCCGCAAGGAGGCGATCAAGCCGAAACCTGGCGGTAGTTGGCGGTATGTCGGTGTTGGACAACCTTCCGACGAACACGGCGATGGCAGGCGGGGGCACCGCGCACCCCGTTGGCACCACCACCAGTGGGCCGACTGCCGGTGGGAGGCCAGCCGGGGCGACCGTGGACGCCGGGGCGACCGTCTCGACCGGCACCGCCGGATCAACGGGTTCCGTTGGCGGGGTCGCCCAGGCGCGGCCGCTCCAACCCATCACGGCCAACAGGCCCAGACACACCCACCTCGTACGTCGCATCGACCTGTCACGCTAGTGACCCGTCACCGCGTGGAGACGTCAGCGCCCTTCGAAGCGCGGCGAACGCTTCTCGACGAATGCCATGATCGCTTCCGGCGTGTCCTTGGTTCCGAAGTTGACGGTCTGCGCCATGCCCTCGTCATCGAGCGCTTCCTCCATCGTGACCTGCATCGAATTGTTCAACAGTCGTTTGGTCAGCGCCAACGCAATCGGCGGGCCGCCAGCCAGCCGGGTTGCCCAGTCCTGCACAAATGCATCCAGGTCGGCATCGGGGACCACCCGATTGACCAAGCCGATTCGCTCCGCCTCGGCGGCGTCGATGATCTCGGCAAAGAACGCCAACTCCTTGGCACGGTGTAGCCCCACACGGCGCGGCAACACCCACGACCCTGCGAAGTCGACGCTCAGCCCGCGCTTGGCGAAGATCTCCGAGAAGCGGGCAGTCTCCCCCGCCACCACCAGATCGCAGCCGAGCGCCAAGTTGCAGCCCGCGCCCACTGCCACACCGCGAACCTTGGCGATCGTCGGCTGCGGCAGCCGATGCAGCGCCAGCGCCACATCGCCCACGTGGCGCATCGCGGCCAGCTGATGTTGCTGGGCACCGCCGCCGGTGAGGTCGGCTCCGCTGCAGAACTCACCGGCGGCGCCGGTGATCACCACCGCCCGATCGTCGGCCGATCCGGCGATCTCGCGGAATGTGGACAGCAGTTCGTCCCACATCACACCGTTCATCGCGTTCTTCTTTGCGGGCCGGTCGAGGGTGATCGTGACGATGCCATCTGCGCGGGCGACTTGCACTGTGTCCATGCGTGGCGACGATACTGATGGCATGGGCCTCAACCCGCACCGCAAGCACGTCCCTCGCACGTCCGACTATCTGTTCGTCGGATTGGCCGTCCTAGCCTGTCTGGGTTTGCTGGCCTGGGCCTTCCTCGGCTGAAGCCGACCGGCAGGCGTTAGAACGCAGCCTCGATCACCTGCACGCGCGCACCCACCACCGCCACCACATCGAAGCGGAGATCAACTCTTCCTTGGGGACGAACCTCTGCAAGCCACAGCGCTGCCAGACGACGCAAACGTCGCTGCTTCTCCCAATTGACCGCACCCTCGGGACCACCGAACTGGTCACTGGCGCGGGCCTTGACTTCGCAAAAGATGACGACGTCGCCACTACGCAGGATGAGATCGACCTCGCCGGTGGCGCATCGCCAATTGCGTGCCAGAACTTCGTAGCCACGACGTAGGTACCAGCGCGCCGCCTCGTTTTCGCCGAATCGTCCTCGAGCCTTGGCCGCTAACGACGGCTGGCGTGCGGCCCGATCCGCGCCGGTCAGAGCTCGATCGGGGGAAGCTCTTCCACGTTCACGTCCTTGAACGTGAGCACCCGCACCTTCGGAATGAACCGGGTCTTGCGGTACATGTCCCATACCCATGCGTCAGCCAACTCCACTTCGATCACCGGGCGCGAAGGGTCGCCGGTGACGGTGACATTGACTTCGTTGGCCAGGTAGAAACGGCGCTCAGTCTCCACGGCGTAGCGGAACATGGCCGCGACGTCCTGGTATTCCTGAGCGAGTTGGAGCTCTCGCTCGGCCTCGAAGTTCTCGAGATCGTCAGAACTCAACGTGGGTGCTGCTTACACCAATGACGAACGCCGATCAGGCGTCGCGCTTTTCCTTGATCTTGGCCCGCTTACCAATGCGATCGCGCACGTAGTACAGCTTGGCCCGGCGAACGTCGCCGCGCTTCAGAACTTCCAGCTTGACCACGGTGGGGGTGTGCACCGGGAAAGTGCGCTCGACCCCTACGCCGTAGCTGAGCTTGCGAACCGTGTAGGTCTCGTGCACGCCACCGCCCTGACGGCGAATGATGTTGCCCTGGAACACCTGCACGCGCTCCTTGTTGCCCTCGACCACCTTGACGTGCACCTTGACTTCGTCACCGGGCCCGAAGTGGGGGATGTCGGAACGAAGGGACTGGCTGTCAACAAAATCTGTGGACTTCATGGCGCGAACTCTCTTACAGCGGTCGTCAAAGGAACGCTCAAGGATAGGTGACAGATGGGAACTCTTCCAACAAGCGAAGGTCGGTTTCGGTGAGACCTCCGCGCGCCTCGATCAGGTCGGGCCGGTCGCGAATGGTGCGGTGTAGCGCCTGAGCATGGCGCCACCGGCTGATGCGGGCATGGTCGCCGCCACGTAGCACGTCGGGCACCTCCCAGCCGCGGAACTCAGCTGGCCTGGTGTAATGCGGTTCCTCCAGCAACCCGGCGGCGCCGAAGCTCTCGTTCACCGGGCTGCTGGCGTTGCCCATAGCGCCGGGCAGCAAGCGCACCACGGCCTCGATGACCAGGCAGGCAGCAACTTCGCCACCGTTCAGGACAACGTCGCCGATGCTCAGCTCACCGTCGACCAAGTGCTCGCGCACGCGGTGGTCGATTCCCTCGTACCGGCCGCAGATCATCGAGAAACCCGGCAGTGCCGCCAGCTCGTGCGCCACTGATTGGTCGAATGCCCTGCCTCCTGGCCCGAGCAGCAGCAACGGGCGCGGCGGCTGGGCAGCCTCGACCGCTTCGAACAGCGGTGCCGCCTTCATCACCATGCCGGCTCCCCCGCCGAACGGTGAGTCGTCGACAGTCCGGTGAACATCCGAGGTGTGGTCACGAGGGTCGTGCATGCGCAGATCCAGCAGCCCCGAACCGCGCGACTTGCCAAGGAGGCCCTCCGCGCAGAAGCCATCGACGAGCCCCGGGAAGATGGTGAAGACGTCAATGCGCATTGGCCTGGCATCCTACGGGCGATGATCTTCCACCTCACCGACCCCGACCGCTGGGCCCAGTCGCTTGCCGCTGGTGAACACACCGGCTCCAGCCGCGGTATCGAACTCGCCGACGAAGGCTTCATTCACTGCAGTACTGCCGCTCAGTGGGCAACCACGGTCGAGCGCTTCTACGCAGACGTCGACGAGTTGCTATTGCTCCACATCGACGAGACGCTGCTGGACGTGCCGCTGGTGTTCGAGCAACTCGGCGAAGCGCCCGAGCCCTTCCCCCACGTGTATGGCCCCATCCCGATCTACGCCGTCGTCAACGTCGAACGACTTCGTTAGCCGTTCAGAGCCTCAGTCAAGTAGGTCGAACAAGCCCTCGGGCGGCTCGATCGTGACGACGCCTGGTGCGGTCGCGACGATGAACACGATGGGGACCAAGGCCCCGGATTCAAGCTCCAGCAGGTCGTGCGCAGGGTTGGCCACGACGGCCACGCAACGCCCGTAGGACTGAGCGGCGCCCACCACTTCGCAGCCGATGAGATCGCTGACATACAGGCCATCGTCGCTCAGTGCGGGCAGCGGTTCGGCCATCAGCGTCGAGTTGACGAAGGCCTCGGCGGCAGTACGGTCGGCGAGGCCAGCGAAGTGGACCAGCCAGCGCGTGCCGGCTGGACGGGCTGCCTCGACGGTCAGCCACTTCTCACGAGCCTGAACGCGGGCACCCACGGCGAGCCGTTCGGTGCGGTCGGTCATCAGGTCGACGTACAGGTCGCCGCGCACACCATGGGCGCGACCAATGTGGCCGACTTCTACGAGTTCGTTTTCTTTCGGCATTGCTGCCAGCCGAGCCTGTAGCTCAGTCAGCGAAATCGACGTCGACTTCGACGTCGTCGCGGGTGGCGGCAGCGCGCACCACGGTGCGGATGCTCTGCGCAGTGCGGCCACGACGGCCGATCACGCGGCCAAGGTCGCCAGGGCCAACGCGAAC
>JANLPB010000018.1:0-12767 GCA_031366885.1 Ilumatobacteraceae bacterium
TCGGTATGGTCACTATTGGTATCGCTGCTGAGCTATGGTGCTCTGCAACGGGAACGCTAGCACCCTGGTTGGGTGAGCGCAACCCCCTTTACGAAATGTCCAAGAGCAAGGGGTTTAACATGGTGAGTACTTGGTGTCCAATGTGTGCACGTTCCTTGAGACCCCGCCAAAGGTACTGCTCTAATGCCTGCAAACAGAAGGCGTACAGGGACTCTCTGCCAATCATCGTTATGTCATGTAAGGGATGTAATCGTGCTGAAGGTGTCGACGGTCCGGCTCCACCGCCGCGCAGGGTGCCTGGCGTTCATGACGGGGTCGTCGTACGATCTGCACACGCGGGCCGCACGAAGGAGACACCATGCTCTATCGGATTCGGCAGCTTCGGCGCTCCGCTGTCCCTCTCGGCCTGTTCCTCGCTCTCGTATGCCTCGCGCCACCGCTGACCGGCACCACGAGCGCTGCCGCGTCGACGACAGCTACGTCGGACGTCGTGGCCAAGCGCGGCGACAGGTCGCAGCTGGTGGCAACGGTGCAACAGCTGCTGATCGACGCTGGCGTTGCAGTGCGTGGCGGGGCTGATGGCATTTTCGGCGCAGATACCGAAGCGGCGGTCAAGCAGTATCAGGGTCAGCGTGGGCTGCCCGCGAGTGGACGTGTCGACACGCCAACCGCCATCACGCTGGGCATCGTCGCGCCAACACCGCTCCTCTACAAGGGCTCGAGCGGCCCAGAAGTCGAGCAGGTGCAGCGGCAATTGATGGCTCTGGGGATTTCTGTTCGTGGGGGCGCGGACGGACGCTTCGGTCCTGGCACTGCCAAGGCGGTCGGAGTGTTTCAGACCGCTCACAAGCTGAGCGCTTCCGGTGAAGTGGATGCGGCGACAGCCGCAATTCTGACCGCAGCGGCTGGCCAGCAGCCAACGACGGGAGCGTTATCGCAGATACAGTTGGCGGCCTTCCCGGTGCCCACGACCTGCAAGTTCTGGGACACATGGGGTGCCCCACGAAGCGGGGGTCGCAAGCACGAGGGCGTTGACATCGCCGCCGCAAGGGGCACCGAGATCTATGCCGTGCAGGACGGAAGAATCACCAAGCGTCAAGCCGACTCCCCGGGCTCGCGGCCGGGGAACGCGATCTGGCTGACCGCCTCCGACGGCACCTACTACTTCTATGGTCATCTCAACTCCTTCGCCACAGGCGTCGGCGTCGGGTCGCCCGTGAGGGCGGGTGATGTCATCGGCTATGTCGGGTCGACCGGTAATGCGCTGATCCCCCATCTGCACCTGGAGATACACCCCGGTGGCGGCGGACCAGTGAACCCCTACCCCATCGTGAAGGCCGCGAGCAGTTGCTGACTGCGTTGCGTCAGCCAGCGTGCAACAGTTGCTCTTTGCGTCTGGCAACGTACGCCACCAGTTGCTCGTCGATTGCCGCGTCCAGCACCGGCGGCTCCGACTCGTCGAGCAGTTGTCGCCAGACTCGATGCGCACGCTCGCGAGCGTCAATGCTGCCGGCTTCGGCCCATGTCTCGTAGTTGCGCCAGTCGCTGACCAACGGCGAGTAGAACGCCGTTTCGTAGCGCTCGAGTGTGTGTGGCGACCCGAAGAAGTGTCCACCTGGGCCGACGGCGGCGATTGCCTCCAGCCCCAGCGAGTCGTCGTCGACGACGATCGGTTGCAGATACTCCGCGATCATTTGCAGCATCTCGGCGTCGATGATCAGCTTCTCGTAACTGGCGGTGAGCCCGCCCTCCAACCACCCGGCTGCATGATTCACCAAGTTGGCCCCGCCCATCACAGCGCCCCACAGCGACATCTGGCTTTCGTACGCAGCCTGGGCATCGACGGTGTTGGCGGCTGTGGTGTTCGAGGATCGAAATGGAAGGCCGTATCGGCGAGCAAGCTGCCCACTGGCCTGCGCCGCTTTGGTGTATTCGGGGGTGCCGAACGCAGGTGAACCGCTGCGCATATCGACGTTGGATGTGAACGAGCCGTACACCATCGGGGCGCCCGCTCGTACAAGTTGGATCAGCGTGCCGACCGCCAACATCTCGGCGTTTTGCAGCACGAGGGCGCCCGCCAGCGTCGCCGGGGCCATCGCCCCTGCCGATGTGAACGGTGTGACACACACCGCCTGGCCGGCCCCGGCAAGCTCGATCAAACCCTCAGCCATAGGAATGTCGAGAGTGAGCGGCGTATTGGTGTTGACGATGGTCAGTAACGCGGGACGATCCGCGAGACCTTCGCGGTCCGTGCCCAGGGCGATCGCAGCCATCTCGATGCAGTCGGATGCGCGATCGCGTCCCAGCGCGATCCCCTGCCAGTTCTTGTCGAGGAGGCGGATCAACGACAGGCAGAGGTCGAGGTGGCGCGTCTCGGGCGCGAGATCCATCGCCTCGAACGGCCCGCCGCCCTCCTGCTGGATGACATCGAATGACTGCACCAGGCGCAAGTACTCACGTTGCTCGGCGTTCGTACCCGGCCGACGACCGCGCTCGACATCGTGCGCGAACGCTGGCCCGCCAACGGACGCGAACACCACGTGGCGCCCTCCGATGGTGAGATCGCGCTCGGGGTTGCGCGCCCGCAGCGTGAACGATGATGGCGCCAACGCCACCATGGTCTCCACCAGCGCCGGATCGAAACGCACCATCAAGTCGTCGACTGCACAGCCTGCATCGGCCAGAAGGCGTCGCGCCTGAGGCTGCAAGACCCGCATCCCCGTTGTCTGCAACAGCCGTAGCGACGAGTGATGAATGTGCTCGATGTGGTCGTCAGACAGCACCTTCGTCGGCTCGTACGGGTTCACGAGACCGCGCCACGGCGACAGCCGCGCGCTGCCGGCAGTTCGGCGTTCGCGTCCCCGATTTGCCCTGCTCACTGTGGGTGTACCCACCGTTCGTGATCGGTCATGTGGCCCACTGTGGCATGCGCCCGCAGCACCGACGTTCAAGAAATCGTAAAGGTGGCGAGGTTCGGTGCCGAAGAACTGAACATGACCCGAGCACATCGAGCCATTACGGCGATCCTTTTGACTGTAACTTCTGGCGCGCTGGCGTTGGTGGATACTGCACAAGCGTCATCGCCCTCCCCCGCTGCACCGGCTGTTGCGCCGCTGACCTACACCGTCGAGGCGGGTGACTATCTCTTCGGAATTGCCGCACGTATGGGCGTCAAGCTGTCGGCGCTGCTCGACACCAATCGGCTAACCGTGACGAGCTGGATCTATCCGGGGATGCAGTTGGCGGTACCTACGGGTGGCGTTGTCCCCGCCCCCAAGGCGCCCGCAGCTGCGCCTGCAACGCCCGTCCCTGCTGCGGCCCCCACGACCCAAAGCTACGTCGTCAAGTCAGGCGACTCCCTGTCGGGCATCGCCGGACGGATGGGCGTCAAACTGTCGGCGCTGTTGTCGGCGAACACGCTGACCGTCAACAGCATGATCCATCCCGGCACGCAACTGGTCGTGCCCGCAGGAGGCGTCGTGCCAGCCGCCGTCGCTCCTGTTGCACCCGCTGCAATTCAGGCCCAGCCGACGGTCGCCGCAACCTCTGCCCTCGAGTACGTCGTTCGTTCGGGTGACTATCTCAGCGGGATAGCACCCGCCCTCGGCGTTCGGTTGGCCGACCTGCTGTCGATCAACAAGCTGACACTGACCAGCATGATCTACCCAGGGATGAAGTTGGCCGTTCCCGCGGGTGGAACGATCCCGGCGGCCTCGGTGCCCACGACCAACTCTGCACCGACGGTCTCGCCAGCGGCGGTCGCGCCTGCTGCCGTCACCGCCGCGGCTGGCCCGGTGAGCGGCCCGACCAATCCGGACCCCCGAATCGCCACTGTCATCGCATTCGCACAGGCACAGTTGGGCGAGCCATACAAGTTCAACTCTGCGGGCCCGGACAGCTGGGACTGCAGCGGCCTCACCTTGGCCGCCTATGCAGAGATCGGGATCTCACTCCCCCACTACAGCGGTTCGCAGATCAAGTACGGCACACCCGTTGACCGGACCACCCAACCGATTGTTGCGGGCGACCTGATCTTCCTCGAGACCAGCGTCGGCTCGGGCATCATTGGTCACGTCGGTATTGCGATCAGCAGTACGCAATGGATTCACTCCCCGCGCACCGGTGACGTGGTCCGCATCGGCAGCATCCCGACGACACGTGTCATCGGCATTCGTCGGCTGCTTCCCGCCACCTGACGAGTGCGCTGAACGGGTTAGCGCACACCGACCAGATCGACGACGAAGACGAGCGTCTCGCCACCCTTGATGGCGCCGCCTGCGCCGCGGCTGCCGTAGCCCAGCTCCGGCGGAATCGTGAGCTTGCGGCGGCCGCCAACCTTCATGCCCTTGACGCCGCGATCCCAGCCCTCGATGACCTCACGGGCGCCAAGACGAAAATCGAATGTGTCGCCGCGATTCCAGCTGGCATCGAACTCTTGACCGTTGCTCCAAGCGACGCCCACATAGTGCACGATGACTCGCTTGCCGACTGTGGCTTCGTCGCCTTCGCCGATCACTTCGTCTTCGATGAGCAGGTCGGCGGGCGGCTCGCCCTCGGGGATGGAGATGACGGGTTTGTCGGACATGGGGCGCAACGCTAGCGACCTATTTGGGCTCTCCTCTGGAGCTGTCAGCCTCCGGCGGCTATGAGCGCGACGGCCACGGCGGTCGTGGCCACCCCGCAGCCCTGCCACCACCTCATGCGCTCGCCATTGAACGTCACCGACAGCATCACGGCGACGGTGGCGAACTGGCTCGAGGCCACCGACACTGGCCCCGTCTCGCCGCGCTGGAAGGCCATCTGCAACGCACCGATAGCGAGCAGCCCGAGAATGCCAGCGATCACCGCGCGCCGCAGACCGATGCCTGAGGCAACGAACGCTTCCCTTCGCGCAATCCCGATCACGACCAGCAACGCGAACCCAGCCAGCCGCTGGGCGATCACGGGCGACAACCCCGACTCGCTGCTGACCTCACCCATCAGGGTGAATGCGACGCCGAACGCGATTCCGCTGGACACGCCGAGCACCGCTCCCTGGCGCGCGCTGCCAGCCCCTCCGGGCGTGTAGGACGTGAGGACCAGCGCCACCATTCCCAGCAGCATCCCGACCGACGCCCACCCGCTCGGGGTCACCCCGTGAATGAGGTCCCACACCACCGGCACACTGGCGAGCAGTACCGACGAAAGCGGCGCAACGATGCCCATACGGGCAACGGCATAGCCGCGATACAGCAGCATCAGACCGGTGATCATTGCCAAACCCGCGACTGCGCCGACGAATGTGTCGTGGGCAATCCACCGCGAATCGACGACGAGCAGCAGCAGCGGCGACAACGCTGCACTGACGCCGACCGCCGTGCGAGTCACGGTGACCGAAGGAGTTGTGCGTGCTGATCTCGCGGCGAAGAAGTCGGAGGAGCCAAGCAGCAGGGCAGCCGCAATCGCCAACGTCAGCGCCATGCTCATCGTGGTCGACGTGAGAGGCCCGGCTCGAGCAGTTGCGTCAGCGCAGTGACCAAGGCATCCGAGTCGGCCTCGGTGCTGTGGCCGGCGAAGCTCACGCGGATGAACTTCTGGTCGTTCCACTCCGGCAGCGGCACCTCGATACGAAACTCGTCGAAGAGGCGAGCTTTGGTCGTGAGCGTGTCGACGTGGTCGGGCAGCCGAATTGTCGTCATTTGGCCGATCCACTCCGTCGAGTCCGGGCTGATCGGCGCGAGTCCGGTGAGCTCGTTGACCCGCGAGCGGGTGAGCAACGCAAGTCGGTGCGCGTGTGCCTGCATCGTGGGCCAGTCGTGAGATGCACAGAAATCGAGCGCTGCCGCCGACGCCAGAAAGGGTGACAGGTCGCGTGTGCCTTGCCATTCGTGATAGTCCACGAACTGCGACTCAGTGGGATGGTCGCTCTCCCATCCCCAACTCACCACCAGCGGGTCGAGCCATTTCTGAGCATCATGGTGCGCGTACAGGAACGAACAGCCCTTTGGCGCACACGCCCACTTGTGCAGCGCACCCGTATAGATATCGCAGTCGAGCTGCGCCAGATCCAGGGGAACGTGACCGGGAACATGTGCCCCGTCCACAATCGACACGATTCCGGCCTCCCGGGCCCGACGACACAGCTCGGCCACCGGAAAGATCAATGCGGTTCCGCTGGTGAGATGGTCGAGGAACAACACGCGCGTGCGAGGTGTCACCGATGCCCACACCCGGTCCACGAAGTCGTCAGCCGTAGTGACGGGAAGCGGTATCGGAACTCGGATGTAGGTCGCGCCTGTCTCTGCACAGAGCTTGCCAAAGGTTCGGTACATCGCCCCGTACTCGTGATCGGTCGTGACAAGCTCGTCCCCGGGCGCCAGCGCGAGATTCCGGGCGACCATGTTCACGGCTGTGGTCGGGTTCGGAAAGAACACCACATCGTCGGCGCGCACGTTCAGAAACTCCCCGAGTCGAGCACGCGCCTGCGCCATCAGCTCCGGAGCTCGTCGTTGCAGCCACGCCACCGGGTTGCGTTCCATCTCACGCTGCAAGCCCTCGTAGGCGTCCTGCACAGTTCGTGGAACGGCGCCAAACGAGCCGTGATTGAGGAACACAAGGTCAGGGTCGAGAAGAAAATCCGCACGGGAAGGGAGAGGCACGGTGTCGAAGCGTAGACGGCCACACTTCGTCCGTCGGGTACGTTTCGGACATGGCACTCCCCTCTCACGGCCTTGATCGCGACGTTGTGCTGGCTCAGCTCGACAGTTTCAAGCTGAACGATGTCCGTTGGCGAGATGGGCACGCGTTCACCCTGGCCTACAGCGCCGGCCCCGAAGTACTGGCCATTGCGGAGGCCGCGTATTCGAAGTACTCCAGCGAGAACGCGCTTAACACGGACGCGTTTCCCAGCTTGCGTCGCATCCAGAACGACGTGGTCGGCATCGTCGGCGACTGGTTGGAAGCCGGACCGGAGGGCGCTGGGTTCATGACGAGTGGGGGGACGGAAAGCCTGTTGATGGCTGTCAAGGCGGCGCGCGAGCGGGGCCGCAAAGAGCGTGGCATCGTCAACCCCAACGTCGTGCTGCCCGCGAGCGCCCATGCGGCCTTCGAAAAAGGGTGCTACTACTTCGGGGTCGAGAGCCGCCGAATCCCTGTACTGCCCGACTGGCGGGCCGACGTGGCGGCGATGGCGGAGGCGATCGACGAGAACACCGTCCTCGTCGTGGGCTCCGCGCCGCAGTACCCGCAAGGCGTCATCGACCCGATCGCTGACATCGCCGCGCTGGCGAATGATCGCGACATCAACTGTCATGTGGACGCCTGCATGGGAGGCGTCGTCCTGACCTACATGGCTCGCCTCGGTCACGACATACCGCCGTGGAACTTCGCCGTGCCCGGGGTCACCAGCATCTCAGTTGACCTGCACAAGTTTGGGTACACCGCGAAGGGCGCGTCGGTGATCATGCACCGCAACAAGGCCCTTCGGAACTTTCAAACCTTCGTGACCGACAACTGGCTCGGTGGCGTGTATGGGTCATCCGGCGTGCTCGGCACCAAGGGTGGTGGAGCAATGGCTGCAGCGTGGGCGGTGATGAATTTCCTCGGCGACGACGGGTATTTGCGCCTCACGGCAGCCGCGCATCACGCCACCCAGCAGCTGGCGGCAGCCGTGGCGACGATGCCCGAGCTGCGCGTGCTGGCAGCGCCGCAGACCACGCTGCTGGCGTTCGTTGCGGCCGACGATACGGAGCTCGACGTGTTTGCAGTGGCCGACGCCTTGTGGCGCGAGGGCTGGTACGTCGACCGACAGGGGCCGCCGGCATCGCTGCATTGCACCGTTAATGCAGTACACGAGGGCAAGATCGAGATCTTCGCTGCTGCCTTGCGAGCTGCGATTGCCGAGGTTCGTGCCGCCAGCGGCCGCGGTGCGCTCGGCGCATACGGAACTGTCGAATAGCGGTCAGTGACCCCCCATGTGTTCGCGGAGCGAGGTCACTAGATCGACCAGTTCCGCAAGCTCTGCCTCGTCAAGTACCGCTGCGTAGAGCCCAGCCAGGATGGTGTCGGTCAATGTCTCGGCGGTCGCCTTGGCCGTCGCTGCAATCGGCGGGTGTGGCTCGGGCCACCCGAACTGCGTGGCCTGCGCTGGCCCGCCGCTGGCCAACACGGCGTCACGAGGATGCAAGCCCGATGCAAGGCCGGTTGGGTCGGCTTCCGCCGCAACTCGCCCAGCCAATTCGACCAGTCAGTCAGTGCCGACAAACCCCTCGAGGCGGCTACGGCTGAACCGGCAGCATGCGTCGGTGTAGCGAGCCGCTGCAGCATGAGCGCCCTCGACCGCCACACCCGCGTTCCACATCTTGCGTACAAGGTCGGGCGCAAAGAACCCAAACGCAGACGACACGACATCGGCGTCCACGTCACCGAGCACTCCGCCGCGGCCCGCGACGTAGTACGCGTAGCCATTGGGGTACCCGGCTTCCCGGCAGGGACCGAGTACCTCCGGGTGCAGCAGCCACATGCCGCCAAGGTCGCCGATCGGTTGGGTAAGCGCGCGAACACTCGCGAGCACGTTCGATGTCGTCATGGCCCGGAAGGTACTCGCTGTCCCCTTCCGTCGCAGCTGTCGGGCTCCCCACTGATCACTCGCGTCGAAGAGTCCACCAAGTAGGCCCAGTACTCCCGAAGCTGTCCCCCCGACAGCTTCACACCAACCGTCAACACACGATGGAAGCGATCGCCGAGGAAGTGGGCGTCAGCCGAGCAACCCTCTACCGCCACCTCGCCGAACCGTGAGCACGGCGATCACCCAGTCACGAATCGGACCCGGGACCGCCAACCGGTGCACCCTGGGCCGCCGACGGGCCAGCACCGCGGCTGCTTGGGCGATCGCTGGCCGGTACTGGCAGCGGTCGCCGTGGCGGCGGACCTCCGGGCGACCGGCGCTGCCGGTCGACCGATCCTGGTGCCGATCGCCCTCCACGACACCGACGGATCGACGATCAACAACCGACCGATCTCCTCGCGTTCCAACAACGACAACGGCGCATGCGCCATGATGGTGACCTCCACCGGTGAGCTGTAGTGACAGCACCGGCCATCATCACCGGCACCGCTCGCTCACCGGTGGAACTGGCCGACCCCTCGCAGACGAGGGTCACCCGGCTATTTGCAGTCAGCCAAATTTCAACGAAGCCGCAAGTTTGATAGCAAGGTCCCTGGTAAGCGAATCCCCCACTCCGGAGACCGTCGCCGTAACACTGTCAGGCAGATTCACATAGACCGTGGCGGACTGATTGACCACATCGACCAAGATCAGTCCGACGCTTGGGTCCGATATCCCGATGTACTCGTGTCCACTCCGCTCGTCGATGCCTGAACGCTCTGGGGTGGCTGGATCGTCGACTTCCTTTACCATTGCGTCGAAGTCCACTTGATCCGGATTTGCGACTTCCTTGATGATCAGCGATCCGAAGTCGGTCTTTTCGTACACGTATGCGACTACTGAGTAGTCGGTCAAGGCTACGATTCTCGTAGGAGTTGGCAGTGAGCTTGCGGGCTGCAATTTGAACGGCGTCTTGGACAGATCATCGGCTGGGATCCCGTCGAGGCATAGCGGTTGCGTAAGTGCATCTGCGCAGAGAATAGGAGTTCCCTCTCCCTGCTTGGGGTCGTAGGTTGGAACCACGATGTCGCCTGACGCCATTACTTCAGAGCTAGGAGGTATGGGTTTGGATGGCTGTTCCTTTACGGTGGTGACCGGCCGTATTGTCGTTCGTGGTTCGGCATCCGCGCTTGACTGAGTCGTGGCGCCGACGAGGGTAGGTTGCGTGGCATTGCCGCAGGCGGCGATAGCGATGGCAAGGAGAGCAACTGTGGCCATCGTTCGGCATGGCCGCAAGTATGAGACTTTCTGGGCGCTGGTGGCTGTGTTCAGAAGTTGCTGTTGCATGCTGATGCCCCCGGAATTGTTGAGTAGCCGCCGTACGCCTGGATCGGCTGCCAAGGTGGAGCACCGACCTGGATGAGGCATCGGTAGTTGCCCCAGGACTGGAAATTGGTGTTGCCCGGTGCACGCCAGCTGTTGCTGATATGAGAGTCGGTCATCGAAGGCCATACGTAGACTTGAGGCGAGGGATTCGTTTGGTATCCGTAAATCTCGGTTTCACCTAGCGCGTACCCCAGAGGGTTCGTCGAGTACAGCGTTTTCGGGACATTCTGAAGTCCGGCGCCGCAGTCGATGGCAGGTTGCCAGACCGTGCCGGCCGACGCAGGCTCCTTTTGAATTCGGAGCTGAGGCTGAATCGTGGTACCGGCCGATAGCGAGCACCCAAAGTAGGATGGGTCCCACTCTGGAGATGCGGAATCTGCCATCGGGACAGGCACTCGGAGGAATCACATTGGGCAAAGCTAGATTCTGCCGATTCCCGGAAACGTTGATCGGCGCCGAACCATAATTGTTTCGAACCATGATCTGGCGGCCGGCCACAAGGGAGCTGTTGTTGTTGCAGGCGAAGGCAGCCGGTGCGTCGGCGGTCAGCCCAACGAAGGGCACGGCCAGAGAGGCCACAACAAGCACTCGCCGAAGTGACTTAGCCACGGAGGGAGACTTCATAGCGAGCATGGTGCGTCCAATCGAGACTGAAGTCAAGGAAGCGGTCGCGTAGGACAGTCCTTATCCGATTCGAGGTTGGGGTGTGGGACCTGCCGGTCGGGCTCGACGGCCTGTGCCAGCTGTCGATCGACCCAAGCGCGGTCTCCGGTGGCTCCGGCGGATCATGGCCAGGTTGTATCGGGTCACCGTTTCACCGACCCCGGTCACCAACGTCACGCATGATGGGGAGAGCGGCTGCGTTGCGCCATCGGCGGTGCTTCACGTTAGGGATTCAGATTGGTGTGTTGTCGGGACCCTCACCGATCGGGGCCAACCGAGACTCCATCCTGTAACTACTTTGCGGGCAGGGACAGCTTCGGGAGTACTGGGCCCTGTAGCGTGACGTTGCCAATTGCACCCGGCCGGGAGAGCCACCGACGCTGCCAGCGGCGGGGCGCCGAAGGAGCAACCTCCCCGGAATCTCTCAGGCCAACGGACCGACCGGGTGGGGCAACGCTGGAAAGCAGTCGGCTCTGCCCGGCTCGCCGACGGGGAAATTCGCACGCTGCGTTCCTGGGCAGGCGAAGAAGCTCTCAGGCATCCATGACAGCGGGGGAAGCAGTTCGCACGCGCCACGAATGGCCTGGAGGCTTCCGATGACCACCGCTCCTACTCAACCCACGCTCTCCGAGAATCGTCGGGCCCTGCCAGCATTGCTGGGCACCGACGACTTCGTCGGCAGGCACATCGGCCCCACTCCGCAAGAACAGGCCCACATGCTGACGGTGCTCGGCGTTGACTCGATCGAGACGCTGCTCGCACAGACCGTTCCGCCCGCCATCCGTATGGAAGGCGACCTGCCACTCGCCGGCAGCCGAACCGTGGAGGACGTGCTGGGCGAGCTGCGCAGCCTTGCCGACCGCAACGTTCAGCGCACCTGTCTCATCGGGCAGGGCTACTACGGCACCGTGACGCCACCGGTCATTCAGCGCAACGTGTTGGAGAACCCGGCGTGGTACACCGCCTACACCCCCTATCAGCCCGAGATCAGCCAGGGTCGGCTGGAAACGCTGCTCAACTTTCAGACCATGATCGCCGAGCTCACGGGCTTCACCCTCGCGAACGCGTCCCTGCTCGACGAAGCGACGGCTGCCGCCGAGGCGATGGCGATGGCGCGGCGCACATCCAAGGTGGCCGGCGATCGATTCCTGGTGCACCACGACACCCACCCACAGACCATTGCTGTGCTGCGCACGCGCGCGGAACCGATTGGTATCGAGGTGGTGGTCGGAACGACCGACGCCGTCGACGGATTCTTCGGAGTGCTGCTCAGCCTGCCGACTTCAACCGGTGCCGTTCCCGACTGGCGAACGACCATCGAGCGGGCACACACCAGCGGGGCAATCGTAGTCGTCGCCACCGACCTGTTGGCCTGCGTGCTCACCACTCCCCCGGGCCAATTGGGCGCCGACATTGCGATCGGTTCAGCGCAGCGTTTCGGCGTGCCAATGGGGTTCGGTGGCCCGCATCCCGCCTTCATCGCAACCAGCGAGGCGATGGCCCGGGCGCTTCCCGGCCGGCTCGTCGGCGTCAGCACCGATACGGAGGGAAGGCCCGCACTTCGCCTTGCACTCCAAACGCGCGAGCAGCACATTCGTCGCGAGAAGGCCACCTCCAACATCTGCACCGCGCAGGTGCTGCTCGCCAACATGGCGGGGCTGTACGCCAGTTGGCACGGCCCCCAGGGCCTGATCCTGATCGCCGAGCGAGTACAGCGCCTGACGTCGCTGGCCGCAGGTGCGTTGCAGGCTCGTGGTGCAGCCTTGCGCCACGACACCTGGTTCGACACGCTATGCGTCGAATGCTCAGCCACCGCCGTGGTCGCCGCTGGTCACGCAGCCGGCCTCGATCTGCGGCTGGTCGACGAGGGTGCTGTCTCGTTCAGCTTCGACGAAACCACGCAGCTCGCCACGGTTGAGGCGGTGCTGGCCGTGTTCGACGCCGCAGATGTCCTTCCGACGGATGACCACGCTCTGGTGAACGGGCTGCACGAGCGTCGCACAGACCAGTTCCTGGCGCACGCCGTGTTCAACCGCTTCCACACCGAGACCGAAATGATGCGGTACCTGCGTCGCCTCGCCGACAAAGATCTGGCGCTCGATCGGACCATGATTCCGCTCGGCTCATGCACGAT
>JANLPB010000019.1:0-3867 GCA_031366885.1 Ilumatobacteraceae bacterium
TGGAGAACATCGGGAAGTCGACGCCGTACTTCGACGTCGCGAACTCGAGAATCTCCTCGTCGGTCCCAGGCTCTTGCGCTCCGAACTGGTTGCACGGGAAGCCGAGCACAGAGAAACCGGCGGCGGTGTTTTCATCGTGAAGCGTACGCAGACCTGCGTACTGAGGCGTAAGGCCTCAATTGCTCGCGACGTTGACGATGAGAAGCACCTGACCGCGATAGGCGGACAGGCTGACTTCTTCCCCGGTGATGGACCGCATGGTGAGGTCGTAGATGTGTGACATGCGGGGCACCTTACTGGGTGCGGTGCCGCCACCGCTGGGTCAGTCGGCTACCGAGTTCCAGCAGCGGCCACGCGAGCGCGATGAACGCTGCCGCCATGCCGTACGCCCACGGCCGGGTGAGCGGGAGCTCGAACCAGCGCCGGCTCCACGGCATCACAAAGGCCAGGCCGAAGAGGGCGATCATGGTGACGACGAGCGCCGTGCGTGCGGCGTTGAGCGGACGCGCCACTCGATAGAGGTTCATCAACGCGACTGAACCGGCGACCAACACAGCAAGCGTGCGCGCATGGTCGGCGTCGATGGAGTCATCGATTTGGGCGATGGCGAACACGCTCATCGTCGCGACCGCGATGACGACGCCGGCTGGTATCGCCCTGCCCAACACCCGCCGCAGGAAGCCGTCGCTCACCCGCTGATCGTTGGGTTCCAGCGCAAGGAAAAATGACGGGACGCCGATGGTGAACCAGCTGAGAATCGACAGATGGATCGGGCGCAGGGGATAGGCGAGAGCGAAGACACCGGTGAGAATGGACAGGATCACCGAGTACACAGTCTTGGCAAGAAAGAGACTGGCAACGCGCTCGATGTTGTTGATCACGCGCCGACCCTCGCCAACGACGGCTGGCAACGCGGAGAAGTTCGAGTCCATCAACACCAGCTGGGCAACACCGCGGGTGGCCTCGCTGCCCGAAGCCATGGCCACTCCGCAGTCGCTGTCCTTGAGAGCGAGCACGTCGTTCACGCCATCGCCGGTCATTGCCACAACGTGACCACGCGCCTGGAGGGCCTGCACCATGGCCCGCTTTTGGTGTGGTGTGACGCGACCGAAGACGGTCCCGTTCACGATTGCGTCGGCGAACTCTTCCGATCCGTCCGGTGGCAACGTGGTGGCATTGACGTTGTCCTCCCACCCGGCAAGGCCAGCGCGTCGGGCGACGGCGCCAACCGTCACGTTGTTGTCGCCACTGATGACCTTCACGACGACGCCCTGGTCGGCGAAGTACTGCAGCGTGGCTGGCGCATCGGCGCGGACAACGTCCTCCAACAGAACGAGAGCGACCGGATGCACACTGGACAATGCGGGCTCGGTGCCATCGGCGAATGCGCCGTCGGTGGTGGCTAATACCAGTACCCGCTGTCCCTGTGCGGCGTGCTCCTCCACCTGGTGCTGCAGGTCGCCGGTGTAGTTGGTCGTAAGCACGTTTTCTGGTGCTCCCAAGATCCAGCTGCCGTGGTCGGCGAAGGTCATGCCGCTCCACTTGCGTGCGGAGGAGAACGGCACGCGGCCGGTGACGGCCCAGGTTGTGGGCTCGCCGAAATGCCCGCTGAGTGCCTTCGAGGTTGCGTTGGGGTCTGGGTCCAGTTGGGCCAGCGCAGCCAGCGCCAGGTCGACTGCCGCAGCGTCTTCGGCTTCCATTGGTTGCACGCCGGACACGGCGAGGGAGCCTTCGGTGATGGTGCCCGTCTTGTCGGCGCAGAGCACGTCGACGCGGGCGAGTACTTCGATCGCGGGCAGCTCCTGCACAAGGCAACGTTGGCGGGCGAGGCGCACGACACCGACGGCGAACGCCATGCTGGTCAACAGCACGAGCCCCTCGGGCACCATGCCGACCAGCCCGGCCACGGTGCTGATGATCGAGGCGCGCCAGCCTTCGTCTCGTCGAAAGAACTGGCTACTGGCCAACAGCAAGCCGACCGGGATGATCATGTAGCCGACCCACTTGACGATGCGGTTGACGTCGTTTTTCAGCGGCGAGTTGACGAGCGTGAAGCGCCGGGCCTCTTCAGCGAGCTTGGCGGCGTAGTTCTCGGCGCCGACCTTGGTGACCACCATTCGCCCAGTGCCGGCGACGATTGCGCTGCCGCTGAGCACATCGTCTCCGGGTGTTTTCACCACCGGGTCGGCTTCGCCGGTCAGCAGCGATTCGTCTATCTCCAGGTTCTCGCTGGTGAGCACCGTGCCATCGGCCACGACCTGCGCGCCGGTCCGCAGTTCGACGACGTCGTCCTGCACCAGTTCGTGGATCTGCAACTCGGTGACCACGCCGTTGCGAACGGCTCGTGCCTTCGGCGCGCTGACGACCCGGAGCTGATCGAGGACTTTCTTCGCGCGTAGTTCCTGCACGACACCGATCACACTGTTCGCAACGATGACGCCTCCGAACAGCGCGTCTTTGGGGCTGCCGGCCAGGATGACCAGTGCCGCCAAGATGCCGACGACAGCGTTGATTGGCGTGAACACGTTGCCGCGAATGATCTGGCTGACGGTTCTCGTCGGCGCTTCGGGGATTGTGTTGGTGAGCCCTCGCGCAACTCGATCGGCAACTTCGACCGCTGTGAGGCCAGTCGTCGGGTCCGTGGTGGGGTCCGCTGTCGTTTCGCTCACCCGTCGAAGCTACCCCGGGGTGCTGTTGTCGAGACCCGTCGCACCGCTAGGTAGCGTGGCGAGATGAGTATTACCGACGAGAAGTACGTGCTGATCACGACATTCCGCAAGAGCGGAGAGGCGGTTCCGTCGCCGGTGTGGATCGTGGCACTGGGCGGTGGAACGGCCGGGTTCACCACTGACGAGGTGTCGGGCAAGGTCAAGCGCATTCGCAACAATCCGAAGGTGACCCTTCAGCCGTGCAGCGTGAAAGGTACGCCGAAGGATGGCGCAGCCGTGCTGGAGGCGACAGCGGAGGTGCTGGTCGGTGCCGACGCCCAGCCGACACGCGACGCCATTCGCAAGAAGTACGCCGTGATGACGAAGCTGTTCAAGCTCGGCGAGCTGTGGCGCAAGGTTCGCCGCAAGCCCGAGCCCGCGGTCTGCGCGGTGCGCCTGACATTGCAGTAACGCTTGTCCTGACTCGGCCTTAGCGGCCGCGGCCACCATTGGCGCGGGCGTCTGCCTTGGCCGCGGCACGCGCAGCCTTCTGCTTCTTGGCGTTGACGCCCTGCCACACGGCGGTGACGACCACCGCGCCGATGATGGAACCGAGCAGGCCGCTGAGCCGCAGTTTGAGTCCGTCGCCAGCAATCAGGCTGAAGAGCATGCCGCCGACGAACGAGCCGGCGAAGCCAGCAACGAGAGCCATGGTCCAGTCGATACCGGTGCTTGACCGGTTGAGCAAGAGCTGGGCGATGGCGCCGACGAGCATTCCAAAGCCGATGATTCCGAGAATAAGCACCCGGCTACTGTAACGGCCCTTGAATGCGGCGCACACGATCGCCGCTGCGGTGCGGGCCTATCGACCGCGTCGCGAGTAGCCGAAGCCTCCACCAAGAAGGAGGACAAGGAGAACGATGATCAAGATGGTTGTCATGTGCCTGTGGTACCCCAGGTATGCCAGTCTCAAACTGTTTGTGATGGCGGCCGCTTCGGTTGCGAGCGGATTACCTCCGTAGCATCCGATCGGACAGAACCAAGGGGACTTCATGGCGCACGACCTGATCATTCGCAACGGCACGATCATCGACGGCAGGGGCTCGCAGGGCTACCGGGCCGATGTTGCGATCGATGGGGATCGCATCACTGTCATCGGCGACCTCTCGGAAGCGCAGGCAGCGCGCGAGATTGATGCCAACGGCCTCATCGTGTCGCC
>JANLPB010000190.1:0-8950 GCA_031366885.1 Ilumatobacteraceae bacterium
GGACGGCGGCGCTTGCTGGTGATTCGGATCTTGAAGGTACGCAGCCCGCCCGACGCTCTGTTGGTGAGCGGCCACATCGTCAGGCCGTCGCGGGTGATCGGTTCGCCGCGGACCCGCGGATCCGCCGCCGGGGCTCCCCCGAGGAGTTCGTCGGTACTGACCGACAGCGCTGCAGCGAGCCCGGGGATGTGATCGAGGGCGAGGCGTCGCTTTCCCGACTCGAGACGGCTCAGCATGGAGATGTCGATGTTGGCTCGGTCGCTGACCTGTTGCAGGGTGAGCCCTTGCTCGTGACGTAGCTCACGCAGGCGTCGCCGAACTCGCTCATCGATGGACTCCGGGGTTTGATTTGCCTGCATGGCAAGAAGAGTTGCGCGCAGAGTGGCACGCCGTCAAGGTCAATCTCATGAACAGACATTCTTCACACGGCGCGGTGACCACGCCGGGGCGATTCGCCGCCTTCGGCAATCGGAACTTCCGGCTGTACTTCATCGGACAGACCATCTCCAGCATCGGCTCGTGGGCCCAGTCGCTGGCGGTGACATGGCTGGTGCTCGAGCTCACCAACCGCAGCGATCAGCTCGGCATCGCCCTCGCCTTGCAGTTCCTCCCGATGCTCATCTTGGGCGCACCCGCCGGCGTGCTGGCCGACCGTCTCAGTGGAACGTCCAACCATGCAAGCCATCTTGTTCCAGTTGGTCGGCCGCGACCTGTTGTCCAACGCAGTCGCCGCAAACGGGGCGATCAACTCGGTCTCGCGGCTCATCGGGCCTGCCATTGCCGGCGGGTTGATCGCCACCGTGGGCATCTCCGTCGGCTTCTACATCAACGCCGTCTCGTATCTGGTCGTGATCGCTGCGCTGCTTGCACTGCGTTCTAGCGAACTCATACCACGGCCGATGATCGCCCAGACGAAGGGCAAACTCCGCGAAGGGTTCGCCTACGTGCGCAACCATCCAGAGGTCGCCCGCCCGCTGATCGTCATGTCGATCGTCGTTGCGATCGCCCTCAACTTCCCGACAACCTTCCCGTCAATGATCCGGTTCGGCTTCGGCCGGGGCGCTGGCTCAGTCGGCGCAGCGATGAGCGTCAGCGCCATCGGGTCGATTGTCGGCGGCATCTACATCGCCGGCATCAGACCCGATCCCCGCCGCACCCTGGCGATCGCGTTGACTGGGTTCGGTGCTGCCTGCGTGGCTCTCGGTGTGATGCCGAGTTACTGGACGTTCGTGGCGATGAGCATCGTGCTCGGCTTCGCATCGGCGTCGTTCCAGTCGGTCAACACAGTCGTCGTCCAGCAGGCCACCGAACCGTCGATGCAAGGGCGGGTGATGGCGCTTCACCAGACAGCCCTATTCGGCAGCACCCCGATCGGCGCATTGCTGATGGGTTGGGTGATTCACGTCTCGTCACCGAGAGTCCCGTTCCTGTTGGGTGGCACGTCAGCGATGTTGTGCGCCGCCTACGTGCTCGGACGCCGGTCGCATCGTGCAGTGACGGCCACGGCATGAGATCCGGCTCAGAGAAGATGACGGTCGCGGGCTGCTTGGACGGCGCTCTTGCGGTCACTGACACCCAGCTTGCGGAAGATCGCATTGCTGTGCGTCTTGACGGTGTTGAGCGACACGTACAGGGCGCTGGCGATGTCGCGCTGCGTCATTTTTGTTGGCAGGTAGCGCAACACGGCGAGCTCTCGTTCCGTGAGCTGCACCCGAGCCGAGCGTGCCGTGTCAGTCGAAGGCGACGCAAGATGATGCCGCGACTCGATTCGTGCGAGGTACCGACCGGCAATACCTGGGTCGACGCAACGGCCGATCCTCCCTCGGGCTTCCACGATGAGCGAAGTCCCGGCCTCGTCACCGAGATCAAGCAGCGTGTCGCCGCAGAGTGTCAAGACGTACGCGAGACCGAGGTCGGTGGTCGCCCGCCGTGCCAGCTCGAGTGCGTGGGTCACGTCAGCGCGGGCGGCGTCTGGGTCGGATTCCGTGCGGCCGCGGATCGCAAACGCGGGCGCGACACCGTGATAGTTGGCGAGCCCGAACGACTCTGCCGTGGCGATGGCGACAACGGCCGCACCGTACGCGACAGCCTTGTCGCCTTGCTCGACCTCGTCGATTGCGACATAGATCAGTGTGAGAACGTGAGCGGTGAGCCGGTGTTCGTCCCTGCAGCGGGCCACCGCAATGGCAAGCGCAGCGCGTGCTTCGTCGTGCATTCCTGCCCAGACGTAGGCGGCACCGACTGCGGTGGCGAGTTCGGCCGGCCGATTCCAAAGATCCCCGGCGGCGGTGGCAAGTCGGGCGCATTCCAACGCGGTGGACACGTCGCCGCTGCCGAGCGCCAGGTTGATGCGCAAGGGTGCGGCGATCACCGGATCGAACGAAGGTGGCGCCACGTCCAGCGCGACGTCGAGCCATCGTTTCGCCGCGTCGTAGTGGCTCGACAGGTACTCGCACCAGCCCCACCCCAGCGCGCATGCCGTGTCGTTGGCCGCGGCGTCGCCCGCCTGTTCGAGCAGCCCCCGCAGCGTGCGGATCTGCCCCCGACCGAGGAGGTCCGGGCCGACGACGTACATCAGTTGGATCGCTCCAGGGATATCACCGGCAGCGAAGCGATGCACGACCCCTCGCTGGTGATCGTCGTGGGATGCGAACCAGTCCGCCGCGCGGCCGTGGAGTTCGGCGAGACGATGCGACATCGTTCGGCGTGCTTCGAGCAGGAGAAGGTCGCGAAGCAGATGGTGGTAACGGAACCATTCGCCGGTGCTGTCGAGTCGGATGATCAACTGATTCCGCGCAGCCGTCTCGGCCAGCCAGCTGGTGCCATCGGAGGAACCAGTGATGGCGTCGATCAACGGCCCGGTCAGATGGTCGAGCACCGCAGTTTCGAGCAGACGCTGACGGTCACCGGCACTAATTGCATCAAGAAGTTCGTCGCTCAGGTAGCTGACGACAAGCTGATCGTCGCCACGGAAGGCATCGACGAACCGATCCGGATCCGGCGCATGTTCCAACGACAGCCCGGCCAGAACAAGGCCGGCCGCCCATCCTTCTGTGCGGGAACACAGAGCGGAGAGGCGCTCGGGAGACAGCTCGTTGCCAACCGATCCCAGCAGCGCTGTGGCCTCATCGGTGGCGAACCGAAGGTGTTCGGCACGGATCTCGAAGATGCGCTTGCGGACACGCATCCGCCCGAGACGGAAGGGTGGATCGACCCGGGTCACCACGACGAGCGTCAGTTGCGCCGGGCAAAGGTCGATGAGCCGTTCCACGCCACGATGGACGTTGTCGTTGTCGATCAGGTGGTAGTCGTCGATCACGACGACCAGCGGATCCTCGACGTCGATGAAGGCGTTGACGATTGCAGGCACAACGACATGCCCGTCACCTTGCGCCCCGATGACCACGGGCCCGACCGCCGACCCGACATCTGGACGACAGCGACCGATCGCAGCGACAAGTGACGACCAAAAGCTGGCCGGATCCGAGTCGCTCGCCTCGACCTGCAGCCAGGCGACGGGCCGCTGTGCGCCGAGCGCCCATGAGGCGACCAGCGTCGACTTTCCCGAGCCCGCTGGCGCACTCACCAGCATCACGGGCAGCGATGTGGCCAGTCCGTCGTCCAAGAGACTTTCGAGTCGGGCCCGATGGACAAGACGCGTTGGTGGCGCCGGTGGCCGCAGCTTGGTGGCCGCCACTCCCAACTCGTGCGCGCTGTTCAACTGCAGACCGTTCCTTCACCGTCAGGTGCGTGAGTGAGATGGGCTTACGGCCATCGTGCCACGATTCAGGCGGCCCGGCCCGCTCTCGGAGATCTCACCCGGGTGAGATGAACGATCAGGTGATGCGCTGCGTCGCCGATGCGCCGATGGTGTCGGTATGAACACACCGACCACCTACGAGATCGTCATCAAAGGTCGTGCCTCCGCCCGCCTCCTGCGGCCGCTGCTTGACGACTTCGCGATCGATCACGACCTCGACGGTGTCACCCGCCTGATCGGTGACGTTCGCGACGCCTCCCACCTCCACGGGATCGTCGCTCACCTGACCTCCGTCGGGGCAGAACTCATCTCGATCACACCCTCCCAACAATCCGCCAACCCCATGCCAGACATCCACCCACCAACCACGCACGAAACGAGCAACCACTCATGATCACGGTCAACTCCCTCACCAAGCAGTACGGATCCCGCACCGCCGTCGACGACCTCAGCTTCGACGTCGCCGCCGGTCGCGTCACCGGCTTCGTCGGGCCGAACGGCGCCGGCAAATCAACCACCATGCGGATGATGGTCGGCCTCACCCGACCCGACCGTGGCGACGTCACGTACCGGGGTGTCAGCTACTCCCACCTGCTCCACCCATCGCGAGTTGTGGGCGCCGTCTTGGATGCCCGCTCGATGCACCCGGGGCGAACGGCTCGCAACCACCTTGCAGCTGCTGCGGCTCTCGCTGCGATCCCGGCCCGCCGCGTCGGTGAAGTTCTGGACGAGGTCGGGCTGGAGAGCGCTGCCGACCAGCGCACCGGCGGATTCTCGCTCGGGATGCGTCAGCGACTTGCGCTCGCGGGCGCACTCCTCGGTGGGCCAGAAGTGCTGCTGCTCGACGAACCCTCCAACGGGCTCGACCCTGACGGAATCCGCTGGTTGCGCAACTCGCTCAGCGCGTTCGCAGACTCCGGCGGCACCGTGTTCGTGTCGAGCCACCTGATCGCCGAGCTTGCCATGTTCGCCGACGACCTGATCGTCGTCGGCGCCGGCCGACTTCTCGCCGCTGAACCCGTCGCATCCACCCTGGCCCGCGGTGAAGCGACAGTGATCGTCCGCACCCCTCAGGACGCTGAACTCCGTCGGCTTCTCGAACGACACGGCATCGACGCAGTCTCGACCGGCGACCAGCTGTCGGTTCGAAGGACCACGACGGCAGTGGTGTCGCAGATCGCGTTCGACAATCGCATTCAGATCATCGAGATCGCCGAGACCCGGCGCTCGCTCGAAGAGATCCTCCTCGACATGACCGGCGCCAGCGCCGAGTTCGCCGCCGCCTGAGCCAGCCGACACGCATCCACCCACACCCACATCCACACCCACACTCTCAACCACACTCTCAACAACACGACAAGGACCCGCCATGACCATCACCACCACCCTCCCGACCGACATCCTCTCCATGGAGTTGCGGCCGCAACCGACGACTCGTCAGCGCAGCGACGACGTCGCCGCACTCCCCGCCGCACTCCGCAGCGAATGGATCAAAATGCGGAGCCTGCGCTCCACGCCAGGCCTTCTGGTCGCTGTCGTCGCCATCGGCGTCATGCTGTCATGGATCCTTGCCACGTTCGTCAAAACTGATCCCGACACGCACCTGCCATTCACGATCGGCCAGACGTTCGTATTCTCCACCTGGCTCACCATGGTCCTCGCCATCGTCATGGGCGCACTGTCCTTCGCCTCCGAAGTGCAACACGGCACGCTGGCGACAGCGATCACGACGCAGCCCGCACGATGGGTGATCGTCGCCGCCAAAGCCGTCGTCAGTGCCGGGCTGGGCCTCGCTATGGGCGTCCTTGGCATGGCCGCCGGTCTCGGCGGCGCCATCCTCGGCGGACTCACAGCCGGCGACATGTCAGGGTCGCTCGCCACGGCGGGATGGGGTCTTCTCCTCACCGCGCTGGCACCGATGCTCGGCCTCGGGATTGGCATGATCGTCCGCCACAGCGCCGCTGCAGTCACCGGGGTCCTCGTGTGGGCGCTCGTCATCGAGAACCTCGTCAAGACCTTCGCGCCTGTCAACTTCACCCGGCTGCTGCCCTTCAGCGCCGCCGCTGGACTGCTCGGCATCAAGACGGCCGGCGACAGCGCAGAGACCATGGCCGCCGCTCTCACCCGCGTCCAGGACGCCTTCCTCTTCTCGGGTTACGTCGCACTGGCCATCGCGATCGGCACCGCACTTCTGTACCGCAACGACGCCAGCTGATTCCGCCGCAAGCACACCCACCATCACCTCACACATCACGAAAGCACAAGGAATCCTCATGATCCACACATCCGTTCCCGCAGCCGACATGCGCCTGGACTCGCCTTGCGACACCCAGAATTGGCGGCCCTTCCTCAACTGGCTCCTCGCCATCCCACACCTCGTCATCGCCAATGCCCTCAGCAACGTCGCCAACCTCATGTCCGTGGTCAGCTGGTTCAGCATCGTGTTCACCGGCCAGATGCCCGACGGCATCGCCCGCTTCCAATGCATGATCCTGCGCTACGAAGCACGCGCATACAGCTACGTCGCGTTCCTCCGCCGGCCGTACCCGCAGTTCGAGTTCGACATGGCCAACGCCGACAACGGCTCCGACCCACTCCGGGTCGACTTTGCACCGCAGCTGTCGGAACGGAACCGAGTGACAGTGGCGTTCAGGCTCATTCTGATCCTCCCCGCCGTCATCTACACCGTGCTCGTTGCAATAGCAGCGGCCTTCGCGGTGATCATCGCTGGCTTCGCCGTGTTGTTCACGGGACGCTGGCCGCAGGGATTGCGCTCGTTCGTCATCAACGCAGGTCGGCTCACACTGCGGGTCAGCGCATACGGGCGCTTGCTGTCCGACACGTATCCGTCCCTCGTGCTTTCCGCGAGCAATCCAGCTTGACCGCCGTGTCCGCTTCGTCGAGTGTTCTTGCCAATTCGGCAAGAACACTTGCGATTTTGGTCTGACCGCGTATCGTCAACGACATGAGTGGACACGGATCACGTCTCGTCGAGCGTCATTGCGACGTCGCAGTCATCGGCGGTTCGGCCGCCGGGTTGGCCGCGGCATTGCAGCTCGGCCGACAACGCCGCTCCGTCATCGTCATCGATGCCGGCGAGCCACGAAACGCCCCCGCCGCGCACATGCACAGCTACCTCGGCCATGAAGGCCTACCGCCTGCAGATCTCACCGCGATCGGTCGTGAGGAGGTACGCAGCTACGGCGTCGAGGTCCTCGCCGGCCGCGCCGTCGATGTCACTCGCCTCGCTGAC
Organism: Ilumatobacteraceae bacterium; assembly: GCA_031366885.1. GTDB lineage: Bacteria > Actinomycetota > Acidimicrobiia > Acidimicrobiales > Ilumatobacteraceae > UBA668. The sequence goes on from JANLPB010000190.1 coordinate 7,014, forward strand.
AATCGCTTCCGTATCGAGCTGGTCGGCGGGGGCGCAGTCGTCGCCCGCCGTCTGCTCGCCGCCACCGGACTGGTCGATGTGCTCCCCGAGATCGAAGGCGTCGCCGAGCATTGGGGTGGCGACGTCATCCACTGTCCGTTCTGCCACGGTTACGAGGCCCGCGACCAGCGCATCGTTCAGATCGTCACCCACACAATGGGCTTGCACACCGCCGGGCTGTTCCGCCAGCTCACCTCACGTCTCGCTCTTGTACTGCACGAAGGCGTCAAGGCTGACGATCTCGGCCTTGGCGAGCTGCGCGCCGCAGGCGTGACCGTGATCGATGAGCCTGTGAGGCGCCTGGTCACAGGCGACGCCGGGCAGGTCGTCGCCGTCGAGCTGGTGAACGGTGATCGCATCGACGCCGATGCCGTCGTGGTCGGCACTGCGTTCCGGGCTCGGGTCGCACCGTTCGCGTCGCTCGGCCTCAACCCGGCTCCGCACTCCACCGGCCTGGGCGACTTCGTCGATACGGCCGCGACGGGCGAAACATCAATCCCCGGCGTGTACGCAGCGGGGAATGTGACCGACCCTAGCCAACAGATGCTGCAGGCCGCGGCGAACGGAGGCTGGGTCGGCGGAATGATCAGCTTCAGCCTCGCCAGCGAGGACATCGCTGCAGCGGAGCGGCCGTTGAGCAACCAGGTCGATTGGGAACAGCGTTACAGCGGCGACCCGATCTGGAGTGGCAACCCGAACGGCACCCTCGTCAACGAGGTCGAACAAACTGTTCCAGGTCGGGTCCTCGACGTCGGCGCGGGCGAAGGAGGCGACGCCATTTGGCTTGCCGAACACGGATGGACCGTCACCGCCAGCGACATCTCCCAGCGAGCGCTCAACCGGATCGCAGGTGCAGCTGGGGAGCGTGGCCTGGCGGTCGATTGTCACCACGCCGACGCCAACAGTCTCGACGCGTACCCGCCGAAGTCGTTCGATCTTGTCTCAGCCCAGTACGCGTCAATCCCTCGCACACCGGACAGCCGGGGCATCGACAACATCCTCGCCGCGGTAGCCGTCGGCGGCACACTCCTGGTCGTCGGACACGACCTCGAACCGATGCGGCGGCCGGTCGACACCACCAGCGTCAGCCAATTGTTCGACCCCGACGCGTACGTCCGCGTCGATGACTTCGCCGACGCCATCATCTCGTCACCCGACTGGGAGATCGAGATCCGCGAGAAGCGACCCCGTCCGACGGGCGCCGCCTCCACCCATCACGTCGACGACGTCGTGCTACGCGCCCGCCGCCTCGCCCGGAGCCTCAGTTGTTGAGGAAGTCGACGAGAGCTCGGTTGAACTCCTGGGAGTGACTGACGTTGCACCCGTGCGGTGCGCCGGCCAGGACAACCAGTTGGCTGTGTGGGATGGCTGCGTGCGTTCGCGCACCCGATCCCTGAAAGTCGACTACACCGTCGCCGTCGCCATGGATGACGAGGGTCGGCACCGTGACCGCAGCGAGGTCAGCGCGGAAGTCCTCGGTTCCGAACGAGGCCATACATGCGAGGGCAGCCTTCTGGTCGGACTGTTCGCACAGCCCGATTGCTTCTTGGCGTTGTGCTTCGGTGACTTTCAATTCTCCGTTGACGGAGAAGAACTGAGTTGTGAACTTGTCAAAGAACCCGTCTCGATCGGCGGTCAGATCCGCCGTCATGCCGGCCGCTTGTTCTTTGGTGAGCGGACCGTCCGGGTTGTCGTCGGTCTTCATCATGTAGGGGGTCACCGCGGCGGCGAAGACGACGCTGTGCAGCCGATCCTGTCCGTACTTGGTCACGTAGCGGGCGACTTCGCCGCCACCCATCGAGAACCCAACCAGCGTGACGTTGCGCAGATCAAGTTCGACCATCAGCCCATCGAGGTCATCGGTGAGTGTGTCGTAGTCATATCCGCCCGAGGGCTTG
>JANLPB010000216.1:0-3466 GCA_031366885.1 Ilumatobacteraceae bacterium
ACGCCCAGCGCCTGGCCGACGCCCATCGGCACGAAGTCGCCCAAGATGGCCAACGCCGTTGCGTCGACTGCTTCCAGCACGTCGGGAATGCGCGCCCACATCAGCACTTGGCCGTCGCCCTGCTCGCCGTTCATCTCGTCGAATGGCCGGCCCTTCACCATTCGCTGTTCGAGCCGATCGTGAATCGTGCCGTCAGCCGGCATGCGATGAGTCCGGTTCTTGCACTCGTTGGGCCCGGGCACGTCAGGCATCTGTTCCCACTGGCCACGGTGTTCCAGCGGCCGGTTGCCGAGGGCAGCGTTCACGGTCAGGATCTCCCGATTGCCCACGTGGCAGACGGCGCGGGCCTGAGTGATCTGGTGGCCCTCCACCGCGATCGTGACGTCGACGTCAAGGAATTCGCCGGGCTTCGCGTACGAGAGGTACTGGGCAGTCGCCCACACCACTTCACGCCCGCTGGTGCCTTCCATCGCCGAAATCGCCGCGCCCAGGCCACAGCCGCCAAACAGGAAACCGCCGGTGGTGGTCAGCGAACGGGCAACCTCCATCGACCAGCGATACGGGTTGTGGCTTTGCTGCAGACCGAGGAAGGAGCGACTATCCATGAACGGTCGACTCTACGCGGGCGAGGGCCGCACGACGGCAGCGAAAGAATCAGCGGCGGGTACAGTCGGCCGCATGGGGAACACACCGTGGCAGGGCGATGCCTGCTCGCTTGTTGATGAGTTTCGTGCGGGTCGGCGTACACCGCTGGAAGAGCTGCAGGCCACCTACGAGGCCATCGAAGCAAGCACGCTCAACGCGTTCTGTTATCTGCCACGCGAGCAGGCCGAGGCTGCTGCGCTCGCGGCCGACGTCAGCAAGCCGTTCGGCGGTGTGCCCATCGGGGTGAAGGAGCTCGACCAGGTGGAGGGCTGGCCCGACACCCATGCGTCGGTGCCGCTCAAGGACCAGGTCGCCGGCCACACCAGCACCATGGTCCAGCGGCTGCGCGACGACGGCGGGGCGGTGTTGGTGGGCCTCACCAACGCCAGCGAATTCGGTGGGGTCAATGTCACGCGCACCACCCTTCATGGCACCACGCACAGCCCGTGGCAGCACGGCAAAACGCCTGGAGGTAGCAGCGGCGGCACGGCCGCTGCGGTTGCGGGCGGGCTGGTCACCCTGGGCACCGCCGGCGACGGTGGCGGCAGCATTCGCATTCCCGCCGGCTTCACCGGCATGGTCGGCCTGAAGGCGACCATCGGTCGAATTCCTCGCGGCCCCAAGGCGTCGTACGGCAACCTGACAGTCACCATCGGCTGCATCTCGCGGTCGGTGCGCGACACAGCCCGTTGGTTCGACGTCGGCAATGGCTTCGATGCGCGCGACCCACTGAGCATGCCGCGAGAGGCGGGTTGGGAAGCGAGTCTCGGCACGCACCTGGACGCGCTGCGCGGCGCCCGAGTTGCCTTCGCTCCCAACTGGGGCGGCGCGGTCGTCTCGCCGGTGATGTGGGAGCTGTTGGAGGAGGCCGGCGTCGCGCTGGTCGCTGACTGCGGCATGCGTCGCACCGATGGCGTCGATACATCGCTGCCGCGGATGGGCTCGGCGTGGGCGCTGAGCGGCAACATCGCCATCGAAGCGCAGCTGGCCGACGTCTGGCCCGCATGCGCAGACGACCTGACGCCGGAGATTCGCTTCGGGATGGAAATGGCCGTCGGCAAGTACGACTCCGCTGCCCGCGCCAAGATCGAACGGCGCCGCATCGAACTCAACGAGGCGATGGCTCGCATCTTCGACCCCACCGACGGCGTTGACTACGTCATCACGGCCAGCAACCCCGACGTGTCGTTCGACGCTGATGGTCCGCTGCCCAGCGTGTTCGGCGGCATCGAGGGCGGAGCCGGCAACAACGGTCGGCTCACGTTCGCTGCCAACCTGCACGGCAACCCCGCCATCTCGATCCCCGCAGGCGCCGTCGACGGTCTGCCGATCGGCCTGCAGGTCGTCGGCCGCCACTTCACCGAACAGTTGCTGCTCGACCTGGCGCTCACCGCCGAGCGCAATCGCCCGTGGCCGTTGGTGGCCCCCGGGTCTCCGGTGTGACGTCCACCGCTACCCCAACGTGACCCCAACGACAACCGAACCCCGCACTCCGTTCAGCGCCGAGCAGCGGCTGTTGGCGACCGGCCTCGTGCTAGCCGTGATGCTCGTCGCGTTCGAAGTCACGTCGGTGATCACCGCGCTGCCGACCATCACTGATGAGCTCGGCGGCGACTCGCTGTACGGCGTCTCGCTTTCCATCTACACGCTCGCCAACCTCGTGGCACTCGTCGCTGCGGGCGAGCTGGCCGACCGCCGGGGGCCGGCGCTGCCGTTCGCCATCTGCATCATGACGATGGTGACAGGACTCCTCGTCGCAGCGGCCGCTCCGTCGATGATCTGGATTGTCATTGGTCGCTTCCTGCAGGGCGCCGGTGCCGGCGGCTTCTCCCCCATCGCGTACATGTTGGTGAAGCGCGCCTTCCCCAATGATCGACAGGCGACGATGTACGCCATCTTGTCGGCCGGGTGGGTGCTGCCCAGCCTGTTCGCTCCATTGCTCGCCGGCTGGGTCACCGACACGTTCGGGTGGGAGTGGGTCTTCCTTGCACTCGTCCCGTTCGCGCTTGCCGTTGGGGCACTCGCGGTGCGGCCGATGCTGAAGTACGGCCCGCTGCCGTCCACTCGCATCGGTAGCAAGATCCCTGCAGCCGTGGTGGCCGCGTCCGGTATCGGAATGTTGGTCACCGGGCTGCAGGTAGCGAACCCGCTGACTGCAGTCGCCACCTCCGCTACCGGCCTGGCGCTGTCGATCCCCTCGCTGCGCCGCTTACTACCCGCCGGCATCATTACCGCCCGGCGCGGTTTGCCGGCAGTCATCGCCTGCCGCATCATCGCCACAGCCGCGTTCCTCGGTGCCGACAGTTTCATTCCGCTCGCAGCCGACCGCACCCACGGCGCCAGCCCATTGGTGCAGGGGTTTGTGATCATCGGCGCCGCGCTCGCGTGGACCGGTGGACAGTGGATTCGGGCGCATCGACCGCCAGCGCGCACGGCACCGGCCATGCGCACCGGATTCCTGCTGTTGGGCCTTGGGCTGGTTCTGGTCGTGCCCGTGCTGTGGGCGTGGTGGCCGCTGTGGGCTGTCTTCCTGGCCTGGTCGGTGGGTGGCCTCGGGATGGGGCTGCTCTACAACCCAGCGACCGTGGCGGCCATGTCGTACGCGGTCGATGGTCGCGAGGGCGAAGTCAGCAGTCAGGTCACGCTGGCCGACGCCATCGGCTTCTCGCTGATGGGAGGCATCGGTGGTGCCACCGTCGCCATCGCCGACCGCACGTCATTCACACTCAACGCCGCGCTGGGCACCAACTTCGCACTGGCAATCGCACTCACCTTGCTGGGCGTCGTCGCCTGTCGCCGAGTCCTCTCGGCCGGCAGCTAG
>JANLPB010000278.1:0-4130 GCA_031366885.1 Ilumatobacteraceae bacterium
CGCTTTGAAAAGCGGCTGCAGGCAGATCTGTTCGAGCAATTCGTCGCCGACTACGAGTCGGCTCTGATTGCTGCAGTCGGGGACCAGTCGCCGTTCTTCTTCCCGTTTCGACGGATCCTGTTGTGGGGTCGGCTGCCGAAGTGAGCCCAGCGTTGCGCCGCTCTTTGCGTCGTCGGGCTTACGTGTCGTCGGGCTTACGTGTCGTCGGCTTCGTTGTTGGGTACGACGAGCACCGGAATTGGCGACCTGTGCACGATCTCGTACGTGATGCTGCCCAGCAGCGCTGCCTTCAATGGCCCGCTGCCGCCATGGCCAACAGCGATCGCTTCGGCGCCGCGCTCGGCGGCGACTTCGATCAACGCATCGACGGCGCGCGACGGCACCAACTCGACCTCGACGGTCAACTCGGGGTAGCTCGCAGCCAGCTCAGCGCGGATCTCCGCAATGGCTTCCTCGCCGACAGCGGCGACCTGCTCTTCCAACGCGCCGCCGCGGGGACCCATCGCCACGGACTCGTACCCGAAGACAAGAACAACGGTGGACTGCATCAGGTTGGCCACGCGTGCGGCCACTCGGGCGGCTTGAAAGCCGCTACCGCCACCGCCTACTCCAACGATCAGTTCTCCGGCCATCAGTGCCCTCCTCGATTGTTCTTGGTGTAGGTGCCCAGAGGGGCCGCCAGCGTGTCGGTGCCGTTCGGGTCCTTGACCAGACCGGCCGGGTCCGGGCGGTAGGAGAAGAACAGTGGGTACTTGCGAGCGCACAACAGCATCAGTGGCACGCCGAGCACGAGCAGCAACGTGCCGATCACCAACACCGTCCCCACCCCGAACAGCGTGCCGTATCCGTAGTCGGCGCTGCGTGAATCCCAGACGGTCTTGATGAAGACGTAGATCAGTACGAAACCGCCGAATGCGGGGAGGAAGCCGATCATGACGAAGTTCTTGAACGACTTGAAGATCCACTTGCGGAAGTAGACGATGCACGAGACGCCGCTGAGGCCGTAGTAGACGGCGATCGCCATGCCGACCGCCGCGATCGACGCGGTGTACGCGTCGGTCGTGGTGTTGTGGCTGATGACGACCAAGAGGACGTACCAGGCGATTGACACGCCGCCGAACAGCCACGAGCTGTAGTCCGGAGTGAGTCGCTTCGGGTCGATGCGGGCAAGCTTCTCGGGGGCCGCACCATGCGAACCCATCGACAGCATCGTGCGTGTTGCCGGCAGGATCGTGGTCTGGCACGAGGCTGCTGCCGATGTCAACACCGCAATCAGTAGCAGCTTGACAAGCACGGTAGGCAGAGCCTGCTTTGCAAGCGCGTTCATCGCATCGCCGGAGTTGGCGGTCACGAAGTCCGGCCCCAGCAGTGACACTGCCCCGTACGAGGTCACGAGGTAGATGGCCAGAAGCACGACGGTGGACAGCACCGCAGCGCGGCCTGGCGTCCTCGATGAGTCCTTTGCCTCCTCGTTGACCGAGACGCAGGTGTCCCAACCCCAGTAGATGAAGACGGCCGCCACCAGCCCGGCAACGATTGCTTTACTGCTGACGCCGGCGGGCGAGAGCCACGACAGGCTCGGATGAATCGAGTGATAGGTCACGCCGTCCACCGTGCGCGAGATTCCCGCACCGCTGGACTTGACGAGTGCAATGACTGCGAATGCCGCCAGCACGATCAGTTCTGTGCCCAGCAACAACACCTGCGACCGCGCCGACAACTCGATGCCCTTCCAACAGATCCACGTCATCGCGATGATGAAGACGATGCCGATGAAGGTGGTGAGATAGATGTTGTTGGCAGCCGTGTCGGAGAACAACAACACGAGGTACTGCCCCGAGACGCCGGCGAGGTTGGGCATGATCACGAGGTCGGCAACGATGCAGCCCCAGCCGGCAATCCAGCCAGCCTTGGGACCGAACGCACGCACCCCCCACGTGAAGTTCGTGCCGCAATCCGGGTCGGCCTTGTTCAAGTAATAGAACGACGCCGCGATGCATGCCATCGGCACGAAGGCGAACAGCATGATGAACGGTGCTTTCGCACCGGCCTCGCCCGTCACGATGCCGATACTTGCCGCCAGGCTGTATCCCGGTGCCGTCGACGCGACCCCGATCACGATGACCGCCACCAGGCCGAGAGAACCCCCCTTCAAGCCTTTGCTCGCAACGCTGCCTTCAGCAACGAGTGTTTCCGCCATTGCAAAACCCCTTTCGGTCTCACTGTTCGGCGACAGGTTGCCACAGATTTTCGACCGTCTCGACCAATCCGGCGTTGCCGAGCGCCGATACTTCGCGCTGCGATGAGTCCACTACGCTGCGCCGATATGGCGCACCCATCCGATCCTTTCTTTCGCACGTTTCACGCGCTGCGCATCAAGGGTTTCGCCAAGGCCGACACGATCGCAGAAGTTGCCGACCTTCCGGGCGTTGTCGTCGAGCAGCATCTGGCCGAGCTGCAGCAGCGCGAGTGGGCGATGTTTCGCGAGGCTCGCCAACTGTGGCAGTTGACGCCGGTCGGGCGCGAGGAGCACCATCGTTCGTTGAACGAGGACATCGCGAGTATGCACCTGACGCAGCAACTCAGCGAGCCGTACAAGATGTTCTTGGCGATCAACGAAGACTTCAAAGCGCTCTGCGGAGACTGGCAGTTGTGCGGTGGTGAACCCAACGATCACAGCGACGTCGAGTATGACGCAGCCGTGACGCAACGGCTTGCGAATCTGAACGATTGTGCGCTTCCGGTGGTGCAGCAGATGGGCGATGTACTGGCGCGGCTAGCGCCGTACGGCCCGCGCCTGGCACGGACGTGCCAACGAGTTGTGGAAGGTGAAACAAATATGTTTACCGGAGTGATGTGCGGCAGCTACCACGATGTGTGGATGGAACTGCACGAAGATCTCATCCTCACCCAAGGGCTCGACCGCGCCGCCGAAGGCAGCTTCTGATGGCCCGCTTCGGTCGAGTGTTGTCGGCGATGGTCACTCCCTTCGACGACAACGGCGCGCTGGATCTCGATGAGGCACAGCGCCTGGCCCGCTGGCTTGCGGCCAACGGTCACGATGGCCTCGTCATCGCTGGCACCACCGGCGAATCGCCCGTGCTCTCCGACGACGAGAAGTTGGGTCTGTTTGCGGCCGTTATCGAGGCGGTCACGATCCCGGTGATTGCGGGCACGGGCACAAATGACACGGCGCACTCTGTGCACCTCACGAAGGAAGCGACCGCGCTCGGGGCCGCTGGCATCCTTGCGTTGTGCCCGTATTACAACCGACCCTCGCAGGCCGGCATCGAAGCGCACATTCGCGCGATGGCCGAGTGCACCCCGCTTCCGCAGATGATCTACGACATCCCGGTGCGCACTGGTCGCAAAATCTCCTCGGCCACGCTGCTGCGACTGTTCGAAGTGCCCAACATTGTGGCTGTGAAAGACGCTGCCGGTAACCCCGGTGAGACGGCGGTGCTCATCGCCCATGCCCCCGACAGCATCGAGGTGTACAGCGGCGACGATGCGTTGACGTTGCCCCTCCTGGCAAGCGGAATAGTCGGCGTGGTCGGCGTAGCCACTCACTGGACGGCAGCCGACCATCAGGAGATGTTCGATCTGTGGGAGAAGGGCGACACGGTGGGCGCCCGCCTCGTCAACGCCCGCATGTTGGAGAGCTTTGCGTTCGAGACCGGCGACGATGCGCCCAACCCGATTCCGACGAAGGCCATGATGCGTCACCTCGGGTTCAAGGTCGGCCAGGCTCGGTTGCCGATGGGCCCAGCACCGGAATTCGTGGAGACTCGAGCACCCCAAGTGTGGGCGAACCTGCAAAGGTGGCGTGATGCGTTCCCCCAACGTCCTACCCCCTGATTGTTCGAAGGTTGCCTGATGCCTCAGCCGGTTCGTGTTGTTTTTCTGGGTGGCCTTGGTGAGATCGGCCGCAACTGCATGGCCATCGAGCAGATTGTCGACGATGGCACCAAGAGCGGAAATCGTCGCATCCTGCTGATCGACTGCGGCCTGATGTTCCCCGATGCCGATATGCACGGCATTGATCTGGTGCTGCCCGACTTCACCTATCTGCGCGAGAACGCCGACCGTATCGAGGCCGTCGTGGCAACTCACGGCCACGAGGACCATGT
>JANLPB010000294.1:0-11880 GCA_031366885.1 Ilumatobacteraceae bacterium
CACCAGCCATGTCGGTTGGGGGATGAATGAGATGGCACGTTGGGACTCCTCGCAGCTTTACGACCGACGCGAAACGTGGGGCACGGAGGGCCGCGTGTATGCGGGCAACTTTGTGTACTCGACCGGGGCCAATGAGCTCGCAGGGCGCTACACGGCCGGCCACTTCGACCTGCCCATGCGGGAATGCACCATCACGCTGAACGACCGGGTCGTTGTTGACTGCGGCAAGCTTGTCGGCGAATTGCGCGGCCGCGGGGTGTAGCGATTACGGCTGAAGCACCCGCTCTTCGGGGCCATAGGCTCGGCAGAGTGAGCGATTCCACCATCGAGGCCGCACAGGTAGCACTGCCCTGCCCAGAGCCGCTGTCGGGCACCCTCAATTTCTTCATCGAACTGGGCTTCAAGGTGCGCACCATCGTGCCCGCCGATCACCCACGACTCGCCGTTATCGAGGGCTTCGGGCTCACCATTCGTCTGGACTGCGCAAGTGACGCACCGCCTGCACATCTGCGTCTGCTCACCACCGAGGCGGCGCCGCGCACGCTCGTCGCGCCCAACGGCAGCGTGGTCGAATTCGTTCCCGCTCACCCACCGCTGGAGATACCCCCGCTGGTGGAGGAATTCGTACTGACTCGCGCGGCCGCCAGCGACGCCGAATTCGGAGAGGGCCGCGCCGGCATGAACTATCGCGACCTCATCCCCGGCAGGTTGGGTGGCCGCTTCATCGCCTCGCACATCATGATTCCTCAGGGCGGCCCGGTCGCCGACTACGTGCACTTCCACAACATTCGCTTTCAGATGATCTATTGCTACCGCGGGTGGACCAAGGTGGTGTACGAAGACCAGGGCGAACCAATGTTGCTCAAAGAGGGCGACTGCTTCCTGCAGCCGTCCACCATTCGCCACCGGGTACTCGAGGCCAGCGACCGCCTGCAGGTGATCGAGATCGGCTGTCCAGCCGAGCACGAGACGTGGGGCGACCCCGGCACCACGTTGCCGTCGGGGCACACAAAACGGGGCCGCGGGTACGGTGCCGACGACCACCGCTTCGTCTTCCATCAGGCCCAGAATGCGGAGTGGGTGCCATGGCGACTGAGTGGGTACGAGCAGCGCGACACGGGCATCGGCGCTGCGATGGATGGCGTCGCCGGCGTGCGGGTGGTTCGCCCGGTTGGCTCCCCCCAGCCAGTGACGACGCGACACGACGCCGAGTTCCTTTTTCACTTCGTTCTCGACGGCAACATCACGTTGCAGCGTGCTGACGACTCACCGATCCCCCTGACGGAGGGCGACTCGTTCGTCATGCCCGCGCATACGCCGTACACACTGAGCGACCCGTCATCGGACCTCCAACTGCTTGATGTGACGTTGCCCGACGTCGTGTAGCTGACGTCGCGTAGCTGACGTCGTGTAGCTGCCGTCGCCTGCCGGATTCAGGCGTCCAGCAGCACCAGCACCTGACCCAGCCACTCGATGGACTCCTGCGTGATCGGATCGACGACCAATTGCAGGTGGGCCGCGCCCGCGGCCGCAAACGCGGCCAGTTGCTCTGCAAGCTGCGCTGGTGAGCCAGTCAAGGGTTGATTCCGTGTCAGTGTCGGATCGCCCATTGCGCGGCCCGCCCCGCCGGGCAACTGAACGTAGACACAGGCGGTTGCTTCGACGTCGTCGGGGTCGCGGCCGGCGGTAGTGGTTCGAGCTCGGACATCGGCGACGATGTCGGCAAAGCCCTCAGGCGTGTTCCCATACAGGCTCCACCACACGTTCCACTGATGCACTCGCGGCAGCCCGATGGACAGCATTCTTGGGCTGTGCGAGCCCAGCATGAGCAGCGGGCCTCCGGGGCGCGCCGGGGGCGGATCGACCACACAGCGATCGAGCGTGTAGTACGTGCCCGAGTGAGTGACCGTCTCGCCAGCGAGAAGGCGACCGATCAGCCCGAACGCTTCCTCGAAGCGGTCGACGCGATGGTCGTAGGGAATGCCGTAGGCGCTGTATTCACGCTCGTTCCAGCCCGAACCAACACCCAAGATCAATCGGCCGCCAGAAATGGCGTCCACGGTGGCGGCCATCTTTGCCAACATCGCCGGCTCATGAAAACCGAGCGATGCCACCAACGAACCGAGCTGGACACGGGATGTCACCGCCGCCAGGGCAGCCAACGACGTGAACACCTCCCACGGGCCGCGTACCGTGCCGTCGGGAAGGTCGTACAACAGGTGGTCGCCGAGCCAGATGGAGTCGAAACCCGCAGCCTCGGCCGCCTGCGCCATGCTGATCAACTCCGGCCACGGCACGTAGCGCTCGACCTCGGGAAGTTGGACACCAATCTTGCAGGGGCGTGTCATTTCCGCACCCTATTCGGTGGGGGGAGACTCCACCGTCGTCCCTTGCGGCGTGCCGCGCAGCGCCGAGAGGGTGGTGCGGTAGTCGTCGGCCGAAATCTCGCTGCGGGCCAGGCGCTCAGCCAGGATGGCTTCGGCATTGGTAGTCGCCGGCTGGTTCGGGGCTACCGAGACTGCCGCGGCCGCAGGGCGGCGGCGAATGATCAGCCACGTCGCGACAATTGCCAGTGCGGCGAGGGCCAAGAGACACAGGAACCCGAAGATGGGGCGGTCACCACGGTGCCCGTCGATTCCGCGCCCTGGGCCATCCTGAGCGAATGCGGTGCCGGCCACCGCGAAGGCGGCTGTGCTGGCGAGAGCCGCCGAAAGGATCAGCTTGCGTGCCATGGTCGTGCTCCATCGTGCGTGTCGGCAGAGGTGCCGCTCTTGCAAGGTACCCCCAGGGTGTCGAATCGATGGTGTGAGTCGTCCGTGAATTGCGTGTGAGCGTCAGCCGCCGAGGATCGACTTCACGGCGGTCTCGACGAACGGCGCCAGGAACTCCGATGCCGTTGCGGTGATGTGGCTGTTGTCGCGGTACATCAAGACGTTGCCGACGATCACCGGACAGGCAGTCTCGGTGCACATCCAGTCGCTGGTGGGAACGAAGTCGGCATCGTACTTCTGCGCAAGGTCTCGTTGCACGGCGAGTCGGCCGGGCCGGACCGCGTTCTCGCGCGACGACATGCAACTGGTGACGCTGGACAGGTTGCTGGCCAGGCATGTGGGAATGTCCTCCTGCGGCGTGGCACTGTCGCCCAGCAGGAGCAGATGGGTCGTGAGCGGGCGCACCTTGGACACGGTGAGATTGAGGCCCTCCTGCCACACCACATCGGGGTCGCGGCCGGCTGCGGCACCCACCTGCTTGTACCGATACGACGACATGATCACCAGGTCCGGGTGCATCCCGGCGATCAGGTCAATGACGTCACGACGCCACACGGCGCAGTCGGTGCCATTTGGATCTTTGTCGGTGGGTATCTCCGCATCAGGGCAGGCCTTCTTCACGTGCACGATCAGCCGCCAACCATTCGCCGATGCCACCTTGTGCAGCGCCGGCATCCATTCGGCGGCGTGTGAGTCGCCGAACAGCACGATGGTGACACTGCCGTTCGTGTCGCCGTAGATGCATTGCTTGGGAGAGTTGTCACCCACATCGAGGATGCACCCGTTGTCGTATATCTGCGGCAGATCATTGCGTGCGCTGTTGAGACCGGGTGTCAGGTTGCTGGGTACGTTGCTGGTTCCGACTGCCTCGGTGAGTATCGGCAAGTTGGAGGCAATCAGTTGTGCCAGTGCTGGCGGATTGTCCTTCGAGGCATCGGCCACCGCGGTGAGAGCGACCGTGCTGGTCGGGGCCAGCGTCGTCGTCGCGTTCGGGTCGGTGACCGCCGGCGCCGTGGTCGCTGGCGTTGATGCATCGGGCACGGTGCTGTTGACCACCAGCGTGGGCGCTGCCACCTCGCCGCCGGCCGAGAGCGACGGCGGGTTGTTGATCAGTAGCGCCGCCCCGCCGATGCCGATGAGTGCGATCCACGCGCCCATCACCAAGCTCCGCAGGGGAAGCGCAGCCAGGGGGCGAGAGTGGCGAACGGGGTTCTCGACGAAGTGGAAGCTCAGCGCAGCCAGGCCGAAGGAGCCGACGAGCAGGGCAATGCGCGTGACGACAGGCAGCGAATCGATCTTGCCGCTGGTACCCCACTGGGCCGCAGCGAGTACCAGCATCGGGAAGTGCCACAGGTAGATCGCGTACGAGCGAGCACCAATCCATTGCAGCGGCTTGGCTGCAAGCACAGCGCCCGGCCCGTGTGGCAGCATGCCGGCGTTGATGACCAATGCGGTGGCCCCCACGGGAAGCAGCGCGGCGTAGCCGGGAAAACTGGTGGTGATGCTGAACGCCACGCTGGCGACGCCGATCAAGGCCACCCCCACCCATCCGAGCAGTCCCGCCAGTTGCCGATTCGAGCGCAACACCTGGCCACCGGCAAGGGCGAGGCCGGCGCCGGTGAGCAGCTCCCACGCACGTGTTGGCAGCATGAAGAAGGCCCACGGCTGCGAGTCGTGGGTCAGCTTCACGCAGGCGACGAATGACGCCAGCCACATCGCACCGATGACGGCCGCCAACGCGCCCCGCGAGAGGCGGGCGAAGCGAACGAGCAGCACGAGCAGGCCAGGCCACACGAGGTAGAACTGCTCCTCCACCGCCAACGACCAGAAGTGCAAGAGCGGTGATTCACGCAGGCCCTCGGAGAGATAGTCGGTGCCAACGTTCCAGAACCGAATGTTGGCGACGAACAGCACGCACGCGATGGCATCGCGTGCAAGGTCACCCTGCGAAAGACCATCGAGCATGAAACGGCTGGCGATGAGCGTGACCACGATGACCAGGCCGGATGCGGGGAGCAACCGGCGGGCGCGGCGCGCCCAGAAGTTGGAGAGCGACACCGTGCCGGTGGCACCGAGTTCGCGCAGCAACAAGGACGTGATGAGAAAACCGGAGAGGACGAAGAAGACATCGACACCGACAAACCCGCCATCCAGCACGCCGAATTGCCCGTGGTAGACCAGCACCAACAGCACCGCCAGCGAGCGCAAGCCCTCGATGTCAGGCCGAAAGGTGGCGCTTTGTTCTGACCCGCGAAGCGCGTGCGGCGGGATGGTCGGGGGCCCCGCGTACGCGATGTGCGGACCCGGTTCCGTGCCATCCTCGTGCCGCGACCAGTCGGCCTTCTTCACCCACCAGACGGTGAACAGCGCAGCGAAGGCGATACCCACCAGGACTGATTCCACGGGGGCCGACGTTACCGTACAACGGCGCCCGCGCAGCGGTGTGAGAGTGTCCGGCTCCCCTCACGATCCTGGTCGCGCGCGGCACGCTGCGACCGCCGGTGTCGAGTGTCAGTTGTACGCCTGTTCACCTCTTTCGGACGCGCACCAGCGGTTGTACGAGTGTCCGAAAGAGGTGAACTGTTGCGTTGCACCCACGTTCGGGGGCGGCGGAACCGCCCCCGAACTCAGTTGGACTCGAGCCGTCGGCGACGACGTGTGAGGGCCAGCAACGTGGCGCCAGCAAGGAGTGCGAAGACTGAGAGCGTCACCGTTCCGCTCGGATCGTTACCGGTTGCGGGGATCTCGCCCGGCATCGTCCCGATCGTCCCGGCCGTCGTGGTCGGCGCGGTCGTCCCGATCGTCGTAGTTGTCGTGGGCGTAGTCGCGGTCGTAGTCGTGGTCGTAGTGGCGGTCGTCGTCGTCGTGGTGAGGTTGACGGTCGGTCCGGCGATCAGGACGACGTCATTGCCGTCGCCGCCGTTGTACTTGACCACGAACGGCGAGCCGCCGATCATCAACGCCGCGTTGTTCGCCAGGCCGGCGAAGGTGCCCACCACCGCGTCGGCGCTGTCGTTGTTGATGATGACGAACGTGTCGCCGTCGGTGGGAATGAACCCGAGCGATGCCGCCAACGTCCCGCCGAGCGTGACGGTACCCGTCACGTCGAGCTGGTCGTACTGCGTTCCCACGGTGGTGCCGTTGAGCTCGACGTTCAGCGTCGCCGGTCCGGCAAGGTTGAAGTTGCCGGCGACGGGCACCTTGGCCGGGCTCGCGCCTGGCGAAACCGTCCCGCCGAGAGCGTTGATGCCCTTCGGGGTTCCGGTGCCCTTCAGGGTCCCGCCATTGACGGTGACACCTGCGAGGGCGAGATTCCCGGTGAGGTTGAGCGTTCCGGAGTTGACCACGATCGGGCCTGCGAGCCCTGGCATGGTGCCGGCGATGTTCACCGTCCCGCTCCCCGCGGTCCCGACGATCAGGCTGCCGTTCGACACGAGGTCGAGGCCGATGAAGTCACCCGCGCCGGACAGCGCGAGCGTTCCGCCGCCGAGGTTCATCGCCGAGTTGACGGCGAAGGTGCCCCCAGAGGTCTGGCTGATCGTCCCGTCGTTGCCGACGAACGTCGTCGCCATGTTGTAGTTCGTCGTGCCCGAGCCGTTCGTGGCCGCGATCCCCTGGTCGAGCACGATCGCGTTGCCGCTCAACGTGTACCCGGGGAAGGTCACCTGGATGTCGTTGAAGATCTTCCCGGCCGCGAGGTTGTTGTTCGGCGTGAGCAGACCCGAGCCGGTACCGCCGAACACCAGCGTCTCGTCGGGCACCTGACTCCCGAGCGGCGCGATGTCGGGGCTCCAGTTGGTCGCGTTCGACCAGGAGGCCGTCGGCGCGGCGCCCGCGTCCCAGTTGTACGTTGGCGTCAGGAACAGCGTGACGTCGTTGCCGGTGCCACCGACGTACGAGATCTTCGCGGGGAAGGTCCCGCTGATCATCGTCGTCGCCCCCTCGGCCAGGCCCGAGAACGTGCCGCTGACCGGGTCGACGCCATCGTTGTCGATGACGACGATCTCAACCCCGACGGGCGGCGTCCCGGCGTTGTTGCCCGCACCGAAGAAACCGCCGCCAAGAATGACCGTGCCGTTCACCTTGAACTGGCCGAACGTCGTGCCCGCGACGGGAGCGCCGCCGTTGATCGTGGTGCTCACAAAGGTCGTGGTGCCGACGTTGAGGTTGCCGTCAATCGTCAGTATGCCCTGGGCGTTGATCGGCGCGGTGACGTCTGCCGGCGACGCGCTCGCGAAGGTCGGCCCCCCGGGGCTGCCGAGCAGCGTGAGGTTGCCGGTGTGGCCGTCGCCCAGGATCGCACTCCCGACGCTCCCTGGTCCCGTGCCGGTGACGAAGGTAGGAGCGACGAGCGTCCCCGAGAGCGCGACGTTGCCCTTGTCGACGTTCAACGGCCCGTTCCAACCGGCCTGTCCCGCAAGGTTGAGCGTCCCGCCGCCGAGCCCCTGGGACTTGTTGACGCTCAACGCCCCGCCGGCGAGTTTGTCGGCCTGGATCGTCTGCGTCCCTCCACCGGTGAGCGTCAACGTGTTCCCCGCATTGACCGTGATCGTGCCCCCGAAGATGGTCTCGCCGCCCGTCTGTTGATCGAACGACTTGTTGGCCGCGGACAGGACCATCGGGAAGGTCAGCGTGTTGATGAGCGTCGTGTTGTTCCCGAACAGGGCACCCGACAGGTTGATGCTGCTGCCGCTGATGGCGTAGCCACCGGCGTTGAAGATGATGTCTTGGAACGCAGTGCCGGCCGGGAAGTCGTTGACGTTGGTCAGACGTGCTGCCCCGCTCGGGAAGATCAGGGTCGCTCCGGCCAGGGGAGCCACGTCCCCGACCCAGTTCAGGCCGGTCGTCCAGTTGCTGTTCCCACCGCCGCCGTCCCAAATCTTGGCGTTGGTGAGCGAGAGGCTGAAGTCGTTGCCGTCGCCGCCCGTGTAGCTCGCGACCATGGGGACGCCGCTCACGATCACGATCGCTCCCTGGGCTACACCCTGGAAGGTCCCGACGATCGGGTCGTTGCTGTCGTTGGCGATGATGACGAGCTCTGCATTGCCGGGCGCCGCCGCCGAATCGACCTGCAGAGTTCCCCCGAGGGTGACGGTGCCGACGACATTGAGCCGGTCGAAGTTCGTGCCCGCGACCGTTCCGGGACCGTTCACGTCGATCTGGAAGACGGACGACCCGTTCAAGACGACGTCCGAGGACGATGTGAAGATGCCGGCTGTGTTCTGACTACCAGGGAAGAAGCGGCCGGAGTCGATGCTGAGCCCCTTGGCGCCTCCCGTCCCGAAGAGCGAGCCCTGGAACAGGCCAGAATTGCCGTGGTTGATCACCTGCGCGTTCGTGAGCGTCGCGTTGAGGAACAGGTTGCCCGAATTGTTCGTGAACGGACCGGCGAAGCTCTTCGCCGCTCCCATGATCGTCACGTTCGTCTGGGTGCCCTCGATGGTCATCGCGCCGTTCGTGATGTTGCCCGAGAAGACGATGTTCTGGCTCTGGCCGATCGAGATGATGCTGCCGCCCGCATCGACGGCCCCCGCGAAGGTGATCCCGGAGTTCGGCGCCTGCACACCGCCGCCGCCGGTGAACGTCGTGTCGAGCGAGACCGTATTGGAGTTGGCGCCACTGGTGTTGACCACTCCGCCTGCGAGCGCGATTGCGTTGCCCGTGAGGTTGTAATCTGAGGCCCCGTCGAAGAGGATGTCGCCGAACGAGGTACCCGCGGCGATGTTGTTGTGGTTGGGCTGATCTGCGATCGCGACTGCCGGGTTGTTGCCGAACCGCAGCGTGTCACCGGCGACCGGGGCGACGTTGGTCTCCCAGTTGGCCGCAGTGTTCCACTCGTCGTCCGCGGCAGCGGGACCACCATCCCACGACTTGATCGCGCCGCTCGCCGTGAGCGTCACGTCGTTCCCGGAACCGCCGGTGTAGCTGATGGTGAACGGTGTCCCGTTGATGTTCACTGTCGACCCCTGCGGCTTGCCGATGAACGTCCCGACGATCGCGTCGGCAGCATCGTTCGTGAGCACCGTGAAGGCCATGCCGGCGGTGAGGACGACGCCCGTGGCGTCGAAGGTGAGGTTCCCGGCAAGGGTGACCGTGCCGGTGACGAACAGCGAGTCCGCGCTCGCACCACCGTTGATGTCGTACTTGTACGTGCCGCCGGCCCCGACGGTGAACCCGCCGGCCGCGATGGCCGATGTCGCGACGTCGAACACATCGTTCCCGGGAGAATAGATCCCGCCGTTGACGGTGATGCCCTGCGTCTGTCCTTGCGTGCCGCAGCACACTCCACCGGTCTGAGTGACCACTGCCCCGTGGTTGTTGTTGGCGTTGAAGAACAGGTTGCCGGCCTGGTGCGACCACTGCACGTTGACTGCACCACCGAAACCGGTCGTGGTCTTGAAAGTGCCCGCACCAGTCTTGGTCGCGGCGTCACCGACGACAACGTTGAGGAAGATGTGATTGGTCTGCAGCGTCCCGTCGATGTCGTAGATGATCGTGCTGACGGCGCTGTTGTAGTCCCACTGGACGTTCATCTGGACGTCGGCGCCGGCGTCGACGTCAACGGTCATGCCGGTGGCCGGGATCCGGATCGGCGAGAACTGGATCGCCGATGCGGTCGTCACCGGTCCGGCAGCGACGTGGATGAGCGGCGTCAACGCGGGGTTGCCGAAGATGTTGTAGCTGCCGTCCTGGACACTGATCGACGCGAACGACGTGTTCACGGCGAAGTCGTTCTGGCTCTGCTTGTTGGCCACGCCTGCCGGGAAGATGAGATCGTCACCAGCAACAATGGCTGCATTCCAGTTGCCGGCGTTGGACCACAGGTTGTCGCCTCCGAGCCCCGTCCAGGTCTTCGCCGACGCGTGCGCCGTGCCCTGCAGCAGCGCGAGCGGTAAGAGCCCGCCGATGAGGGCGGCGATGGCGCCGATCCGATAGATCTTCCGCGACGCACTTGAAACACCCACGACGGGCCCCCAGTCTGCGCCCCAAGTTGGACGCCCCCAAGGCAGTTGTACATCACAAGGTGGGTTTTGGAAAGGGTTGGGTGTCAATCTCTGGGTCAGGTTCTGTCTGCCTAGGCCCTGGCGAAGCGTGGGCGGAGCACGCGTGGTGACCAGGTCGAATTTATCGAGGGCGAAGCTGCGGCAAATCGGAAAGAGGTGAACCACCGCACAATGCTCGCCGAGCAATTCAAGCAGGCCGCACCTCTCGCGAACTCAGGAATCAGACACGTGCTCTGCTTGACCGCGTGGATGCGGGCGAGACAATCACCATCTCGGTTGACGGACGGGAGGTCGCAGAGCTTCGCCCCATCGGACGGCAGCACAACTGGATGAAGCGGGCCGACTTTGTCACACGCGTACTCGCCAACCAAGCCGACCCGGCGCTGCGAGACGAGCGCCGCGAGCTGGCCCCCGATGACACCGACGATCTCAAGTGGCAGTAGTCAGAGGCCTGGCCGATACCAGTGTCTTCATCGGCCTTGAGTCTCGACGCCCACTCAATGTCGAGCTGCTCCCCGACCAACTCGCAGTGTCCGTCATCACGATCGGCGAGTTGAGAGCAGGGGTGCTGGCTACCAACGAGGTGACCGTGCGCGATCTTCGCCTCAGAACCCTCACACGAGCGCTGGAGCTCTCTCCAATCCCGATCAATACCGAGGTGGCCGATGCCTGGGCGACCCTGCGAGTGTTGCTGCGCGACCGCGGACTACGGATGCCTGTCAACGATTCTTGGATTGCCGCCACTGCTCTCGCCCTCGGGGTACCGGTGGTGACCCAGAATGACGACTACACCCAACTACCCGGTCTCGACGTCATCCGAGTCTGAGCCAACTTCGCGTGTACTCAGGCAGCGGGCAGGCAAAACGCTGCGCGCGAATCGGCGGGCACCAGATCGAGATACGCGTCGGGATGGTCTGCGATGACCTTGCGCACGAACCAACAGTGCGGCAACACTGCCAACTGCCGCTGCCGAGTGTCGGCAAGCGCGAACTCGACGAGTTGCCGCGCCAATCCCCTGCCCTCGTTGCCCGGAAACGTCACAGTGTGCGGAAACGCGATCACGTTGTCGTCAATCGTGTAGTCGGCGAAACCAACGAGATTGCCGCCTTCCGCTATCTCGTACCGATGCTCGGCTGGGTTGTCGCGGACGGTGGCCATTCATACGAGACTACCGACGACACTACTGACGGCTCTGCCCACCGCCTGGCAGTCGATGGGTCAGAATGGTCATCCGCGCACACAGGAGCACCGATATGCCGCAGCATCCGACCACGGGGTTCGATCTCACCGAGACCGATCGCCTTCTGACCACGACGAAGCAGGTGCGTCAACGCCTGGACCTCACCCGGCCAGTACCGTACGACGAACTACTCGAATGCATCGAGATCGCCGGTCACGCACCGATGGGCGGCAACCTCGAACGCAATCGCTGGATGATCATCGACGATGCAGCGACGAAGACGGCCATCGCCGTCCGCTTCGCCGAGGTCGGCCGACCATACCTCGCAGTGAACTCTTCAGCGCGCGGCGACGACCGCAGCCAGCGAGTCATCGCGTCAGCCAACTTCCTCATCGACCATCTTGCGGATGTGCCGGCGCTGGTGCTGTCGATGCGCCTCGATCGACCGCCCATGGACCAGTCGCAAGGTCAGGTCGCCGCCTACTACGGCTCGGTGCTGCCCGGTGTGTGGAGCTTTCAGCTGGCCGCACGTGCACGTGGCATCGGTACCGCGTGGACAACCTTCCACCTCGAACACGAGGCCGAGATTGCCGAGCTGCTCGGCATTCCGGCCACCGTCACGCAGGTCTGTCTCCTGGCGGTCGGCTACTTCACCGGCGACACCTTCGCCCCAGCCCCACGCCGCCCGGCGACCGAAGTCACGTTCCTGAACACCTGGAAGAACCCCGTTCAGTAACAGGCTTGCGCGCTCAGGCAAGGCGCAGACCTTCTCCCAAGTTCACCTCATTCAGGTTTCGTCTCATCGCCCCACAACGCAAACGACCAGCGCTTTCGCGCTGGCCATTTCGTGTCGAAGGGGGGACTTGAACCCCCACGAACCTAAGTTCACCAGCCCCTCAAGCTGGCGCGTCTGCCTATTCCGCCA
>JANLPB010000317.1:0-18694 GCA_031366885.1 Ilumatobacteraceae bacterium
GCCGCCGGCGATTGGCCGTGCCCCAGCGGCGACCGCAGCGAGTGCTTCGTCGAGGGATTGGGCGATGACGAAGCTCACGACGTCACGTCCTCATTCACGGCGTCCTCATTCACGACGTGCTGGCTGTTGAGGGTTTCCCACACGCGTTCAGCCGTCATCGGCAGTTGTCGAATCGGCCGTCCGACGATCTGCGCAATCGCGTTGGAGATGGCCGCAGCGGTGGCGACGTTTGGTGCCTCGGCGAGGCCCTTCGCCCCACGCGGCCCGGCGTCGGGTGTGTTGATCTGGATGAAGTGAACGTCGATCGGGGGTGCGTCGGCGCACGTCTGCAGCTTGTACTCCAGCAGTGCAGCGTTGCGCTGGCGACCATCGGCGTCGTACGAGGTGCCCTCGGTGAGCGCCTGCCCGATACCCATCATGACCGCTCCTTCCACCTGGCCCGTGGCGCCCACCGGGTTGATGATGGTGCCGCTGTCATGTGCGGCGCTGACATGCAGGACGCGAGCCACGCCGGTATCGCGATCAAGTTTCACGCGCACCGCGTGGCAGCTGAACTGAGGTGCCACCCACGCCGCCATTCCGAGGTCGCCAACGCACACCGCGCCAACGATCGTTGGCGCGCCCGGCGGTGTGCCGGAGCCGTGTCCGATCAGCAGTTCACCGCCAGCGGCGATGCCCGCCAGCTCCGCGATCGGCACGCCCCGGTCGGGACTGCCCGCCACGCTGGCCACCCCATCGGCGAGCACGATGTCGGCGGGGTTGGCCTCGAGGTGGTCGGCGGCAAGGGTGCGCAACTGCTCGGCGATTTGACCCGCTGCGGCGACGACCGCGCGACCGTTGTTGAACAGTGTCTGTGAGCCGGTGGCTCCCATGTCGTAGGGGGCGACGCTGGTGTCCTGGTAGACCAGCTCGAAGTTCTCGGCAGCCATGCCCAACTCGTCGGCCACCAGCTGGCGCAGTGTCATCACCGCGCCGGTGCCGCACTCCTGCGCGCCGGTGATGATCTGGCCGCTGCCGTCGCCATCGATCTTGATGTAGGCGCCTGATGGCACCGAAAAACTTGGCCACCAACCGATCGCCACGCCGATGGCTTCGTCCTCGGGAAGGTCTTGCCCGTAACCCGCCCCGGCGGCAGCGGCAGCGATGCACTGCTGAATTCCGATCTCGCCGTACGTCTGGCCGCTCGGGCCTTCCACGCCGGTATCGACGGCGTTGAGCTTGCGGAATGCCACCGGATCCATGCCGACAGCCTGCGCAACTTCGTCGGTGTGTGACTCCAGCGCCCAGCAGGTCTGCGGGGCAGTCGGTGCGCGCACCGAGCCCGACGGTTGATGATTCGTGTACACGAGATGCGCCTCCACGTGTGCATTCGGAATGCGATATGGCCCCAGGGCATGCATCGCCGCGAGTTGGCTGAAAAAACCCGCATCGGCCGTGTAGGCGCCGTTGTCGAGTGCCAGCCAGGCCCGCCGAGCCACGATCGTGCCGTCTGCCTTCACGCCGGTCTCGAAGTCGTAGACGATGCCCTCACGGCGCCGGTCCGGCGCCAGGAACTCCTCGCGTCGGCTGAACACCAATCGCACCGGGCGCTTGGCGACACGGGCGAGGGCGGCGATGTGTGCCTCGTAGTGGAAGCCACACTTGCCGCCGAAGCCGCCACCGAGATGGGGCACGATGATGCGGACGCGGTTGTTGGGGAGCTCGAGGGTTTCGCAGACGCCCGCACGGGCATCGAACGGGACCTGCGTACTGGTCCAGATGGTGACCTTGTTGCCCTCCCACTGGGCAACGACCGCACGCGGCTCGATCGGTGCCGCGTGGCATCCATCGGCCACGTACCTGCTGCGCACGACGTGGTCTGCCGCAGCCATTCCGGCGTCGACGTCGCCCTTCTCGATGGAGGCGAACGACGCATCGTTTCGGTCGCGAATCATGCTGCTGCCGTAGTCGGCCCAGTTGGCGTGGACGAGTGGGGAATCGGGCGCGAGTGCCGCCTCGATGTCGTTGACGACGGGCAGCGGGTCGTACTCGACGACGATGGCGTCGACGGCACGCTGCGCGGTCGCTGCATCGACGGCGGCGACCGCCGCGACGACCTCGCCCTCATACCTCACTACATCGTTGGCGAAGAGTGTGCGGTCCTGCACGAATGGCCCGAACTTGACGTCGGGAACGTCGGCTTGGGTGAGCACCGCAAAAACCCCTGGCATTGCCCGAGCTGCTGTCACATCGAGGTGAGTGATACGCGCGTGCGTGACATCTGCGTACTTGAACTTTGCGGCGAGAGCGCCCGTCAGGGTGAGGTCGGCCGTGTAGCGGCCGCTCCCCGTCACCTTGTCAGGGCCATCGGCGCGCACGAACCGTGCCGGCGCAGTGTGGTTGGTGATGGTCATGGATCAATCTCCCTGCCGCGAAAGTGGCGTCCCCTAAATATTGCAGATTGCGCGCAGGCGTGTTGGCGTCGCGCCCGACGTTCACGTTGTTCTCACACGCTGTGGAAGCTTTTGGTAGTGCAACAATCGATTGATGTGTACACATGAGGTTGCTAATGTGCACACATGAACGTCGGCATTCGAGAACTCAAGCAGCATCTCTCCGAATACCTCGATCGGGCTGCAGCCGGCGAATCCGTGCAGGTCACCGAACGCGGTGTGCCAAAGGTCCAGATTGTCCCCGTGCCGGGTGCTGGGGTCATGTCGCTCGGAGTTGAGCAGGGCTGGCTTCGGCCGCCGCTGAGATCAGATGGGCTGGTTCCCGGTCGTCGGGCCGTGGGTCGTCGTCGCATCGCTGACGTGCTCGAAGACGACCGTGGCGAATGACTACCTACGTCGACTCGAGCGCTCTCCTCAAGGTATATGTCGAGGAGGCCGACTCTGATATTGCCGAGCAACTACTTGCCGCCGACCCCGTTTTGGTGACGTCGTGGATCACGCTCGTTGAGGTTCGTCGAAATCTTGCGCGCTTGGTCGAGCCCACGGATCTTCCTGACCTGCGTCGGCGAGTCGAGCGAAATTTGGATGAGTTTGCGCTCGTAAGCGTGGATCAGGTCGTATGCGAATCGGCCGCCGATATCGGCGAACAGCTTGGTGTGCGGTCTATGGATGCCATCCATTTGGCGTCTGCGCGCCGCCTACAGGTGCCTGGTTTGTCGTTCGTCACCTTTGACCTTCGCCAGGCTCAAGCAGCCAGGTTGCTTGGCTTTACCGTGCTCGGCGCATAACGAACAGCTACTTGCTGGTGATGGTCACGGGTGTGTCGTAGGCGTTGGCAACGCTCTGGCCGAGACCGACGGCCTCGATGTCGATGCCGAAGAGGTTGCGCACCCATGCGGTCACTGCGTGGTTGATGATTGGGGACGTGATATCGACGTCGATGGCCGGCGGCACGCAGCCGTCCTCGCCGAGCGATCGGAGGCCGGGGTTCGCATCAAGGAAGGCGCCGAGGCCGCTCGCTTCGGCTATGCCGATGATCCCCGTGCCGTCGCCGAACGTGCAGAAATCGTCGAACGCGTTGTGGCCAGCGCCCTCGATCTCCCACAGCAAGCTAGGTGACGGCGCGGCGCCGAACGCCGGCTTCGTGACCGTTTCGAACGGGACGCGTGCGTCGACCGAGCCGCCGATGAAGAACGATGGCTTGTCGGGCAGGGGTGTCGGTGCAACGGTCGTCGTCGTCACTCCGTCGTGCGTGTCACCGCCGCCGCTGAAGGCGCCCGAAGCCATCGATACGTACCCGTCGATGCGTGGATCGCTTGCCGCTGCCAGCACGGTGCCGCCACCGGCAGAGTGGCCCACGGCAGCAACGCGCTCGGCGTCAACGTGGCCGTTGAACCGGCTTGCGGCGTCGGCGCTCTGGGCGGTGATCAGTTCCAGTCCCTGCAGCAGGTCGTCAACGGAGTCGCCTCGTTCGCCCGACGCTGTGCCTGCGAGCACGTTCTCCATTGATCGCGAGGGGTGGTCCACCGACACGACGATCATCCCCCAGCTGGCGAGATTGGACGTGAGAAAGGAACTCTGCACGCGCATGCCGGTGAAGCCGTGGCTGAACATCACGACCGGGAAGGCGCCCTCGGCGACCTCAGCGTCGCGGCCAGCCGGGTAGCTGAACGTGGAAGGAACGTCGCCGGTGAGTATGGAACGAATACCTTCACCGACAAAGTCGCGCACGTCGTACGTCTCGGTGCCTGTCGTGCCAGCAATGGCCGGGTACCAGATTTCAACCTTGGGGCCTTTGGCCAACTGCAAGGTGGTGACGCCGACAGGGTATGCGCCGTACTCGCCGTAGGCCAATGCCTGCTCGGCGATGTCGACGGTGGTGTTTGTCGCCTCCGGCGAGGTAGTTGGTGAGTCAGTGACTGGTGTCGTGTCGGCGGCGTCCGTCATCGACGTGGTTGCTGCCGCGGCATCCGACGTGTTAGCAAGCGACGAGGTGCCGCCGCTGCCGTCGCTGCAGGCGGTGAGTAAGAGAACGGCGGCGACTGGGATGGCGAGGCGTCGTGCGAGCATTCGCCGAGCCTTTCATGGCGGGCGATGGCATGCGATGTCGGGAAGCCAGCTGCATGATGGGCGGTTCAGCCGCTATCGTGCAGACGCCGTGATCCGGGCAACCGGAGATCGCATGGCGACGTGGCCGAGTGGCTGAGGCAACGGCCTGCAAAGCCGTCCACATGGGTTCAATTCCCATCGTCGCCTCCACAGCCTCTGGCCGGGTCCGCCCGGTCAGGGGCTGGTTCGCGTCGCCAGGGCGCCACCTAGCCCGGCCCTGACCCGTCGAAGCCCGCGGCGAGCGAGCTTCCACAGCAGCAAGGCGATGATGACACCAACGACGGCAGCGACCGTGGCCGAGACCGCAGCGATGCGCGGATAAACCATCGCAAGAGCGACAAGACCAGAGACGACCCCGTCCTCAGCAAAGCTGGCGATGATGTTCGTCAACGGTTCCGGCGACATGTTGATGGCCAGTCGGCTCGTCGCCTTCGTGAGGTGCCCGATGAGCGCGAGTCCGCCAGCGAGAGCGAACGCCGCGGGCCGTCCCAGCTGACCGGCGGCGATCGCTGCGCCCGTCAACCCGCCAATGACGGGCCGAATGAACGTATGC
This sequence comes from Ilumatobacteraceae bacterium, assembly GCA_031366885.1. GTDB lineage: Bacteria > Actinomycetota > Acidimicrobiia > Acidimicrobiales > Ilumatobacteraceae > UBA668. Next base: position 5,095 of record JANLPB010000317.1, read on the forward strand.
ACCAGGTCCCACACGCTGTCGAGCAGCGGGAGCTTGTCAATGACGAACTCGATGGCGAAGGCAACGCCGGCTGCTCCTAGAACCCAGTTGGTTTGAAGGCTCGCCGGAGTGTCCGCCCAACCCAGCCGTCCGGAAGCGCCAAGGATCAACACGGTGAGATAGGCGTTGAGCCCCGAAGCCCACCCAGCCGCCACCAGTGCAATCGACTCCATCGGACGAGCGTAGAGAGGCGCAGTCGGTTCTGCCAGCTACAGGTAGGGGCGAGAACTGTCGGATTCGTAAAGCGCGGACACTTGCCCGCCCTCAAATGCCCGAATGAACGCTTCGCCCGAACCTGGTCCACCGCAGCGCGTAGACGGCGCGCAACTACCGCGGCGGGTGCCGCGGTAGTCACTTGGTTCGGTTGTAACGCTGACCTGTCGGCCTGTCAGTTGGGTCCGCGTGTTGGTGGTGCCCCGCGTGGGGTAGAGCTTGAGCGTTTGCCGTCGAAGGTGGTGAAGAAGGCTTCGCCGTTTGGCATGAGATCGATGGTGATCTTTTGTTGATGGACATGGTGATGATGTCTCGAGCAGAGAAGAATCAGGTTGTGGTAGTCGGTTGTGCCGCTGAGCGACCAGTGGACGATGTGGTGTGCGTCAGTCCATTTGACTGGTCGGTCGCAGCCCGGTTCGCGGCAGCCGCCGTCGCGTGCGGCGACTTGCTTGAACAGTTGCGAGGGCACGGTGCGGGTGGTGCGGCCAAAGTTGTGCGGGCTGCCATCGGCCTCACGGAGGATGACGTGGATGCGGCAGTCGCACAGGTACGTGGAAGTGCACGCGGACGACATCGGCCGCTGCGTGTCAACGTTGACACCCTCGGGATGGTCTGTGACGACGGTTGAGATGTCGGCCGAAAGGGTGACGTTTGGCAGGTTGCGTGGGCGTTCGTTGCCGAGATGATTTTTGTTGAAGAACGCCGCAATGTCGAACAGTGCGTCGCCCTGGCGTTCGGCAGAAGTGCGGGTCTCGTCCTTGCCGGCGTGTGTCAGCGCGGTTTGGACTGCTTTATCGAACTCTGTTCCGGCAGCTTCGTTCAACCGGAACGTCCCGTGAGTGACGTCATCCATCGTGTTGCTATAGGTCAGCTCGTTGGGCCGTTCAACAGGTGGGGCTTTCTCGTCGATGAGAGCGTCGGCACGCTTGGCCCAGTGATCGACAGCGCGTTCGGTGGAACGGATGTCGAGCTCGGCCAGCACACCAACCAAGGCTTCTTCGGTTTCGGCCATGATCGGCTCGTACTTCGGCTTGCCCAGCCGACGGGCGACCGCGATCTGCGATCCCGACAGCATCCCTGACAGCGCGGCGGTGGCGAAGTGTTCGTGCTTGGAAAGGAAGTGGCCGGTGCCTAACAGTTCGTTTGCGCGTTGGTCGGTCATGCGTAGGTGGTTGCGCATCCAGGCTTTCATCGACACGGTGCCGTCGTCGCCGAACGCGCCAGCGACCTCGAGCTGGCGTGCGGATAGGGCAAGGGCAGCTCCCTGTCGTTCCCAGGCGGACGCGGCACAGGCGAAATCATCGATGGTGTGCAGCACTTCTGCTGGCCGATCGTCGACCTCTATCATGTCAACCATAGTACATATGTTCGTATACGATTCCAACAGAAATCCCATATTCCATATACCTCTCAGCGATAGCGCGCGCGACCACATCGCCACAAGCGATGCGCTCAGCGTGACCGGCTGGTGATCGTGGATCCTTCGGCCGCGCACCCAACGGCAAGGTCGACTATCGGCGACTCACGGCCCTGGAAGTACGCAACTTGGGGTTGCCACTCTCTAGAGTGCAGGCATGGACCGCTCGCCCGCGATGACCAGCAACGACGTACTGCTCGAGACCCCCGAGTCGCTGCAGGCTGAGGCTGCGGCGCCCATCTCCAAGTGTCCCATCGATCACACCGCAATGACCGCAGCCTGTCCGGCTGGTTTCAGCGGCGTTCGGCCGCCCGTCCAGCGTTCACGCGCCGATGTCGCCGTGCGCAGCCTTTTGCGCATCCACGAGCGCCCGGCGGGCGTGACCACTGCATCGGCGTACTCCGCATTTCAAAAGTCGATGTTGATCTCGGCGTTGCGGTGCACGCTCACCTACGTCATCTTGCCGTTTGTACTACCCGCCGTCGGGTTCGCGAAGGGTGTCGGCCCTGTCATCGGTATCACGATCGGCGTTCTCGCGATGGTGTGCGATGTGTTTGCAATTCGACGCTTCTTTGCGGTGGACCACCGCTGGCGTTGGCATTTCACTGCGATTGTGCTGTGTGTGATGAGCCTGCTGACCGTGCTGCTCGTGAGGGACATCGTCAACCTCGTCAACTGACGACGAGTAGCTCAGCCGCTGTTGCGAAGACCGGTGGCAAGCCCGTTGATGGTCAACTGAATTGCGCGACTGACCAGTTGGCTGTCGGCATCGTCGCCGTCGTGTGCCCCCTCGGCTCGGAAGCGACGCAGCAGTTCGAGCTGAAGGTGATTGAGCGGATCCAGGTACGGAAAGCGGTCGCTGATGCTGCGCGCCAACGTCGGGTTGTCGGCGAGTGGTCCACCACCGGTGATGCGCCACAACCAGTCGACGCAGCGGGCGTGTTCGGCGCTGATCTGGTCGAACACAGCGTGGGCGAGGACGTCGTCGTGAGCGAGGTCGCGGTATCGAGCGGCGATGCCCAGGTCGGTCTTGGCCAGCACCATTCCCATGTTCGACATCACGGAACGGAAGAACGGCCACTCGCTCGCCATTCGCACCAACAGGGCCTCCCGCTCCGGCGTCGCTCGCACCCATTCGTGAAAGGCGGTGCCGGCGCCGTACCAGCCGGGCAGCATGACACGGCATTGGCTCCAACTGAACACCCACGGGATCGCGCGGAGGTCTTCGATGCGGTCGGACCGAGTGCGTGATGCGGGTCGGCTGCCGATGTTGAGGGTGGCGATCTCATTGATCGGTGTCATCTCACGGAAGAGCTGGACAAAGCCGGGGGTCTCGTACACCAGCGACCGGTAGTGAGCGAGCGACAGCGCGGACAACTCGTGCATCGCGCGGACGAATTCCTCCGGTGGGTCCTCATCTGCTGTTCGCGGCAAGCTTGCCTCGACCGTGGCTGCGACCAGGGCCTCCAGGCTCCTTCGTGCCAGGGAGGCATCCGCGTATCGGGCAGCGATGACCTCCCCCTGCTCGGTGAGCCGAAGGCTGCCATCGACTGCACCTCGCGGCTGCGCCAGAATCGCAAGGTAACTGGGGCCCCCGCCGCGGCCAACTGTGCCGCCGCGACCGTGGAAGAATCGGAGCCTAATTCCGGCGGCCGCAGCGGCTGCGACGACGGCAACCTCCGCTTCGTAGAGCGCCCAATTCGACGCCAGGTAGCCCCCGTCTTTGTTGCTGTCGGAGTAACCCAGCATGATCTCTTGGCGGCCCCCACGAGCGTGGTCGAGCCATTGCCGATACTCCGGCAGCGCGAGGAGGTCGGCGACGACCTGGCCGGCGTTGGCAAGGTCGTCGATGGTCTCGAACAATGGAACGATGTCGAGCGCCAGCGAGGCCACATCGCCCGGAACGAGCAGCCCTACCTCCTTGAAAAGTACGGCGACTTCCAGCACGTCGCTGACCGACTGGCACTTCGAGATCACGTTGTGGCGAATGATCATCGACCCGAAGCGGCGGCGGGCGTCGGCGGCTGTGCGCAGAATGGAGAGCTCGCTCAACGTCTCCTCGGAGTAGGGCACGAACGCACTGGCGAGTGGTCGTGGTGTCGCCAGCTCGGCCCGCAACATCGCAATCCGTCGGACCTCGTCGAGGGAAAGGTAGTCCGCGCAGACCCCTGCGGCCGCCAGCAGTTCGGCAACCGTTCGCTCGTGGACGTCGCTGTTTTGGCGAAGGTCGAGCGAGCACAGGTGAAAACCGAAGCTGGCGACGCCTTGGCGCAGCGGTGCCACGTGGGCGTCGGCCAACGTCGCAGCGCCATGAGAGCGCAGCGACGCATCGACGACGGCGAGATCAGACAGCAGCTCCTCGGGGCTTGCATACGGCTGACGGACACCGATCGGCTCGGGCCCCGGCACAGCACCGAGCGCGGCGAGAGCGGTCGCCGCCAAGCGCGCGTACATTCCGCGCAGCGCTCGTCGGTACGGTTCGTCGGCGCGGAACTGCGAGTCGTCACCCGAGGCCTCAGCCAATTGGACGAGTGCGGGGGAGGGAGTGATCAGTCGGGAGGACAACGAGAGATCTAGCCCGAGCTGTAAGAGCGCCTGAAGGTGGTGACGCAATGCGACCGTGGCTTGACGCTCGACCGCCCACTGCAGCACCTCGGCCGTCACGAAGGGGTTGCCGTCGCGGTCGCCTCCGATCCACGAGCCCATTCGCAGGAGCGGGGGAAGCTCAACGTTCTCGTCGGCAAGAATCGATAGCTCCCGATGCACATCGAGCTGTAGGCGTGGGATCTCCGTGAGAAGCGTGAGTTGGTAGTAGCGCAGTGCGTCGTCGATCTCGTCGCGAACGCGCAGCTTCGACAGTCGCAGCAGCGCCGTCTGCCAGAGCGTGAGCACGTGCACTCGCAGTTCGGCTTCCCACTCAGCACGCTCGAAGTCGTCGAATTGGAGCCGACCACGCTGTTCGAGCATTGTCGCGATGCGTCGTTGAGTGTCCAGAATCGTCTTGCGGCGCACTTCCGTCGGGTGTGCCGTGAACACGGGGCTGACCTCGACGTTGCGCAACAGCGCAGCCACGTCGTTGGGCTGGCAGCCTGTTGACACAGCGGTCGCAAACGCATGCGCGATGGTGCCCTCCTGCGGCGGCGACCCGATGGAACGGTGATGCCGACGACGGCGCGACTGATGGACGTCCTGCGCGATGTTGGACAGGAACGAGAACCAGCTGAAGGCGCGGATGACATGCAGCGACGTCGGGATGTCGAGGCCCCCGAGCACTGCAGCCAGCTGAGCTTCGTCCGTGATGCCACCACGACGGATATCGACGGCCAGCTTGCGGACGCGCTCTACGGTCTCGAAGGCCTCCGCGCCGGCCTGCTCTGCGATGACGTCACCGAGCACACGTCCGAGCAAACGAATGTCGTCGTCGGGACTGTCACCGCGATCGGTTGGCATCCTCTGAGTTAACTAGCTGGCGCGCCGACACTGGGACGGAGGCCGGGAAATTGTCCCAACCGTTCGAGAGCGGCAACGGTGCTTCGCATCGCATCGGGGGGCACCGGGTGGCTGATCAGGAAGCCCTGCGCCTTTGTGCAGCCCAGGTCACTGAGTACCTGCAATTGATGGACGCTCTCCACGCCCTCGGCCACCATGTCGAGACCCAATGACCGTCCCATCGCGATGATGGTCCGCACCAGACTGCGATCGTTCGGGTTGTCGGCCACGCCATGCACGAATGCTCGGTCGATCTTGATGCGCTGCAAAGGGAACTTCTGCAGCAGCGAGAGCGACGAGTACCCGGTACCGAAGTCGTCGAGTGCGACCCGCACGCCCAACGACCGCAGCCGACGCAACGTGGCGAGTGCCAGCTCGGGCTCCGCGATCATGACGCTTTCGGTGACTTCCAGCCACAGCAGTTGCGGCGAGACGCCAGACCGTGTGAGCGCCTCGCTGACGATCGAAGGGAAGTTCGGGTCGCTCAGCTGTCGAGGCGACACGTTGACCGACATGGTGGCACCCGAGCTGCACACACCGTCGTCAATCCAGCGCCGCAGTTGGCTGAGCGCCTCCAGAAGTGCCCATGACCCGATCGGCACGATCGTGCCGGTGTCCTCTGCAATCGGGATGAACTCGGCGGGCGAGACCATCGTGCCGTCGCTCTGCTGCCAACGCATCAGCGCCTCGAAGCCAACGACGTCACCGGACTGAAGATCCAAGATCGGCTGATGGTAGAGGCGAAGTTCACGACGATCGAGTGCTCGGTAGAGGGCCGTCTCCACCGCCAGCCGGTGGGCGACTCGCTCGTGCATGCTTTCGTCGTACACCGCCAGACAGTTTCGTCCAGCGTCCTTCGCCCGATACATGGCGGTATCGGCGTGGCGCACAAGATCTTCGGGTGAGGTACTGGAGGTGGCACTGAGACTGGCGACGCCGATGCTGGCTGTCACGAAGACGTCACCTTGACTCAGCGCGAGGGGTTCGCGGAACACGGCCAGCATGCGCTCGGCAAGTGCCAACGCAGCCGCCGGTGACTTCGCGGTCGCGTCGAGCACGACATACTCGTCACCGGAGAGGCGCGCCACCATCGCATCGTCCGGGACGGCGTTGATCAAACGACGCGCAACGGTCACCAGTACTTCGTCGCCGGCCGCGTGTCCCAGCGAGTCGTTGATGTTCTTGAAACGGTCCAGGTCGACGAAAAACAGTGTGGGGTGCTGATCCTGGCTCCAGGAATTTCCGAGTAGTTCGTTGATCCGCTCGAGTAGGAGGGTTCGATTCGGTAGCCCGGTCAACGGATCGGTTTGCGCACCGTGCAGCAGATCGGCCTGTGCCTTGTTGTTGGCTCGTACGACCATCAGCACCCTCAGCGTCACGACCGTGGCGAGCACCAGAGCGGACAGGGTGCGGACCAACCGGTCGGCCGTGTCGTTGGGTGCGGTTGCGGCGAGCACGACGACGGGCAGCACCAGCGATGAGATGGTGACAATGAGCCGTCCGGTCAGCCGCGGGTTGGCCGTGCCGGGAGATCGGCCCAACGTGGCAACACTGGGATGCAGTAGCGCTGCACCGGCGGAGAAGTACGCGACCACATACAACCCGAGCGCGATTCGTTCGCCCCCAGCGGCCATGTGCTGAGCGTCGATGAGCGCATACACCAAGTCGCCGCCGATCACGCACAAGGCGCCGCCGGCGAGGAGCCACATCGATGCAGGGCGTGTCGAACTGTTCACCACGAGCGCTCCGACGAGGAAGAGAATCACCGCCGCGCTGGGCTGGAGTGCGGCGTAGAGGCCAATGGTGATGGTGCTCGTACCGGTGTGTGCCACGATCGGCTCGACGATGGCAGTCCAGCTGATGATCCAGGTGCCGAGAGCAACAATGATGCTGTCACCGAGCAGGCCGGGGTGGGTGTGCGACTCGTCGGTACGAACGAGTACGACGAGGGCGCCCAGCATGCACCCAGTCGCAGCGAGCGCCAACGTCAACGCAAGTGGGGACTGGAAGAGTGGTCGATCGTCGGCGGCGAGCCGCGACGCGGCGTGCAGCAACCCGATGCCCGCGACGACGGAGGCGACGCGTGCGGGTGCTCCACCCCGTCGCACGGACAGCAACACGACGGGCGCCAACTGCGCCACGGCACACAGGTACACAGTCGTGCGAATGCCGTGAGAGGGCAGCGCGCCCGCGACGACGGCGACGATGCCACCGATGGCCAAATACCACCACGTGAGAAGTGCCTGTTCCCGCTTCATGCGCCTCCACTCCGTGGGAACGATGGAGTATCGACCCGCGGCATGCCTGGTTCGCTATCATACACCATGACCTGGGGCTTCGCGCAAGGGGTGTTTTGTCACGCGCGACGAGTGGGCCTTTTCTGATGCGAGCGGCCTATTCCGCTGGCACTCATTCACCAGGAACGGCGCCCCGTTCGCTACCGTGTGTGCAAATGAGTCCACTATCGGGCCCCCCCGAATGACCCCGCTGGCCAAGCCGTACTCCGTTGTAGTGCCCGGCGCGCACCTCATGGCTGCATTCGTCGGGCAGCGAGACATGCACCTGCGCATGATCGAAGCAGCGTTCCCCGATGCATCGGTCGTGGTTCGGGGCAACGAAATCCACATCGGCGGTCCACAGGCCGAGGTCGTTGGCCGACTGTGCGAGGAATTGGTAATGGTGCTGCAGCAGGGTCAGCACCTCGACGAGCAGTCGATTCGGCGCAGCATCGACATGATGCGCGACAACGAGCGCCCCAGTCGCGTGCTCACCGACGAGATCATGCGCGGCGCGAAGGGCAAGCCCATCCGGCCCAAGACCGCAGGTCAAAAGCGTTACGTCGACGCTATTCGCAGCAACGTCATCACGTTTGGTCTCGGGCCCGCAGGCACCGGGAAGAGCTGGTTGGCCGTGGCGATGGCGGTGCACGCGTTGCAAACCAAGAAGGTGCAGCGCATCATTCTGACGCGGCCGGCCGTGGAGGCCGGCGAGCGCTTGGGTTTTCTCCCCGGCGACCTCATGGCCAAGATCGATCCGTACTTGCGGCCGCTGTACGACGCGTTGTACGACATGGTGGAGCTAGAGGGTGCGCAGAAGCTGCTGGAGCGCCAAGCGGTCGAGGTCGCCCCGTTGGCCTTCATGCGCGGCCGCACGCTGAACGACAGTTTCATCATCCTCGACGAAGCGCAGAACGCGACGCCCGAGCAGATGAAGATGTTTCTCACCAGAATTGGCTTCGGTTCACAGGTGGTGGTCACCGGTGACACCACCCAGATCGATGTGCCCGATGGCCGCAGCAGCCTGATCGGCTTGGAGCGCACACTCAGTGGCATCGAGGGCCTCGCGTTCGTGCACCTGAAGACTGGTGATGTCGTTCGTCACCGCATCGTGGCCGACATCGTTGCTGCCTACGAGCGCTCCGATGAGGCCAAGGCCGCTGCACAGGGCACTCGACGTGCCTGATCCATCGCGACCGCGTCTCAACGTGCCGCCGCGCGTCGGGGGTGACGGCGAGCCAGAGGTGTTCTGTGCCGACGAACAGCGCGATTTGCCCGTCGACCTCGAACGGTGGCAGGTGTTAGCGACCGAAGTGCTGCGCTCCGAGGGAGTTCGTGGCCTCTGTGAGCTGTCGTTGCTGTTCGTCACCGAACTGGAGATGGCGGAGCTCAACGAGTTACACATGGGCAAAGCCGGGCCGACTGACGTGTTGGCATTCCCCATCGATGCCGCTGAGGCCGAGATGGTGATGCATGGCCAGCCGCCCAGTCGTGGGCCGGACCGTTCGCCACCCGACCCTGGCGACATGCCGTTGCTGTTGGGCGACGTGGTGCTGTGCCCGGCTGTCGCGGCCCGACAGGCGCCCGACCATGCCGGCACGGTGGACGATGAACTTGCGTTGTTGGTGGTGCATGGCGTGTTGCATGTGCTCGGTTACGACCACGATGAAACCGCTGCTGCGGACGCGATGCGCGCCCGCGAGCTTGCGTTACTACAGGAGCACCACTGGGGTGGCCCTGCGCCGGAAGGCTTCCGGCAGGAGCAACCTGAATGATTGCCGGCCAGTTCACCAACATCGACCTTCTGATGGTCGTTGTCATCGTTGTGTTGTTGATCATTCTGATCTTCGCCTCAGTGGCCGAGATGAGTTTGTCGCGGATGAGCAAGCCGCGAGCGACCTCACTGGCGGACAAGGGTCTGAAGTCCGGTAAAGCGCTGAAGCGTCTGGTTGAGCATCCCGAGCGCTGGGTCAACCCGCTGCTCCTCACCGTCAACATTTGTCAGACGGTGCAAACCACGCTCACCGCACTCGTCGCCGGCCACATGTTCGGCGCCGCCGGTGTGGCCATCGGTGTAGTCCTCAACGTCGTCGTGTTCTTCGTGTTGGCGGAGGCCGTACCGAAGACCTACGCGGTGCTGTACCCCCAGCGGGCTGCGTTGCTCTCGGCCCGTCCGACCGCTCTGATCGTGTCGTTTCCGCCCCTGCAGTGGATCTCGCGCGGTCTGATCAAGCTCACCAACGTGATTGTCCGCGGCAAAGGCCTGGAGTCCGGCCCCTTCGTGTCCGAGCAAGAGTTGCTGGGCATTGTCGAGGTAGCGGCTGAGGACGGCGTCGTCGAACACGAGGAACGCGAACTGATCGAGAGCATCATCGAGTTCGGCGACACGATCGCCCGTGAGGTGATGGTTCCTCGCCCCGACATCCAGGTGCTGGAGCGCACCAATACCGTGACCCAGGCCCTCGACATAGCGCTGCAGGAGGGCTACAGCCGTTTGCCGGTCGTGAACAGCGAGGACGACGACGTGTTGGGCTTGGCGTATACCAAGGACCTGATGCGCACCGAGCGCGAGGGTGGCGGCGCACGGCTGGTCAGCGAGCTGGTACGGCCCGTGCACTTCGTGCCGGAGAACAAGCCTGTCAACCGGCTGATGCGTGAGATGCAAGCCGAGAAGTTCCACCTGGCGCTCGTCGCCGACGAGTATGGCGCCTTCGCCGGGCTGGTCACGCTCGAGGACTGCCTCGAGGAGCTTGTCGGGGAGATCGTCGACGAGCACGACGATGAGGACGCTGAGGTCCAACGGCTCGCCGATGGTGACTATCTCGTCGATGGCGGCATGTCGGTGGGCGACCTCAACGACCTGCTCGGAACCTCGATCCCCGACGACGACTGGGACACGGTCGGCGGCTTCTTGTTCGGCACGCTCGAGCATGTTCCCGGCATCGGTGAGTCGATTGCCCATCAGGGGTGGCGCTTCGCCGCTGCCGAGGTCGAGGGGCGCCGCATTCGACGAGTGAAGGTCACGATCGAGCAAGACGACGACCTCACCCCGGGCCACGCCTGACGGCAACGCTGTCAGAACAGCTCGTCGAGCGGGTCCCTCAGCAATGACACAGGGGTGGCGTCGGCCAGGACGTCCACGCTCGGCATCTCGTGAACTGGGGGTGGCAGCCGCAGGGCACGGGTTGTCATTCGAGCGGCGATGACCAGCGTCGCCAGCGACAGCAGGCCGGCGGCGGCAAAGTAAGGCGCCCGCAGTCCGTAGGCGCTGGCCAGTACGGCGCCAAACAACGCTCCCAATGGCATCGCACCCGTACTGATCCAGCGGTAGATGCTGTTCACCCGCCCGAACAATTCGCTGGGCACGACCTGTTGGCGCAGCGACACCGCCAGGATGCTCCAGATGGTGGTGGCGAATGCCTGTAGCGCGGTGAGAGCGATGACCAACCACACCCTGGGGAACAGACCGATCAGCGCGCTGGTGGTGGCGGGAACGATGGCGGCAGCGATCATCGTTCGACGCCGTCCGACCGCTGCGATGACCCTTCCGCCGGTCACTCCGGCCAGCAGGCTGCCAACGCCGATAATCGCGAGGAGCGGGCCGAACACGCGGTCCGAGAGGTGCAGTTCGTCCTTGGCGAACAATACGAACGTCGCCTGGGTAGCGGCGAACGCAAGGTTCATCAACGTCACCACGATCACCAAGCTGCGCAGCAACGCATGATCGACTAGCCAGCGAACACCGCCACGCATGTCGGCGAGAAGGCTGGCCGCGGACGCCTTGGAGGGCGCCGCCGTGGGTGTGAACGTGCCACGCAAGGTCGCCGCCAGTGTTGCCGCCAGCACGAAACTGGCCGCGTCGACGCCAAACGGCAGCCACGCTGCGATGGCGATCAGCGCCCCACCCAAGGGCATGCCGATGAACGTGTTGGTGGCGACCTCCGTTGCGTAGAAAAAGCCGTTTGCGTGTTCAAGCTGAGCATTCGGCACGATCGCGGGCAGGATGGTTTGCGACCCACTGTCGAAGAACACTTCGCCGACGCCCAGACCAAAGGCGAGGACCCACAGCATCCAGATGTGCACTTCTCCGAACGCGACCACGGCGGTGAGGGCGCCCACCAGCAGCGCCCGACACAGGTCGGAAATGACCAGCACCTTGCGACGGTCGGAGCGGTCGATGATCACACCCACGGGCAAGGCGAACAGCAACCAAGGAATCGTGAAGAACGCCGCGATCAGCCCGACCGATACCGGATCGTCGGTCACTCGGGCTGCCAGCAGCGGCAGGGCGATCACGAACACGCCGTCGCCCAAGTTGGACACCGCAGCTGCGGTCCACAATCGCCAGTAGGCGTTGGGCAGTTTCGTGCGGCTCATTCGACGCGAAGAGCCATGCGTGCGAATGCGGTGGGCAAGTCCGGATATCGCTTCGTGGAGGCACCGCCATCCACTCGCAACAGCGAGCCGCTGACGAACCTCGAGTCGTCGCCCGCCAGAAAGGCGACCATTCCCGCAACGTCGTTGGGTTGCGCGAAGCGGCCAAGTGTCGTGTTTTCGACGAACTCGTCGACCACACCGGGAACCATGAAGAACCCGTTGGTGGCATTGGTTTCCACCAAACCCGGCGCCACGGAGTTCACGCGAATGCCACGTGCGCCCAGTTCCATCGCGGCCACCTGTGTGAGCATGACGACGCCCGCCTTCGCCGCGCAATATGCGCTCATTCCTGCTGACGGCTGTGTCGCGTTCAGCGACGAGATGGTGATGATGCTGCCGCCGTCCACCATGACGCGTGCCGCCTGTTGCACGGTCAGGAAGACGCCCGTGAGGCAGAGATCGATGATCGCCCGCCACTCATCCACGGAGTGATCGAGAAGTGCGCCGTACGTGCCGCGCCCCGCGTTGGCGACGGCGATGTGCAGGCCTCCTCGACGGGCCGCCTCGTCGCCGACCAGTACCAGCGACTCGGCCGAGGTGACGTCGCACAGCATTGGCACCACGGCGTCGGCGTGTGTGCCATGAACTTGATCATGAAGACGCTCGAGAGCGTTGCCGTCGATGTCGACTGCCAGAACCGTTGCGCCAGATTGCACGAACCGCTCTGTGATGCTGCGGCCTATTCCTGAGCCGGCTCCCGTGACCAATGCGAGTCGACCAGCTAGGGAACCTTCAAGGGTTGCGCTCATTCGCGGCACCATAGTGCCGTCACGAGTCTGGCCCCGAGGACGGTGCCAGCAGATGCCGTTGAATCTTGCCGAGTGCCGTTCGCGGAAGCTTGTCCACAAATCGAAGGTCTTTCGGTGCGCAGTACGCGGGCATGGCCGCGATGACGAACGAGCGCAGTTCAGCAAGGGACGGCGGGTTCAGCGCGGGGACGACGAACGCTGTGACTCGTTGGCCCCATTCGTCATCGGGCACGCCCACGATTGCAACGTCGACAACGTTGGGGTGCTGTCCAAGTAGCGCCTCGACAGGCTCGGGCCAGACATTCTCACCGCCGGTGATGATCAGGTCGCCGCGCCGCCCGTCGATGTGCAGGCGGCCGTCGGCCAACCAACGACCAAGGTCGCCGGTGTGGAGCCATCCCTCGCGATCCAGCGGTGAGGTGCCGTCGCGGTAGCTGCGCAGCAGCATCGGGCAACGCACCAGCACCTCGGACTCGACGGTGAGCTGCAATTCGACACCTTCCAGGGGCAGCCCGTCATACACCACCCCGCTGCCAGTTTCGGTGAGCCCGTACGTGGTGCGAACGTGCGCGGAAAGGTTGGCGGGCGGCCGTGCACCACCCAGCACAATGATGCGGAACAGCGCTGGGTCGATGCGATGCAAGGCGGTGGCAACCAACGACACGGCGCTGGCGCCATTGCGAGCGGCGTCGGTCACTCGCGCTGCATCAAAGCCGTCGTGGACTACAAGCGGGGTGCCGGTGACGATTGCCCTCGTCACCACTGACAGCCCACCGACATGCGACAGCGGCAGGCACGCCAACCACGAGTCGGTCGGCGACACCTCCAGCCGCTGCGTGGTCGCGACGGCGGAGGCGATGACGGCTGCGTGAGTGAGGACAACACCCTTCGGTGCGCCGGTGGAGCCGCTTGTGGCCACGACGAGTGCGTCGCCGGGCTCGACCTCGCGCCCATGGTCCACTGCATGCCGGCCATCAGTG
>JANLPB010000341.1:0-7067 GCA_031366885.1 Ilumatobacteraceae bacterium
GCAGCGCACGAGGTTGCCAGTGCGGTGCACTATCCGCTCGCGCTCACACAACAACCCGCGTATTGGCAGTTCACCACGGCGGCCTGCCCTGTTGCCGAGGCTTGGGCGGCCGGTTGCGTGAGTGTGCCGATGTTTGCGGAGCTGACTGACGCTGAGGTGGAACTGGTGTGTGCCGCACTGGCAGGTGCGCCCGTATGACAGAGTTACTGAATCCGCACGTCATTTCGGTGTCGGCGTTCTTCCCCTGCTACAACGACGCGCTGGCCATCGGCAAGATGGTGCGCGACGTGCACGCTGGGCTGGAGGGCTCGGTCGCCGACTTCGAAGTCATCGTGGTCAACGATGGTTCCAGCGACAACTCGCTGCAGGTGCTGAACGAACTGGCACTGGAGTTTCCACGCCTGCGGATCGTCGACCATGAGGTCAACCGCGGGTACGGCGGTGCCCTGCTCTCCGGGTTCGCCGCCGCGACCAAGCAGTGGGTGTTCTACACAGACGGTGATGCCCAGTACGACGCGACAGAGGTTGTTCGGTGTATCGCGGCGGTGAAGGCCGACACCGACGTCGTTCAGGGGTTCAAGATCGGGCGCGGCGACCCATGGCACCGCAAGGTGATCGGTCGCACGTACCACCACGTGGTCAAGCTGCTCTTTCGCTTGCGCGTACGCGACACCGACTGCGACTTCCGACTCATACGTCAGACGTTGCTCGACAAGGTCACGCTGCGCTCCACCACCGGGGTGATCTGCGTCGAGATGATGTGTTCGTTCCAGCGCGTGGGTGCGCGGTTCGTGCAAGTCGGGGTCAGCCACTACACGCGCCCCCACGGCAAGTCACAGTTCTTCCGGCTCCCCGCCATCGCCCGCTCGGCAGTGCAGTTGCTGCAACTCTGGTGGCGCCTGATGATCCGCCGCGACATCTGACCACTTGACCGAAACGGGCTAGCGTGGCAGACCCTGTGAGCGCTGACCTGTTTCCCGAACTGCCCGCCGAGGTAGCGCAGCTGACGTTCGCTCGCGCGTGCCGTGACGAGATGATTCGTCGGTTTCAACGAATGGACCCCGATCCCTCGGCCGACGAGATCACCAAGGAGTACATCGAGGTCACCGTTGCGGAGGCACTGGAAGATCTTCACACTCCCGGTGCCGGCGACTTCTTTGGCCGCATCACGGATGAGGCGCAGGAACGTTGGTACATCGGCCGACGACACATCGAGAACGACCAGCACGATCCGGTCGTCGTCGACTGGCGGGCACCGATTGCAGCTCCCTTCTATCGTGCGACGCACGCCGACCCGTTCGGATTGGCTCATCGTCGCCGCTTCACGGTGGCGGCTGTTCACGACGGCCCGAACGAGCTGACCGCGTACCTCGACGAGCAACTGGACGACCCTGACCACGAAGCCGCTGGCTCGGGTATCCCCGACCCTGTGCTGGCGGAGATTGGCGCTGCTCGCACCGGCGCGATGCGCGAGATCGTTGCCACGATTCAAGCGGAGCAGGACATGGTCATCCGTGCCCCGCTCGAGCAGTGCCTTGTCGTACAGGGTGGCCCGGGCACCGGCAAAACCGCGGTGGGCCTGCACCGTGCGGCGTTCCTGCTGTTCGAGCATCGCCGCCGATTGGTGCGCGACGGCGTGCTGGTGGTCGGCCCCAACAAAGTGTTCCTCGACTACATCGGCAACGTGCTGCCCTCGCTGGGTGAACGCAGCGTTCAGCAGCGCACGGCGCTGGAACTGTGCGTGCCGAAAGTGGAGATCACCGGAGAGGACGACCGGGCCACACGTCGCTCGAAGGGCAGCGCCGAAATGTTGGCCGAGTTGGAAGCGGCAACTCTGAGTCACATCACCGTGCCCAGCGAGGACCTGCGAATTCCGATGGGTTCGCGCACCATCACCATCGAGCGCGAAGAGTTCGCCGGTTGGCTGCAGCAGGCGATGGCCGCCAACGCGCCGGTCAACAAGCGGCGCGAGTCGATGAAGGGAATCGTGCAGCGCGACATGATGCGCCGCTTCGACCGTGACGACGTGTGGGGCAAGGCGCCCGCACTGCGTGCAGCGATCACCAAGGCGTGGCCCACGCAGGTACCGGTCAAACTTGTCGATCGCCTGCTGCCTGGGTCGAGCGGGAAGAAACGGCAGTGGACCGTGGCCGACCAGTACCTCATCGACGAGGCCAACTCGCTGCTCAACGGCACGCCATTCACCTATGGTCACGTCGTGGTTGACGAGGCGCAGGACCACAGTGCAGTCGCGCTGCGGTGCATCGGACGCCGCAGCCCTGCCGGCTCGATGACCATTCTCGGTGATTTGGCGCAGTCCACCACGCCTGCCGGCCAGCGCGACTGGGAGGAAGCTCTCGGGCATCTGCGGGCTTCCGCTTCGGAGGTGGCGCACCTCACCATTGGCTACCGCGTGCCGGCGCCGATTCTTGACGTCGCCAACCGACTGCTGCCGTTCACCGAAGTGACCACGCAGGCCAGTCGAAGCGTTCGCGCTGATGGGGTTGCGCCGCTGGTCCGTCAGGTACCAACCGTCGAGTTGGCTGACGCTGTCGCCGACGAGGTTCGCCTCGTCCGTCACCGCCACCACAACACTGGCGTGGTCGCGCCCGCAGAACTGCACCCGACGTTGTTCGCCGCATTCGAGCGCATCGGTCTGCACGGCACCGACCGCGTGCACGACCTTGCCGCCAACGACGTGCCCGTATTCCATGCGGAAGCCGTGAAGGGCCTCGAGTTCGATGGGGTCGTGGTGGTCAACCCGCACGAAATCTTCGATGACTCGGCCCTCGGTGCGCGCCTGCTCTACGTGGCGATGACGCGTGCGGTGCAGGTGCTGCATCTGGTCACCGACGCACCGTTGCCTGCGGCTATCGCTCCCTGAAGTCCTGCGTGGCGTGGTCTCGGTGCAGCGATGTATGGTTCGCCGCAGTCGACGACTCATCTACCTGGGGGCAAATTCGTGAAGACCAAGGCCGCAATTCTTCGTGCACGCAACACACCGTGGAGCGTCGAGGAGATCGAGCTCGATCCGCCCAAGGCCGGTGAGGTGCTCGTCAAGATCATCGCCAGCGGCATGTGCCACAGCGACGAGCACCTGATGACCGGCGACCTTGCCGGTGCCACCCCCGAGCCGCCACTGATCGGCGGCCACGAGGGTGCTGGCGTCGTGCTGGAGGTGGGCGACGGCGTGTTCAGCGTGGCCCCCGGCGACCATGTCGTCTTCGGTTTCGTTCCTGCGTGCGGCCGCTGCCCCAGCTGTGCTGGCGGCCACAGCAACCTGTGCGACATGAACACCGTCACCGCGACGGGCCTGCAGCTCAGCGATGGTACAGCGCGCCACCACGGTGCCAACGGCGAGGATCTGCTGCTCGGTATAGGCGCGCTGGGAACGTTCGCCCACCACACCGTCGTGCACGAGGCCAGCTGCATCAAGATCGACAAGGAACTGCCACTGGAGAAGGCTTGCCTGCTCGGCTGCGGTGTCGTCACTGGTTGGGGTTCGGCCGTCTACGCGGCAGATGTCAAGCCCGGCGACACGGTCGCAGTTGTCGGCGTTGGCGGTATCGGCTCGAACGCGGTGCAGGGCGCCAAGCTCGCCGGCGCTCGCGTCGTCGCCGCCATCGACCCCGTCGAGTTCAAGCGTGAGAAGGCAATGGAGTTCGGCGCCACGCACGCATACGCCTCCATCGCCGATGCCATGGGCGCGCTCAGCGAAACCACCTGGGATCGCGGCTTCGACAAGGTCATCATGTGCTGCGGCGTCGGCGACGGCGACGTGCTGGGCGAGGCCTTCTGGCTTGGCGGCAAGCGCAGCAAGATCGTCGTCACCAACATCCACCCCGTTGGCGAGGCCAGCATCGCGATTCCGGCTGTCTTCCTCACCGTGTTCGAGAAGCAACTGATCGGTTCGCTGTTCGGTTCGGGCAACCCGCGCAAGGACATCCCCAAGCTGCTCGAGCTGTACACGCAGGGCCAGCTCGACCTTGATGGTCTGGTTACCCAGACGTACCCGATCGAGGGCATCAACCAGGGTTACGACGACATGAACGCCGGCAAGAACATCCGTGGGGTGCTCGTCTTCGAGCACACCGACTAGTCCTGCGCCGCAGCTCGGAGTAACCACCGCGTCAACGCTGTGTGAGTACCCCGCCACCCAGACCTCCGAGTGCCACGCCACCAGTGCGAGTGCCAGCCGACCAGTCCGAGTGACAGCCGACCATCCGAGTGGGTACTCGCACCCCGGGGTGCGAGTACCCACTCGCATGGCTCCCACGCACTCGCACTGACGGCCGAGCACTCGGGCCGGTCGACTTCGCTGGCATTGCGCGCGTTCGTTAGGTTGCAGGCTGTTGTCGACAGGGGGATCCATCATGAAGTGTCACGCCGCAGTGCTGCATGCGATCGGCCAGGAGTGGCAGATCGAGGAACTGACGATCGATCCGCCGCGTGCGGGCGAGTTGATCGTGCAGTGGAAGGTCGCCGGCATGTGCCACAGCGACGAGCACTTCGTCACCGGCGACATCGTGCCGCCCCATGAGATGTTGGAAGCGGCTGGCCTTCCGCCGTTCTTCCCAGTCATCGGCGGCCACGAGGGGTCGGGCATCGTGGCCGAGGTCGGCCCCGGCGTCACCAGCGTCAAGGTCGGCGATCACGTGTCGGCCAGCTTCATTCCATCGTGTGGTCGCTGCCGATACTGCAGCACCGGCCGGCAGAATCTGTGCGATGCCGGAGCCGGCGCAATGCAGAACGGCATGATCACCGATGGCACCCCTCGCCACTCCCTCGACGGCGCCCCGGTCAAGCTGATGGCCAAGTTGGGCACGTTCAGCGAGTACACCGCGGTTGCCGAGGCATCGGTGATCAAGGTCGACGACGACCTTCCCTTCGATGTGGTCGCGCTCGTCTCGTGCGGCGTCGCGACAGGTTGGGGCTCTGCCACCAATCGGGCCGACGTTCGCCCCGGCGACACTGTCGTGGTGGTCGGAATCGGTGGCATCGGCATCAACGCAGTGCAGGGTGCGGCGATGGCGGGGGCCAAGCGCGTCATAGCTGTCGACCCTGTGGAGTTCAAGCGGGAGAAGGCGATGGAGTTCGGCGCTACTCACACGTTTGCGTCGATGGAGGAGGCCTTTCCCGCGATCACGGAGCTGACGTGGGGGCAGATGGCCGACAAGGTGATCATGACCCCCGGTGTCCTCCACGGCGACATGATGCAGCTGGGTACGGCGATGGCAGGCAAGGGCGGCACCATCGTGGTCACCGCGATTGCGCCGATGACGCAGACCGAATCGTCGGTCAATCTCTTCGAGTTGGCGATGTACAACAAGGAGATCAAAGGCACCATCTTCGGTTCGTTGAACCCGCGCCATGACATCCCCAAGTTGCTCGGGCTGTACCGCGAAGGGCAGTTGAAGCTGGACGAGCTGATCACCCGCCGCTACACGCTCGATGAGATCAACGAGGGCTACCGGGCCATGCGTGACGGCGAGAACATTCGTGGCGTGATCATGTATGACTGACAGCTTGATGCAGCGCGTGTTGGGCCGCGTTGTCGGCCGGTCGCGTGAGATCGAGCTGACGGTCGCTGCGCTTGCGGCCGACCGCCATGTGCTCCTGGAAGGGCCTCCGGGGACTGGGAAGAGCACGTTGCTGCGCGCCGTTGCCGACGAGCTGGGCCTCGGGTTCGAGTTCGTGGAGGGCAACGCCGAGCTGACTCCGGCGCGGCTGGTCGGCCACTTCGACCCAGCGCGTGTACTCACCGATGGCTACGACCCGGCAGTGTTCGTCGACGGCCCGCTGGTCACCGCCATGCGTGACGGTTCGTTGCTGTACGTGGAGGAGATCAACCGCATTCCCGAGGAGACGCTCAACGTGCTCATCACTGTGATGAGCGAACGCGAGCTCCACGTACCGCGCCTGGGTCGTGTCGCCGCGGCAGACGGGTTTCGGTTGGTCGCGGCAATGAATCCGTTCGACGCCATCGGCACCGCCCGCATCAGCAGCGCGGTGTACGACCGGGTGTGCCGACTGTCGGTCGGGTACCAGGACGCAGCCGATGAAGTCGTGATCGTGCAGCGCGCGTTGCCCGCGATCGAAGTCGACGCCGCGTGGTTGGCGAAGGCGGTCGAGGTGGTGCGGCGCACGCGGGTTCACCCCGACGTTCGCATCGGTTCGTCAGTGCGCGGCGCGATCGACTGCGCTGCGGTGGCAGCGTCGTTGGCGTCGCTGCGCGGAGTGCGATCCGACAACTCCGCAGTTGGCTTGGATGCCGCGCTGGTGGCACTGAGCGGCCGACTTCGACTGCGAGAGGGCAGCAGTCGAAGTGCCGAGGAGATCGTCACCGAGCTGTGGCAGCAGGTCTTCGCGCCGCCGAAAGCAGACGGCGAGGGCGCCGCGGGAAAAGTGAGCGCCCCGACGGGGGCGACCAAGGTCTAGCGCCGCCGCCGCAGGTGAAGGAGGGCGATGAGGCAGATGCCGAGGTCGCCAACAGTCAGAAGCGCACGACCTCGCGACGTGAGCTCTCCCGTAACCCGCGTTTCGAGCAGATCTCACCGGAGGTCGGTGAGCTCGACGAATCGGCGGTAGAGGCGGGCATGCGTGACGACCCCGACGAGACGCTGGCGATGCTGGCCGACCTGGTCGGTGCGACCGACGCGCGGTTGCGCGACCTGGCGAGGCGGCTGGCGGCCAAGCTGTTCATCGACATCGCGCGGCGTGGCCCGGTTCGGCCCCGCGGGATTGGCACGTTGCGCGACCTGCCCTACCGTCCCGACGGGGGAGACCTTGATATCGACGCCAGCCTGGAAGCGATCGTTGAAGGCAGTGCGGGTGCGATCGACGTCGAGCGGCTGCGCGTGCGGGGGTGGGTGAAACCGTCGACGGCGCTGTGTCTGCTGGTTGATCGCAGCGGCTCGATGGGCGGCAAGCCGTTGGCCACAGCGGCACTGGCCGCGGCGGCGGTGGCCAGCAGAACTCCGGAGGACTACAGCGTCCTCGCGTTTGGCAAGAATGTGGTCGTCGCCAAAGGGCAGCTGACACCCAAACCCAGCGAGCTGGTGGTCAAC
>JANLPB010000363.1:0-19078 GCA_031366885.1 Ilumatobacteraceae bacterium
ACACGGTCGCCAGCTGCCAACATTGCACCCGCCCGCACCGTCCGCAACGAACCGAGACAGGGCACGTAGAGCATCGGGTCGGGGTCCTGCAAGACCGCCCTCAACGCTGCCGCTGCGCCAGCATGGTCCCCTTCGGCCAACAGCAACATGCCCTCCGCATGCTGGTGAAGGAAGTCGTGCGAGGTGTGCAACTTCGCCCAACCGTCGACGAACTCGGCACGTACCCGAGCTGCCGGGATGCCCGCCTGCAGTGCGGCTTGCACCGTCTCCAACATGAACCACAACGAGTGCGACTGGTCCGCGACCGGCGGCGAACTCACAATGATGTTGAACACACGCTCGGCCTCCGCGCGGCGACCATCCAGTGCGGCTGCCACGAGGTGCACGCGCAGTTCGGTGGCCTGCAGCCCACGGCGATCGGTGAGCGCCCCTTCCATCTCCTTGACCGCAGCCAATGCATCAGCCACCAGGCCCTCCTCGATGCGCAGATTCGCCAGGTGGGACCGTTGGTGGCAGTACTCACCGCTACCAACACTCCAGTGCTGGCCGGCCTCCGCGACCGCCTTGCGCATGGCGCGCATGTCGCCACTGGCCAAGGCAGCTTCCGCTTCCCACATCGCCAGCATCCCAACACCCAGTTTGTCCAGCCCACACCGCGCCGACGCCTCGCGTAGTTCGGCACGCGCCCACGCCCCCATCTCGCCGTGAGGCGTCACGACCCCCAAGAAATTGTTGAGAGCACGGCATTCCAGCACGCTGTCTCCCACGTGGCGGGCAAGATCGCGCGCGTGCAGTAGCGCTTGCTCGCTCTCCCCACGCGGCGCATGTTGCTCAAGCGCCGAGGCTCGTTCCACGGAAGCCTGCGCTTCAAGCCATTGGTCGCCTCCGAGCCGCGCCTCGGCCAGGGCGCGGTCGGCCCATTCCACCGCCGCCACACTGCGGCCCGCCAACATGTTCAGCTGCGCGACAGCGCCGACGCAACGCCCCCGCGCAAGACCCTGCGGCAGCGAATCTGCCAAGTCTTCGAGCAGCGCCACGGTGCGGTCGCGCTGCTCGGCGTCGAGCAACTCGTGGTGCAGGCGCGCGATGAATCGCAGCGACTCAACTCGCTCGAGGTCGGTGACGGCGTGCGTGTTCCACTGTTGGGCATACGCCAGCGCCTCACGACCGAACTCCAGCCTCCACGCCGCGTCGGTGGCAACTGCCAACAACTCTGGGTCATTGGGCGCCTCGGCAAGCGCTTCGCTGGCTAAGCGGAGTGCCTGGAACGACGCTCCACGATCCAAGTAACGGCGGGCACCCTCGCGTGCGATTGCAGGAATCAGCTCGAACTGCCCTGCACCCAGAGCGTGGCGCGCCAACGCCGCATGATCGGGCTCCGCCTGAGTTCGCAGCGCAGACAACGAGCGTTCGTGGAGTCTGCGACGCTCCCGACCCAACAGTTGCTGTTGCACCGCATCGGCCATCAGTGCGTGGCCGAACCAGAACGTGTCGTCCTCCGGCTCCACCACGATGCCCTGAGCAGCCAGGCTGCGTAAGGCCGGTAGCAACTGACCGTCGACGAGCTCGCACACCTCGCGGAGGGTCTCAAACGGAGCTGGGTCACCGAACACGGCAAGCGCGTCGACCACACGTCGTTCGTCGGGCGGCAGGCCCGCAAGCTGTTGACTCACTGCTTCGTCCAGCGACCACGGGAGCTGGGCCGTCTTGAGGTCGTCGATGCGCGCATCAGGCCCGCAGCAACGGACAAGCTCCTCGACGACGAAGGGGATGCCACCGCTGCGCCGATAGACCGCCTCGACGGCACCCGACGATGGCGGAGCGTTGCCGATTGCAGCCAGCAGCCCCGCAACTTCGGCGCGATCCAACCGCTCGATCCGGACCTGTTCGACGTTGTGCTGCCGCTCGAGACGCAACACCAACTCCCCGCCGGGCGCTTTGCGCGACAGATCGTTGCCACGGTAGGTACCGACGATGACCAGCTGCGGCCATGACTGCATGCACACCTGTTCGAGGAAGTGCACGCTGTCAGCGTCGGCCCAGTGGAGGTCCTCGACGATGAGCAGTGTGCGACCCTTGGCGACGGCGTCGTCCAGTATCGAGCGTGCCGTCGCTGCCGAGTTGTCCCCTGGAGGCCCCAGCTGGCCGATGACGTCGAACGGTCGGCCCATCGACCCCGGCCGAGCCTGGGCGCTGAGCACCGTCACGTCCGGCGGTGCCGCCTCGATGAGCTCACGGAGCAACCGGGTCTTCCCAATGCCCGCCTCGCCAGAGACGAGCGCAATTTCGGGGCCGTCGCCGCTGCGCACCTCGGCAGCCTCCACCAGTCCGACGAGCCGGCTGAGCGCCGAATGGCGACCAATCATGACCGGCGACAGGCCGGTTCGCCCTCGCAGCATGGTGTGCACGCTACTGGCGAACGCGAGTGGCGAGCTTCTCAGGCAACAAGGCTGTCGGCGTGCGAGGTGCGAGCCCCCACTGCGGGCAGCTCGATCAATGCGCCGCACGTCTCGGACACGACCGGAACTGACGGGTGGGCTGCACGGCGACGGGCCGAGCGGGCGATCAACACCGACTGACGCTGCCTGGCGATCTCTGAGTTGAGGGTGAAGCTGGTGAACATGGCAGGAGTCCTTCGTAGTTTTTGACTCCTTCAGCATGCGCCGCAGGCACCGTCTGCCACATCCGTCGATCGACGTATATCTGCCCCAGATTCGTAGGCCGCTACCTAGGTATGTCGCCCGTCACACCCGAGCCGCATACTCCTCGGCTCGTCAGTCTGCGAACGCGTCGATCATGGCGTGCACGTCGCCCAGGGGGTACAGAATCGGGCACGTACACCCGTGGTCGATGTACTCCTGCACCTTGGCCTTGGCCTCCGCGGGTGTGCCACTGGCGGTGAGCATCTGCACGATCTCGTCGGGCACCAGCTTGCTGGCAGCCTCCACCTGCTCATGAGTGGCGGGCCACGTCAGCACTTCACCCACTTTGTCCAGCAGGCTCTGCGGCACACCCGAAGCCTTCATGATGTGGGGCTGCTGGCCGAGGTACTGCGTCACCATCATGCGTGCCATGTCGAGCGCGGTCTCGCGATCTTCGTGCACGCTGCACACCACCAGCTGCGGCCGGTCGACATCGTCGACGCTGCGGCCAGCCTTTGCGGCGCCGGCTGCCAGGTGCTCCATGGCCCGCTGGTTGTAGTCCGGTGACACCAGGTAGTTCAACACCACACCGTCGGCAATCTCGCCGGCCAGTTCCATCATCTGCATGCCGGTGGCACCGATGTAGATGGGCACATCCTTCGGGCGTCGCTCCTGGTACACGTAATCCAACTCCACGCCGTCGAGGTGCACGTACGCGCCGTCGAAGGTGACAGTTTCGTTGTGGAGCAGCGCGCGCACGACGGTGACGATTTCGCGCATGACCGTCAGTGGGCGAGCGCGTTCGATGCCGACCTTGGCCGCCAACGGATCCCACCACGCGCCAATGCCAAGGATCACGCGGCCGGGTGCAAGGTCGTCGAGCGTGCTGAACGTTGCTGCGAGGCGGGCAGGGTTGCGGCTCCAACAATCGACGACACCCGAGCCGACCTTGATGTGGTCGGTGACGCTGGCGAACGCTGCCATTGGGACGGTGGCCTCGCGTACCAAGCGGCTCTCGGCCTGCCACACCGCATGGAAGCCCTTCGCCTCCGCGTACTGCGCGATGGCCATGCCCTCACGAATCGGATGCGCATCCTGCAGGTAGACGGCTATCGGCGTGCTCATGCGGCTCACGTTAGTGCCTTGACGTTTTGTACAGCGTTACAACAATGCGAAGAGCCGTTGGGCCTGTTCAGCGGCCTTGGAGCGGACTTCAACGGCGTCGACTCGGGTGGGCATCCCGTCGCGCAACAAGACGTCGCCCTCCGCGCTGACGATGTCGAGCGCACGCATGCCGGGCGTGAACGCAACGTGCCACGCGCTGTCCGCGTGGTCGTAGCTCCAGGTCACCCGATCATCACGTGCTTCGGGGAAGAGTGCGTACCCGTTGTCAAGCCACTGCCACACCGTGTCGGGCGTGGCCAACACGTCGTCCTCGCGCAGTCGCACATACGCAAGGCGCGCTTCCTCCAACATGTCGGCACCGATGCCGTCAGTGCCCAGCACGATCGGGTTGGGACGCGCAGCGGGGCGGGCGTAGCCAACCGAGTTGTTCATGTTGCTTCGCGGGTTGTGCGCGATGGTTCCGGGCAACTCACGGTCCAGGTACACGCAGTGCACAAGGTGCCAGTTGTCGCGGGCGAGGGCCTGCAATCGCAGGCCGGCATCGGCATCGTCGGGGCCTTCGGCTACGTGGATGTGCACACCAACTCCTACGTCGGCCGCCAAGGCAGCAGCCGCCTGCAGCGTGTCGTCGGTGCACGTGAACGCGGCGTGCACGCCTACCATGCCGCGGCCACCCGACCGAAGGAAACGCTCGTTCTCCGCCAATCCACGGCGAGCTCCATCGGCGCCATGACGGTCGGTCACTCCGTACGTCACGTTGCTGCGCACGCCAACCGTGGCGCAGGCGTCGGCGATGATCGACAGGCTGCCTTCAATCGCCGACGGCGATTCGTGGTGGTCGACAATCGCGGTTGTGCCGCTCTGCAACGCCTCGACGGCACCGAGCATCGCCGACCAACGGATCATCTCTTCGTCGAGTGCAACATCCAGTCGCCACCACACCTGCTCGAGGATTTCGATGAACTTGGTGGGCTGCTTCGGCGGGGCCGGCATACCGCGAGCGAGCGCGGAGTACAGGTGGTGGTGGCTGCACACCATGCCGGGGGTGGTCGCGCTCATGACGACGAACGGTAGCCCTCAGGATCAGAGCGAGCCATAGAGCGCGTCGATCAAGGCACGATTACGGGTGCTCTGCCACCGCGGGATGACATGGTTCATCACGTATCCGAACGAAACCCTTGCGTCGGGGTCACCAAAGCCGAGCGCACCCCCTGTGCCGAAATGCCCGAAGCTGCGAGGGTTCGGGCCGAGCGGCCGGCGTGCCGAGGTCGGCACAAAGCCAAGACCGAACGACACGTCCTCCCCCAAGACAGGGCAGGGTCCCGTGGACTGCACCCGCGTGGCCTCGGCGAGCAACGCCGGCGACAACAGGCCTTCCTCGCGGATGAGCGCATCGTAGAGCCGCGCCAAGCCGATGGCCGTGCCGTGACCATTGGTGGAAGGCACCTGCGCGGCGCGCCACTCGGGCGTGTTGACCACCCTGCTCGACGAATAGCCCGGCGGGTTGAAGTAGCTCAGCAGGGGCAATCGCGCGTCGCCCTCCACTCCGAACGGGTCGATTGCGACGGCCGGCAGCAGGCCGTTGCCATTCGCTGGCGCCCAGATCACGTCGGCGCAGCGCGCTTGCTCGACGGGGCTGAGGCCCCATTTGACGTCGGCCGCCAGTGGACCAGTGACGAGCCGCAACCTGTCGGCAGGCATCTGGCCGGCGACGCGCCGAACGATTTCGCCGACGAGATGGCCGTACGTGTTGGTGTGGTAAATGTGCCGCGAGCCTGGCTCGTACCACGCAGCGGTTGACGCTACGGCGTCGGCCATGCGCTGCCAGTTCCACAGGTCGTCGTTGGTCAACCGTTCGCGGATGGCCGGTACACCTGCCTGATGGCACAGTGCGTGGCGGATGGTTGCCGCGCCCTTTCCCCCGCTTGCGAACTCTGGCCAGATTGAAGCGATCGGGTCGTCGAGCCCGATCGCGCCGTTGTCCACCAACTGCAGCGCGAGGAGCGCGATGACCGCCTTGCCGACCGAATAAAAGTTGACCATCGTGTCGGACTGCCACGCCCGCGTGCGGGTGTCGTCCACCCAGCCACCGGCGAGGTCGACGACCGTTTCACCGTCGATGATGACGCACACTGCGGCCCCGACTTCGCCGCGATCAGCAAAGTTCCCCGCGAACGCATCGCGCACTGCCGTGAATCGTTCGTCGCAAAAGCCGCTGATCGGCACGTCCATTCGTCGAGCCTGTCGTCTCTACTCGTCGCCAGCGGGGCCGACGCGCATGGGCAGCGAGTTGCGCCATTCGCCATCGACCATGTGCAGTGCGGTGGCGACGGCGCCTGCGGTGGGAACGAGACCGATTTCGCCCACGCCCTTGATGCCGTAGGCCGACTTCGGCTGCGGCACCTCCACTAACTCGACCTCGATGGGGGGCACGTCCTTTGGCCGCAGGATGCCCAGGCTGCGCAGCGTCATGTTGGTGGGGAAGCCGCGCTCGTCGCTGGGGAAGTCTTCCGTCAGCGCGTAGCCCAGGCCCATGTGCACCGAGCCTTCGATCTGGCCTTCGCACAGTCGCGGGTTGACGGCGCGACCGACGTCGTGGATGGCGACGACCTTCTCGATTACACCGGTCTGACGGTCGGCGATGACGACCTGCGCGGCGAAACCGAATGCGGCGTGAATGGTTGGGTTGGGCACGGCCGGGTCGCCGAGCTTCTGCGTCCAGTCAACGACATGCTCGGCATAGTGATCGACGTCTGGCGCGCAGTCGGCGGCGAGCGCGACCAGGCAGGCGTTCTGCACACTGGCGGCGACCATCAATGTGCCCCGACTGCCAGTGGTTTGACCGAAACCGAGTTCCCGTGTGGTGTCGACGATGACCTCGATGCGAGAGGGGTCGATGCCAAGTTCGGTCACGGCGGTCTGCAACGCGACCGTGTGTACGCCCTGACCCATCTCGGTGAATCCGTGGCGTACCTCCACGCGGCCGTCCGCGCTGCGGAACCGAACGACCGCTGCGCACACTTCGCGCAGCCCGTTGCCGAGGCCCGAGTTCTTGAGACCGAGGCCCATACCCACCGCCTTGCCGGCAGCGAGCGCGGCATCGATGTGCGGCTTCGCGCGATCGAGGCACTCCTCCGCTCCCCCGGCCCCGTCGTCCATGATCTGGCCCGGCCCCCACACGTCCCCCGGGCGAATCACGTTGCGTTTGCGCATCTCCCAGCCGCTGATACCAGCCTGCTCGGCGAGGCGGTCCATCACGCCCTCCATTGCGAACTGTGCCTGGTTGGCGCCAAAACCTCGGAACGCTCCGCACACCGGGTTGTTGGTGCGCACGGCAGTGCAGTGCACATCGATGTTGGGCACGCGATACGGCCCGCCAGCATGACCGGCCGCCCGCTCGAGCACCTTCATGCCGACACTGGCGTACGAACCGCTGTCGCCGATGCCACGCACGCGCAGCGCCGTGAGTTGCCCGTCGGCATCGCAGCCAGCCCAGTACTCCAGACGGATCGGGTGGCGCTTGGCGTGGATGAGGAAGCTCTCCTCTCGCGACAGCGTGCACTTCACCGGACGCTGCAGCAGGTGCGCCGCCAGCGCAGTCTGGCCCTGGTTGCTCATGTCTTCCTTGCCGCCGAAGGCGCCGCCATTGGAGACCAGTTCGACAGTCACTGCTGTCGTGTCGACACCGAGGATGGCGGCGATCTGGTCGCGGTCGTCCCACACGCCTTGGCCCCCCGAGTACACGTGCAGGTGCCTGTTTTCGCCAGGAACCGCCAGTGTGCTCTCGGGCTCCAGGAAGGCGTGCTCGATGCGCTGCGTGTTGAACACCTCGTGGATGACATGCGCACTGGCCGCGAGGGCCGCTTCAACGTCGCCGCGCCCGTAGGCACTGATCGACAACACGTTGTTCTTCGTGCCGAACACCGCGATCTCGGGGTCGTCGATGGCTGCGACAGGGTCGACGATGGGGCGCAGTACGTCGTACTCGACGGACACCAACTTCGCTGCAGCACGTGCCTGCTGCTTCGTCTCGGCTACCACGATGGCAAGGACGTCGCCTGCGTACGACGTCCGCTGGCCTTCGCCGATGAACACCGGCCAGTCTTTGTAGATGATGCCGACGTACTGTGCGCCGGGAACGTCGGCGGCAGTGAACACCGCGATCACGCCCGGCGCCGCCGCGGCAGCGCTGGTGTCGATACTGATGATGTCAGCCCGCACGTGCTCGGTGAGATGCAATGCACCGTGCACCATGCCAGGTACCCGAATGTCGTCCACGTACCCGCGGTCGCCCATCGACAGCTCGGCAGCTTCGTACTTCGCACCGCTGGTTCCGATGCCGCCGGGCAGACCGGGGTCGACAACCTTGCCGTGGGCAACGGCCTCGATCGCGTCGAGCACCTTCACGTAGCCGGTGCACCGGCACAGGTGCGCGCCGAGGTGGCGGGCCATGTCGTCGCGCTGCAGGTCTGCACCTTTCTTGTCGATCTGCGCCTTTGCGCGCATGACGATGCCGGGGATGCAGAACCCGCATTGGAGACCGCCGCAGGCAGCGAACGCGTCGGAGAAGCGGGTGCGTTCGTCGGCGTCGACGCCTTCGAGAGTCGTGACGGTGCGGCCCGCCACCTTGTCGACGGAGTATGTACACGAGATCTGCACCTTGCCGTCGATCATGACCGTGCAGCAGCCGCACTGCCCCTGCGGCGAGCAGCCGTCCTTTGCCGAGGTGACGTCCAGTTCCTCGCGCAGTGCAGCGAGCAGGTGTGGATGATCGGAACGCACCGAGACCGGAACGCCGTTGAGGATGAACTCTGTCGTTGGGGTCACTGTCGTTGAGTTCACGGTCACATTTTACATTTTGTCAAGGTCGCGGCCTGATTGCGAGGCTCTTGGAAAATGAAATGTTGCGAGTCGGCGCGGCAACGAGCCGCCGCTACTCGTCAGACCAGGCGAATGAGGGCGGTGAGGCCGACGACGACGATGAGGCCACGAAGCGCTTTGGGGTTCAGTCGGCGGCCATATTTGGCACCGATCTGGGCGCCAATGGTCGAACCAACGGCGATGACGCCGACAACCTTCCAGTCGACGTTCGTCGTCGCAATGAAGATGACGGCTGCGATCGCGTTGACGGTGAGCGCAAGCACGTTCTTGCAGCCGTTGATGCGCTGCAACGTCTCATCCAGAAAGATGCCGAGGACCGCCATCAGGATGATGCCCTGCGCAGCACCGAAGTAGCCGCCATAGATACCCGCAGCAACGACCAGGGCCTGCAGACCGGGAGTCACGTCGCGATGTTCGACGCCGCCCGCAGCGCGGCGGGCGGCCAGCTTACGAGAGATCGTCGGCCCTGCGACCACCAGGGTGAGCGCGATCGCAACGAGGAAGACGACCACCTTGTCGAACACGTCGCTGGGCAACGTGAGCAGAAGGGTCGAACCGGTCGCAGCACCCAGTGCCGAGGCGGGCACCAGGCGGCGCAGTCGTGCAGATTGACCACGGAGCTCGCGGCGGTAGCCGTAGACGCCCGAGAGCGAGCCGGGCACAAGACCGATGTTGTTGGAGACGTTGGCCAGCAGCGGCGGATAGCCCAGCGCGACCAACGTGGGAAATGTGATCAGCGAGCCCGAGCCAACGATCGTGTTGATCGTGCCGGCGGCCATGCCCGCGAAAAGAATGATGATTGCATCGGTCAGCGACATATCAGTCGTTCAGCAGTCCAGCCTCAGTCGGGCAGCACTACGCCGCGCTGCGACGTGATACGGCCGTACACCTCGGGGCGGCGGTACTTGTCGAAGTCGAACAACGTGTCCTTGTACCTCGCACACCAGTCCAGGTCACAGCGGAACACGATGACTTCATCGTCGGTGGTCAGTGTCTGCGCGACGATCTGCCCGCTCGGCGCGACGATCATCGACTGGCCCAGCGAGTCGACGCCTTCCTCGACGCCGCCCTTCGCCACACCGACCACCCAGGTGCCGTTCTGATAGGCGCCGCTTTGCATCACGAGCGCGTTGTGGAAACCCTGCAGGATGTCTTGGCTGGGGTCGGGCACGTAATGAATGGGCGTGTTGTAGCCAATCAGCACCAGCTCCACGCCCTGCAGGCCCATCACCCGGTACGTCTCGGGCCAGCGGCGGTCGTTGCAGATGGCCATGCCGACAATGCCGCCGAACGCACGTGAGACACCGAAGCCATCCGGGCTGGGTTCGAAGTAGTAACGCTCGGCGTGCTGGAACGGGCGATCGGGCTCGTGATGCTCGTGGCCAGGAATGTGCGTCTTGCGATAGGTGGCGACGATGGTGCCGTCACGCTCCACCAACGTCTGCACGTTCCAGCGATGAACCGAGCCGCCCACCTGCTCATCGAGGTGCGCGTACCCGAGGCAGAAGCCGACACCGAGGCGCTTGGCCTCGTCGAACAGCGGCTGCGTGGCTGCGTTGGGCATCTCGCGCTCGTAAAAGTGATCGGCTTGGGTGATGTCGTCGACGAACCACCGCGGGAAGAACGTCGTCAGCGCCAGCTCCGGGTACACCACCAATTCGGCACCCATCGAATGCGCCTGATGCAACATCGCGATCAGTCGGGCCACCACCTGCTCTCGGGTGTGTTCCTTCTGCACCGGTCCCATCTGGGCGGCAGCAACAACGAGATGGCGGGCCATTGCCGAAACGCTAACGGCCCAACCTCGCTCCCCTGCGCCTGTGCGCTCGTATCGATACGACGAAGGCCCTGCGTCTACGGTGCGGCACATGGCTGACGTTACCCAGAGCACCACGATGGACGAGTTCGAGAGCAACGCCCGCGCGTTCCTGGAAGCGAACGTTCCGCGCAAGGAATCAGACAGGAAGTTCGTGTGGGGCGAAGGCCCGGACATGGTGGCCGTGTTCGAGGAGAAGGATCGCGAGACCGAGCTGGCCGACGTCGCCATCGCGTGCGAATGGCGACGCAAGAAGTTCGACGCCGGCTTCGGCTGGATCACCGGTCCTACGCAATACGGCGGCGCCGCGCTCAGCAGCGCGCACGAGCGTGCGTACCAGCGATTGGAAGCACAGTTCGAAGTCCCCAGCCAGAGCCCGTTCGTGATCGGTCTCGGCATGGTGGCACCGACGATCCTCGCTCACGGCAGCGACGTGGCCAAAGACCTCTACCTCAAGCAGATGTATCGGGCCGACGTCGTTGGTTGCCAGCTGTTCAGCGAGCCCGGCGCCGGCAGCGACCTGGCCAGCCTGCAGACGAAGGCCGTTCGCGACGGCGACGAGTGGATCATCACCGGCCAGAAGGTGTGGACCACCGGCGCGCAGTTCAGCGACCTTGGTGAGGTCATCGCCCGCACCGACGCCGACATGCCCAAACACAAAGGCCTCACCGGCTTCATCGTCGACATGCATGCACCGGGCGTGGACGTTCGCCCGCTGCGCCAGATGACCGGTGGCGCCAGCTTCAACGAAGTCTTCTTCAACGAGGTGCGCGTGCGCGACGACCACCGCCTCGGCGACGTCAACAACGGCTGGAACGTTGCACTGACCACGCTGATGAACGAGCGAGCCGCAATCGGTGCGGGTGGCGGAGGCGGTGGCGGCATCAACATGTACACCCGTGTCACCGAGATGGTTCGCCACTTCGGGCTCGACAAGGACCCGCTGGTCCGCAACGAGCTGGCCAATCTGCTCATCCATCAGAAGGTCGCCGGCTACAACAACCAGCGCGCGATGGACAAGATCAAGGCCGGTCAGTTGCCCGGGCCGGAGATGAGCATCGCCAAGCTCGCCGGCACGCTCAATAGCCTGCGCCTGTGCGACTTCGTGTCGAAGGTGCTCGGCCCCAAGTTGATCGCCGACACCGGCGAATGGGGCACCTACGCATGGAGTGCACTCGTCTTGGGCACCCCCGGCGGCCGCATCGCCGGTGGCAGTGACGAGATCATGCGCAACATCGTCGGCGAGCGCGTACTCGGCCTGCCGAAGGACATGGGCATCGACAGCAAGTCGCCGTTCAAGGACCTCAAGGTCGGCACACAAAAGGACTGACCCTCAGCGTCGCGTTCGTCACCAGTTCATCTGCGCGACACTTTTGCGGATGGGGGCATTTCGAACGGATTGGGACACAGCGGCGAATCCGCTATACGACGTGTGGACGACGACAAACGGCGGGGAGGTGATTCCCGGCGTGTTGTCGCCGTTCGCTGCGACCTACTACAACGAGCTCGATGCACGCAGTCTGACGGCACTCATGAAGCCGTATGCGTCCGGTAAACGCATCAAAATCTTCAAGCCGCCGGTCGGCAACTTCTTCGGTATCACCGCTGGTCGGCTGACTCTGAATGTCGGCTTCTCGGTGGCAGCCATGAGTTGCCTCAACCGTGAGATTGCCGCTGCCATGGCGGGCCAGTTCTTCCAAGGCAGCGATGACGCCCTGCGTTACCTCGTCACTGCACCAGAGGCCGAGGTGGCGGCCACGATGGTGACCGTCACGGCGGAACGCGAGGCTGCTGAGTCGGAGTCGCGTGAGGCGCAGGAGAACCTGTACACCGACCGGCTGAGTGGTCAAGGCGGGGTCGATCGCGCGCTGCCGCTGAAGCCGGCATGGAAACGATTCACCGAGCTGATTTCCTCGACGATCGTGCTGCTGAATCGACACCTGATGGTGTCGACAGCTGCGGGTGAGATGTCCGTCCGGTTGGCGGGGGTAATTGCCGCTGGCGGCGGCGACCCGGGCACGATTGTGGGGTTGTGTAGCGGTCTCGGGCAGGTGGAGAGTTCACTCCCCGCCCTGCGCCTGTACGACCTGGCAATCGTCGCCCGGCGGTATGCCAGCGTGAAGAAGGTTCTCCTGTCCGGCGATACTGCGGCCGTCGTCGCCGCACTCACCGAACCACCCGACAAGGGGTGGGAGGCGTTCGCCGACGAGTTCGACGAGTTCATTCACCGCTACGGCTTTCGGGTCCAGGGTGAGGCGGACCCGACCGTGGCCGACTGGAGCGAGAACCCGACGTTCGTCATCTCACAGGTGCGGTCGATGATGAGCCTGAAGCCGAACGAGTCGCCAGCTGCTCACCAGAAGTCCGCGGCCACGTCTCGGGGGAAGTTGGAGAAGTCGGTGCGAGCTGGCCTCGCCGCCGAGTTCCGTCCAGCGTTCGATGCCGCTCTCGTCGAGGCGCAGCGGTTCACGGCGATGCGCGAGCTCACCAAGGCTGTCTGGGTGCTTGGCACGCGACGCCTTCGCCCTCCTCTGCTGGCCGTCGCCGACGGCCTAGTTGCCGCCGGCCACATTCGCGACGCCGACGACACTCTCTACCTCACCTATCGCGAGGTCGACACGTTGGCGAAGGGCAAGCCAGTCGACGGTCTTACGTCGCTGATCTCCACTCGCAAGAAGCAACGCGCAAAGGCCGAGGAGTACACCTTGCCCGATGCGTGGGTGGGTTCTGTGGTGCCAACGAAGCGGGCGAACGTCGTCGCCAGCACGTCGCTCATCGGGCTCGGCGTCAGTGGCGGCGTGGCCACCGGTCGGGCCCGAATCATCATGAACACCGAGGCCGCGTTCGAGCGCGAAATCGACCAGGGCGACATCCTTGTCGCTCCGTTCACCGATACCCCATGGACGCCGCTGTTCATCCCCGCGGCGGCGATCGTGGTGGAGACCGGCGGCATGCTCTCCCACGCAGCCACCGTCGCCCGCGAGTTCGGTATCCCCTGCGTCGTCTTGGTCCACGACGCCACCCGAATCATCGGTGAAGGCGACACCGTCACGGTCGACGGAACCGCCGGCACCGTTAACATCGTGAAGAAGGCCTGAACTCCCGCCAGTTTGGGTCTGGCAAATCGTCAGTTTGGGTCTGGCAAATCGTCAGTCTACGTCTGGCAAATCGTCAGCTGAAGGTGTACCGTGCGGAGATGACGTACCGCCCGCGCCACCTCGAAGGAGTACTTGCCGAGGCCCTCCTCGACACGCGTGTCGTCATTGTCAATGGCGCCAGACAAGCGGGCAAGAGCACAGCGGTGCATCGCTTGGTGCGCGATCGGCCCGGGGTTCTGGAACGCAAGCTAGACCGGCCGAACGATCTCAGCGCCGCACGCCTCGACCCCACCGAGTTCGTCACGCACGACGGGCTGCTCGTGATCGACGAGGTGCAGCGAGCGCCTGGGCTCATCCTGCCCATCAAGGCCCGAGTCGATGCCGACAATCGGGCTGGGCAGTTTCTCCTCACCGGTTCAGCCCGCCTGCTTGGTCTTCGATCGCTGCCTGATGCACTGGTTGGGCGATCCGAGACCATCGAGTTGTGGCCCTTTGCGCAGGGAGAGATCGACGGAGCGCCTGATCGATTCGTCGACACCGTCTTCGAGCCGGAGGGAAAGCTCGCCACCGCCGCACGTCTCAGCGGTTCGGACTACCTAGACCGCATCGTGCAGGGAGGTTTCCCTGAGGCGGTCGAACGCAGCGGAAAACGACGAGCCCGCTTCTTCGAGTCATACGCACGCGACCTGATAGATCGTGATGTGACACAACTCGGCGAGATCCAACGACGCGACGATTTGGGGAGGCTGCTGTCGATCCTTGCCGACCGGACAGCCAGCCCGCTTTCTGTCGAGGGCATTGCGAACAGCCTGGCCATCAGCAAGACCACCGTCGAGCGCTACATCGTGCTCTTCGAGGAGGTCTTTCTCGTGAAGCGACTTCCCGCATGGACCAACTCCGCAACAACCCGGGCCACTCGACAACGAAAACTGGTGTTCGTTGACTCCGGATTATGCGCCCACCTCGCGGGACTCACTTCCGAGCGGCTCCAGCGCGATCCAGTGCGCAGCGGGTCGCTCGTCGAGTCGTTCGTCATCAGTGAGATCATGCGACAGATTGCGTGGTCGGACACTTTCGCTCGCCTGTACCACTATCGGACGCGGGACGGGGAAGAGGTCGACGCAGTCATCGAACATCACGACGGTCGCGTCGTAGGCATCGAGGTGAAGGCGTCCAGTTCAGTATCAGGCGACGACCTGCGGCATCTTCGACACCTTCGGTCGAAAGCAGGCGAGAACTTCCACCTCGGAGTGCTGCTGTACACAGGCACCGAGGTACTTCCAATGGGCGACCGATTGATCGCTGCACCGCTGGACTCACTGTGGGAGAGCGGTCGGTGAACGGCTCCTGAGCAGCCCGAGTTGGAACCCGCGGCAGGCCGTAGCCCCCAGTCGGCGTGCCGCGGTTCACAGCGCATGGCCGCCGCTGCCCAATCTATGGTGTCGCAACACCAGGGCAATGGGGGCTGCGTGTCGGAGGATCTGCAAGCACAACTGGCGGCAGCACGTCAGCGAGAGTCAGCGTTGGCCGCCGACCTACGCGAAGCGCTGGCGCTGCAGACGGCGACCAGCGAGGTACTCCGCCTGATCAGTGCTCACCCGGGCGACCTGGGGGCCGTCTTTCGCGGGATCGTGCAGCAAGCTGCAGCGTTGTGCGGGGCGGACAGCGGCACAGCGCAGCGGCTGGTCGGCGACGAGTGGGAGTTCATCGCGGCAAGCGCCGACGTGGGTCAGCAACTCGTAGGTGTGCGGATACCCCCGGAGTGGCCGGACCGACCTTACCGGGCCAACGTTCATAGAGGATTTGCGCGAGGTTTTGGGCAACCGCTCGGATGCGAGGAGCCTGCTGACGGTACCGCTCTTCGACAATGGCGTTCACTTCGGCCAACTCAGCCTCAACCGCTACGAAGTCCGTCCGTTTGAACCTCGTCACGGACCAATAACCGCAACGCACTCGCGCTCGAATGCCCGGTCGGCCTGGGGAGCTTCAATGCCGACCTGGTGAAAGTGAAACAGGTGCTGTTCAACCTTCTCTCGAACGCAGCCAAGTTCACCGAAGGCGGTGCGATCACCCTTGCCGCCGCTCGCCGCTCCGACACCATCGAATTCGCGATCTCCGACACCGGCATCGGCATGACCGACGAACAAATGGCCAAGCTGTTCGAGGCGTTCTCTCAGGCCGACGTCTCGACTACCCGCAAGTACGGCGGCACCGGCCTAGGCCTCGCGCTGAGCCGCAGCTTCTGCCAAATGATGGGCGGCGACATCACCGTCACCAGCCAACTCGGCCTCGGCAGCACCTTCACCGTCACCCCTCCCATCACTCCACGGCCCCAGACGTGAGCGTTGCAACGTGTGCAACAAGTAGCTCTCAGCACTACCTAGTCCTCAAGTACCCCCCAACGGATTTGCGTCACACCCTTCTGCGAGAGTTCGCACCGATGCGGGGCAATCACTCAACCTCAGAGATCGACGCCACGCTGAGGCGAATCGCACGCTCCCAACTGGGCCTGGTCACGGTCGACCAGGCACGACGAAACGGAGTCGACAAGTTCGCTCTCGAACGCCGGAGAAACACTGGTGCGCTCATCACCCTGTTTCCGGGCGTCATGCGCTTGGCCGCAGTCGCACCGACACCTGAGCAGAGCATTCTCGCCGCTTCACTTTCCGTTCGGGACTCGACAGTGGCGGCGACAGCGGCAGCCGTCGTCCATCAGTTGCCGGTCGGCCCGGCCGCCGCCTTTCCGACATTGTCCGTTGGCGCAACCACATCTGGGCGCACACCAGGAATTGTCGCTATTCGTCAGTCGTTCGTCATGCCCAGCCAGCGATGGCACACGAGTCGGCTCGCTACCCCGGCCTCGACCCTCGTACTCCTGCCGCGCTTCGTGGGTCCTGGCACTGTAGAGCGTTGCCTCGACCACGGCATCGGTCACCGGCTCACCACGGCG
This sequence comes from Ilumatobacteraceae bacterium, assembly GCA_031366885.1. Taxonomy (GTDB): domain Bacteria; phylum Actinomycetota; class Acidimicrobiia; order Acidimicrobiales; family Ilumatobacteraceae; genus UBA668. The sequence goes on from JANLPB010000363.1 coordinate 16,513, forward strand.
GCGGTCGTCCGTGACCTGATCGAGCGAATCCCCACTCGGGCCGTTGTTGGACGCCGCTTGCTGCTGGAACTTCTCGAGCAACGGTCCTGCGGCCTCAGGCATCGAAGCGACCTCGAGCACCGGGTCGCTCGCTGGCTCAATGCGGCAGGCCTACACGGGTGGCAGCCCAACTACGCAGCGTCGGTCGCAGGCGGCAAGACCGTCGAGGTCGACATCGCGTGGCCGCAGGCGCGGCTCGCATTGGAGGTGAGTCCGTTCTTCACGCATGGTTCCAGGGCTGCACAGGAACGCGACGCCGTGCGCCGGCGTCTGCTCGTCGCCAACGGCTGGAGGATCGTGGAGGCTACTGACCCGGACCTTGAGAGCGAGCGAGCGTTCGCTCGGTCGGTCACATGCGTCAAGGACCTCCTCCGCAGCACATCTTCTCGTGCAGTGGGTAGCTCTCAGAGCCACCCACTGCACAACTTAAATCGCGAAGCGGGTTAGAAAGAGGTGTCATGCCGAAGATTTTGATCGTTGAAGACAACGAGATGAACCGGGACATGTTGTCGCGGCGACTCGAGCGGCGCGGGTTCACGGTCGTCATCGCCGTCGACGGTGGCGAGGGCGTGGCGATGGCTCGCAGCGAGCAGCCCGACCTCGTGCTGATGGACATGAGCCTGCCGGTGATGAACGGCTGGGAGGCCACACAGGCCATTCGCGCCGACGCCACGCTCGCCCACCTGCCCGTGATTGCGCTCACCGCGCACTCGATGCCCGGCGACCGCGAGAAGGCGATGGAGGCAGGCTGCAACGACTATGACACCAAGCCAGTCGACCTGCCACGACTGCTGGCCAAGATGGCCGCGTTCGGTGTGGAAGCGCCCGCGTGAGCCCGGAGGAAGCCCGCGAGCTGCGTCACGAACTGCGCACGCCGGTGAACCATCTCATCGGGTACGCCGAGTTGCTGCTGGAAGAAGACGACGCCAGCGAGTCCGATGTTCACATGCTTGAGTCAGTGCGGGCAAGCGCTCGGAGGCGCTCGAACTCGTGCCGGCCCTCCTCGGCGACGGCGCGGACAGCGACGGTTCAGGGCGTGATGCCTCAGTCGCCTCACTTGCTGCGCGGGTGGCCCAACTGGAATCGATGACGGCAACCCTGTCTGCGACCTCGTCCTTGCCAGAAGCGGATCTCGAACGGCTTTCGGTGGCAGCGGCCCGCCTCGGCTCGCTGGCCGCACGGCTTACTGCGGGACCGCTGTTGGTGCAGCGCGACTTGGGCGACGCCGCGGCGCCACTGCCCGGCCGGCTGGAGACGGTGCTGGTGGTCGATGACGACGAGGCAAACCGAAATGTGCTCGGCCGCCGACTGGCCACGCTTGGCTATGGCATCATCGAGGCCCGCGACGGAGTGGAAGCGCTCGAGCTGCTCGCGCAGCCTGACTCGGGCATCGACCTGATGCTGCTCGACGTGATGATGCCCCGGCTCGACGGCTTCGGGGTACTGGAACGGCACCGCGCCGACCCGGCCATCCGCCACATTCCCGTCATCATGATCTCGGCGCTCGACGACATGGCCAGCATCGTGCGCTGCATCGAAGCCGGCGCAGAGGACTACCTGCCCAAGCCGTTCGATCCCGTGCTGCTGAAGGCAAGGGTCGCCGCGTGCATGGAGAAGAAGCGCCTACGAGACGCCGAGCGAGAACTGCTGGCTGAGGTGGCCGCGTGGAACAGCGAGCTCGAACGCCGAGTCGCCGAACAGGTGCAGGAAGTCGAACGGTTCAGCGTGATGCGTCGCTTCGTGCCGCCGCAACTGGTCGAGGTGTTGGCGGCCGGAGGTGCCTCGATGCTGCAAAGCCACCGTGCCGAGATCACCGTGCTCTTCTGCGACCTGCGCGGGTTCACCGCGTTTGCCGAACGCTCCGAGCCGGAGGACGTGATGGCGGTGCTGCGCGAGATGCACGATGCCGTCGGCCCACTGATTTTCGAGCAAGGCGGCACGCTGTCGCAGTTCACTGGTGACGGCATGATGGTGTTCTTCAACGACCCAATCCCCTGCGACAGCCCAGAGCGCCGAGCCGTCACGCTGGGTCTCGGCATGCGCGACCGCACCGAACGTCTGGCCGAAGAATGGAAGCACCGCGGGCACGACCTCCGCCTGGGCGTCGGCATCGCCACCGGCTACGCCACCTGCGGCCAGATCGGCTTCGACGGCCGCTACGAATACACCGCCATCGGCACCGTGGTGAACCTGGCCGCGCGCCTGTGCGGCCAGGCCCAGGGCGGCGAAGTGCTGGCGGCCGAGCGGGTAGTGATTGCCTTGGGCACCTCAGTCGTCAGCGAGCCCGCTGGCGAGATCGAGCTCAAGGGCATGGCTCGCCCCGTAGCCATCCACCGGGTGCAGTCCCTGCGCTGACGCCCTCAGCCGCCGCCAACGGAAGCGGGTGCGACCGCAGTGTGGAGGCCATGTTCGTTGGCCCAGCGGCCTACATCGCGGCCTTCCAGCGCTGCCGCCAGCAGATCCGGGAAGGCATCGGGTGTGCAGGCGAACGATGGCACACCGAGCGCCGCGAACGCTGCTGCCTGGG
>JANLPB010000381.1:0-3261 GCA_031366885.1 Ilumatobacteraceae bacterium
GTACGAACTCGTGACCACCCTCTCCGCTACTGGCCCGCACGCCCTCGCCCAACGCATCCAGCAGGAAGTCGAGTCGGAAAACATCACCGCCGCCCAGCTCGCGCTGGGCGCAGCACTTCCCGACACGTGGCTCGAAGACGCCGTGGGCACCATTCGCAACGGCAGTGTCAGCGTGACGGACGGAGTTCCTGCCAGCCGCACGATCGCCGGCTATGTCTCGGGAAACGACGGTTTCCACCTTCACCGCTGGATGCCATCCGCGCCGCGCGCATTCGGCCACGCCGGCGCGGGCGGGCAGTTGTGTTGGGTGGACCCTGCGTCCGGCCTCAGTTTCGCCTTCCTTCACGACACCCTGCACCAAGATCCGCGCGTCGAGTTTCGACGCGCCGCCGACCTCAACGACCTCGCGCTCGCGTTGCTGCAATAGCGTGCCGCCCCACGAACAACAGCGCGCTGGCATCATCGCCGGAATCGCGGCGTACGTCACGTGGGGCTTGCTCACCATCTACTGGAAGCAACTTCACGGCTTCAACGCGTTCGAGTTGATTGGCTGGCGCATCAGCGCCTCCGCGATGCTGATGGCGGTTGTCCTCACCGTCACCAGGCGCTGGCACTTTCTCTCTGTACTGCGCCGAGATCGTGCGCTGCTCGTCCGTGTCGGGGTCGCCTCGCTGCTGCTGACGGTCAACTGGACCGCGTACGTGTGGGCTGTCGTCCACGGCCATGTATTGGAGACGGCGTTGGGCTACTTCGTCGCCCCCTTGGGAACGGTCACCGTCGGTGTCCTCGTGCTGCACGAGCCGCTTCGGCCGGCCCTGAAAGTTGCGCTGGGCTTCGCCGCAGGCGCCGTGGTGGTGCTCACCGTTTCGTATGGCGGCGTCCCATGGCTGGCCCTCGCGATCGCGACCTCGTGGACGATCTACGGCTACTTCAAGAAACAAGTCCCGCTGACGCCCGTGGAAAGCATGGCGGCCGAGTCGTTCATCCTCGCCGTACCGGCGTTGGCCGTGGCACTGCTCTTCGCTGGTCACGCTGACAGCATCCCGAAAAGTGCCTCACACTCCGAGTTGGCCTTCGCCGCATTCAGCGGGCTCGCCACCATTGGTCCCTTGATGCTGTTCGCGTACGCCGCGCAACGAATGCCGATGACCGTCATCGGACCGATGCAGTACATCGTTCCGTCGATGAACTTTGTGATCGGCTGGCTGATCTACGACGAGGCGCTGCCGCCCACACGCCTGTTCGGGTTCGCTCTCGTGTGGATCGGCCTGATCGTGCTGACCGTCGATTCGCTTCGGCGAGCGCGCATCGCCCGCTCGGACTGAGAGGCAGGCGCGAATGTGGCCCACCCCGAAGGATGGGCCACATTCAGTTTCATGCCATGTCGACAGCTGAACTGATCAGCTCTCGAATTCAGTGATCAGCTCACCGATGTTGGTGAAGGTAGCGGTTGCGGCGGTGTATTGCAGCACCTGCAGCGACTCGGCCAGGAACGGGTCTTCCTCGCCCATCGACTTGAACACGACACCGTCACGAGCCAGTGACGGCGTGAAGGTGAAGTTGCGTGCGGCGTTGATGATGGATGCCCGTGACAGACCCTCGGGGGATGCCTGGGCCTGCTTGATGATTGCCACCGTCACCTCCGCGGTCGACCAACCAGCCGTCGCCGTCGTCACGATGTCGGACTTGCCAGCTGCGGCCATGTAGTCGAGGTATTCCTTGACCGCAGGCTTCGCGGCGTTGGCCGGGTCGGACACATCGATGAGGTTGCCCGACGTGTAGATACCGTCGGCAGCCGCGCCTGCCGCAGCCAGAATCAGCGAGGCCGCACAGGTGTTGGTGATGTACGTCGCTGGCGCCCAGCCAGCGGTCTGAGCCTTCTTCGAGGCGAGCTCGCCGAGGAACGTGACGCAGCCAATGCCGAGCGGCACAGCCATGATCACATCGGGAGCCTTGTCGGCGATGCTGGTGATCTGGGAGGTGGGCGGTGCGCTATCGCCGGCGGCGATGGTCTGCTCGTCGACGATGTCGAGGCCGTACTCGGCGGCGAGTTCCTTGAACGCATCGGCGTACACCTGACCGAACTCACTGTCGACGTAGAACAACGCAACGGTCGCACCCTGGGGGTACTGCTCGGCGATCTGCTTGGCGTAGATCTTCGACTCGGTGCCGTAGGGCACCAATTCACCTGTGGTCCACGGGTAGTCGGCTACTTGGCCCCATGCGGGTGAGCCGGTGAGAGAGCTGAGCTGAGGGACGCACTCTTCGTTGAGCGTGTCGCGCACGGCGAGATTGTTGGGCGAGCCGATGATGCCCGAGAACAGATTGACGCCGGCGTCGAGCTCCTTGGACACTGCACCCGGGGTGAGGTCTTTGCTGTACTGGTCGTCCTCCACCGAAGCTTCGATCTTCAAGTCGCCCAAAATGCCAGCCGTATTGGCGTAGTCCATGTACGCCAACCAGCCGTCCTTCACGGGGGCGAAGGCCTCGTCGGCCGACGACTCGCCGGTGAGCGGCATCACGGAACCGATCTTGATGGTGCCCTCGATGGGCGCCTCTGCTGCGGCAGGATCGATGCAGTCGTCGGTGTTGACGGCCCAGCCCGCAGCCGCAGGCTCGGTGGTGTCAACGGCGGCCGTGTCTGCCGTGGTGTCGCCAGTCGTATCCGTCGCGGTGTCGCCAGTCGTGTCGCCAGTCGTGTCGGCCGTCGTTGCTGCTGTCGTGCTATCAGTGGCCTTGTCGTTGCTGCAGGCAGCGATCAACAGTGCGCCGACGGTCAATGCCGCCATGAGCCGTGCGGGCTTTCGCATGGTTCGTCTCCTCAATCTGTAGGGGGTGGGTCCTCGGCCGTAGCCGAGATCGCCCCATCAAGGGTACCCGTGCCGGCTGGCTTGGGCACAACCCTCACCAACCGCGCAGTCTGCGCACGCCAGAGCCCGGCGATACCAAACGGGGCGAAAAACATGAGCAGGATCAGCGTCGCCGCGAAGATGCCACCGCCAGGTGCGGTCTTCGACCAGCTGAACAGCGGTCGGAACAACCCGGGAATGTTGCCAGGCTCTGTCCAATCGCCCGTGCGTTCGGTGATGAATTGATACACCGCGGCCCCCAGGATCGGGCCCCACAACGAACCTGCGCCACCGACCACCATGATCACCAGGAACGTGATGGAGCCAGCAACGGTGAGCAGCTGCGTGTCTGGAGTGACGGTGCCGGTGCGGATGGCAGACAGACAACCCGGCAGCGCGCACATCGCCGCCG
>JANLPB010000007.1:0-3859 GCA_031366885.1 Ilumatobacteraceae bacterium
CGTTGCTGGCGAACACGATGAACGGCTCGTTGGAGACAGCCAGGATGGCGGGCACCGAGTCGACGGCGAAGATCACGTCCGTCAGCTCGACCACTACCAAGGCCGCAAACAGCGGTGTTGCAGCTCGTTTGGCGTTCTGCATCGTGAAAAACCTTTGGCCGTCGAGCTCGTCGGAGACCGGCATCACCCTCTTCAGCAGTTTCAGGCCAGCCGTGTGCTCCTTTTCGCCCTCGTCGTTGCGGTGCTTGAGGATCTTGAGGCCGGTGAAGATCAGCAGCGCGCCGAACACCAGCAATACCCACCAGAACTTGGAGATCAGTGCCGTGCCCGCCCAGATGAAGAGACCGCGCAGGATGAGAGCGCCGAAAATGCCCCAGAACAGCACCCGGTGCTGGTACTTCAACGGAATCTTGAAACTGGCGAACAGCATCGCCCACACGAAGACGTTGTCGATGCTGAGCGACTTCTCGATCACGTAGCCGGAGAGGTATTCGGTGGTTGCCTGGCCTCCGAACGCCAGCGCGATGACGCCAGCGAAGGCGAGGCCGCAGGTCACCCAGACCAGTGACTCGGTGAGCGCTTCTCTGGGTGTCGGTTCGTGCGGCACGCGATGCCGGAAGAGATCGATACCCAACATGAGGGCGATTGTGACGCCAAGGGCGACCCACGCCCATGCCGGCACATCGAGATCGACGAAATTGTCGCGGGACCCGGCCCGCGCTGACATCGGTGCAAATGTGGCGAACATGACCTCAGGTTAGGCGCGCCTTACAAGAAGCGGGCACTCACGGAAATCGCTTGCCGAGCCACTCGGCAACCGCCGTCAGCGCTTCTTGCCGGTGCCCTTCCAAGTAGTGCGGCGCGCCCTTCATCTCCAGATACGTCACGTCCCGCGCCCCCGCGGCGTCGACGATCTCCTTGGCCTGCCACACTCGAATCTCGGTGTCGGCGGTGGGGTGAACCAGCATCGTTGGCACCTTCACCTGCGGCATGGTGCCGGCCAGTCGTGCGTGACTGGACAGGCCGGACCACGTGCTGAGCCACCCGCGGGCCGTCATCGTGCGCGCTAGGCCACCACGCCCGTAGTTGGCATCGAAGGGATCGGGGAACGCAAAGAGACTGCCCATCGGCCGTTCGTCGGGATCGATACTGAGGTCAAGATACGCCGGGTCGGCGAGTGTTCGATAGACGGTGAGGTACTTGGTGAAGACTGCCCGGCGCCGTTGCTCGCGCCACTCGACGGTGTCGTGCGCCTTGTCCAACCCGCGGAGGCGACCACCGGCGTCCGTGGCCTCGGCGATGCTGGCCTTCGCAATCGCGTCGATGCGCGCGACTCGCGCAACCTGCGCGGCGCGATACGTCGTCAACCAATCAGTGTCGTACACGCACGGCTCGGGCCACCGCCTCCAGCCGTTCTCGGGGTTGTACATATCCAGCTCCGGCACCGTGCTGAACGGATCGTCTTCGTCCGCCACGCTGGGGTCGATCACCTGCAGCATGAACACACCCTCACCCGGGTGCGCAGCCATTCCAATCCAACCGTCGCCAATACCGAGCTGCGCCTGCGCCATCGCCATCAGACTGCCGCCACCGGAGTTGCCCAGCAGCACCACCGCTTCGGCTCCACGACGAATCATCTCATCGTGCACAGTCTTCACGTCGACGATGCAGTTCTCGTGCAGGCAATCGGTGTCGTTGTTCTGATATCGGGTGCCAAAGCCCAGTACTGCGTACCCGGCGGCGGCCAACAGGGGGCAGGCGTAGTGCACGCTGAAGTCGCCGCGAGGATGGCTCAAGATCACCGCGGTCTTCCACGGCTTGCCGTTCGGTGGAGTCCACAACACGCCGCGGACAAGCGCTCCGTCTGGCGAGACGAGGCGGATGGACTCGCGCGGAATCTCGACACCGGGATCGTCCTGCGGCAACGGCCAGTAGTTGAGGCCGAACGGCCGCTTCCCACCCAGGTGCGTATCCAGTTCCTGCATGCGCCGCACGTTAGAACGTCACTTCTTTGGTGCGAGCACGGGAGGTGTGCGGACAGCACGTCGACAGTAAGGTCGCCTTACATGGACCAGTCGCCCTCGACACATCGCGATCGCATGCGACTGCCCCGTCATACGGGGCGTCGGTGCGTGCTGGTGGTCGGGCATCTCGCCGGAGAGCAGCTGTTCGGCGCCGAGCGCAGCCTGCTGGACCTGCTCGACGGTTTCGCCGCAATCGGTATCGACACCGTGGTCGCAATACCGGCCACAGAAAATCAGACGTACCTCGACGATTTGGCGCGCCGATGCTGCGCCGTGGAGACCTTCGATACAGGCGCCACCTGGCCGCGCCGGCCGGCCACCGACGCTCAGGTAGCGACCATGGTTGCGCTGATCCAGAGACACCACGTCGACGCGGTGCACGTCAACACCATCGTCCCACTGTGCGCGCTGATCGCCGCACGCGCATGTGGCATCCCGGGTGTCGTGCATGCACGAGAGCTTCCTGTCGGCGACCCAGACCTGTGGATGTTTCTGGGCGTCGCGGGGCCCCACGAGCTCGCCGACGACATCCTCGCCAATGCCGACTACGTGATCGCCTGCTCGCGTGCGGTCGCCGCTGCGTTTCCGCTCAGCGCAGCGACCTGCGTGGTCCCCAACGTCATCGACGCCGCTCGTTTCCCTGAACGCGCAGCGCCCGTTGCCGATCGGCTTCGGGTAGCGCTCGTGGGCAGTACCACGCAGCGCAAAGGTTTGCTCGAGTTCGTTGCCGTCGCCGAGCTCCTCGCGCACCGATCAGACATCGAGTTCGCGGTGGTTGGCCCCATCTCCGACCTTGTCCTCAGCCTGCAGGGCCGCGACGATCTCCCGGGCAACGTGTCGTTTACCGGCTATGTGCTCGGACCCGAGCTGGCGATGGCGCACGCCGACGTGCTGGTCAGCCTGTCCATCTGCCACGAGGCATTTGGTCGCACCGTGTTGGAAGCAATGGGGGCCGGGCTGCCCGTCGTCGCGTACGGCCACGGGGGAATCCCTGAGGTGGTGGACAACAGGGTCACCGGCTTCTTGGCCGAGCCGGGGGACCGCGAATCGGTTGCGTCCCACATTGCGCAACTTGCCGACAACCGCAAGCTGTACGCATCCATGGGTGATGCCGGACGACAACGAGCGGTGGCGGTCTTCTCGCCAGCCGCGCTGGCTCGCGAACTTGGCGTCGCGTACCGCGCAATCCTGCCACCCATCGCAGCACGCGAGCAATAGCCGGCAGGCGCCCCGCATCACCTCTGTGAGGGTCGTGGAAAACGAGGAGGTCCCGTCGGCCGGAGCCGACGGGACCTCTCAATTCCGTTGCTACAGCGAGGTCAGCTGTTCTGAATCTTGATCTCGATGTCGACGCCGGCGGGCAGCTCGATGCGCTGCAGGCTGTCGATGGTCTTTGCGTTCGGGTCGACGATGTCGATGAGGCGCTTGTGGACGCGCATCTCGAAGTGCTCGCGAGAGTCCTTGTCGATGTGCGGGCCACGGATGACCGTGTAGCGGTGCTTGTCGGTGGGCAGCGGGATGGGGCCGCGCACCGTTGCGTTGGTACGGGTGACCGTCTCGACGATCTTCTTCGTCGACTGGTCGATGATCTCGTGGTCGAATGCCTTGAGACGGATACGGATGCTCTGTGCCATGTTGGTGCGTCTCTCTCAGGTCACTTGGTGATCTTGGTGACGCGGCCGGCGCCGACGGTGCGGCCACCCTCGCGGATAGCGAAACGCAGGCCTTCGTCCATCGCGATCGGCTTACCGAGCTCGACAGTGATAGCCACGTTGTCGCCCGGCATGACCATCTCAGTGCCCTCAGGCAACTGAATGGTGCCCGTCACGTCAGTG